>JABXJW010000046.1 GCA_013375395.1 Desulfobacterales bacterium
TGCTCTTCCGATCTAAAGCCGGCAGAAGAGCAATTCAGAAAAGAATTTAAAGAGTTCTGGGACTACTACGACTACAAGGTAAGCAGGCAGGACGCATTCAAGGCATTCAAGGCGCTGAGGCGCAAGGGAGTCGAGTTCGAGATCATAATGAAAGCAGCTAAGGGCTACATGGGATTTCTTAAGCATAAGAGGATACGGGACGGGTTTGAGCAACAGCAAAAATACCCTGCGGGCTTCCTAAGGAACGAATACTGGAAGGACTATGTTGACTTTCAGTATAGGCCCCCGATGTGAAAAGGGCTTTTAAAATGAAGGACATTATAAAAACCATCTTGGAGGACCTGAGCGACCAGGAGATAGTCAGACGCCGCATAGACGGAGAGTTTGAGTGGGACGGCAAAATCTGGAAGTACAGTGCTTATAAAGTCAGCCAGCCGGTGGAGATCATAAGAATCGATATCAAAGAAAAGGGATTCAAAAAAACTTTTTAAGGGAGGTTAAAATTGAGAGAAAAAAAGAAAGGGCCGACAGCCCGGAAGCCGACCGGCCCAAAGCATAAGGATAAAACCAAACGACTTTTAGAATCTAAAGGAAAAGAGCTCGAAAAGCAAGAGGCGCAGCTATTTTTGAAATTCGCGGAATCCTATCCACCAGCGGATCTAAAGATCGATGTGGCATTGGCCGTGTGGAATTTTTTGAAATTCCTGAAGGATAACGACTACATCATCCTCGATGCAAAAAGGATGGTGAAGGTGAGGCTGGAGGTCGGGGAACCAAGATGAAATATACAGATAAGCAATTACTGGACTTTCTGCAGAAGAAGAATGACGAGACAGCATATACGGGCAAATGCCTATTCAGGATGTCGGCCTACGGGCGAGGCTGGAGGCTGTACGAGACGAGCCAGGAAGGGGCCAAGAAGTTCGTCCGGGAAGTGATAGCCGACGCCATCGATAAAGAAAAAGAGGAAAAATGAGAGGTTGGTGAGCAAAATAATAAGCAGCCAGGTAACGAGGGAGCGCCTTTGGGCGCCAGCCCTCGCCTCTCTTTTAACTCGTGCTTAGAGGAGATTGAAATGAAGTGTAAATGGTGCGGGAAGGAAGTTTATTTATGGAGGGATGAGCTCGGCGGAGGGATGATAAATGATGAAGAAACCGGTCAACCGCACTCCTGCGAGGTTTTTGCTGATTGGCTAGAATCGAAAAATCTACACGGTCCTACTTTGAGCTCGGCCAGGTATGAGCTTTGGCGCATAGGGCCTGAAGAGGCAAATAAACGGCGGGATCTGCAAGAAGAATCGAAAAAGCCTACTTTGCTATGGAATGCTATCTTTCCCTCAGGTAAAAAATGAATGCAAGGGTTGGTCTTATAATCTTTGGAATTTTAACTTACGCAAATTTTATTACTGTTGCTTACCTTGATTTTGGAAAATGGCTGCTTATCGAGAATGCTACCCTTTTTATTATATTTATGCTTTTAGATTTTATTCAGGAAGGGAAAAAGGCTAGGGCAAGGAGGGAAAAGAGAAAAAATATTTGGAAATTCTGAGCCGCATAGCCAGTTATGGCAATTTGGAGGTGGAATGAAAATTAAGGGAGATTGGAAAACTCGAAGGATCTGGATTGACGGGAAGGAATTGTTGCCTGGAAGGAGTCAAAAAGTAGCCAATCATAGTCCGGATGGGTTCAACTGGGGATACGGAGGCTCGGGCCCGGCCCAGCTCGCCTTGGCCATTCTTTTGAGGCTCCTGCCGAAAGACAAGGCTGTTTGCCGCTATCAAAAGTTCAAATGGGATGTGATAGCAAGGCTGCCCCAATCGGACTTTGAAATTGATTTGGATCCGGAAGGATATGTTTAAAATGTCGCATAAGAAAGTTATGTCAACCCGGAGGTGAGAAGAATGAAAACTGCAATTTATAGAGATGTAAATGGACAGAGGAAAAAAATTGAATACGACGATAAGGCACCCTGTCTTATTTGCGGCGAGCCCGTCATAGAAGCATCTGTGGGCGGAACTTCAATTTGTCCTTGGTGCGATATGGGAATATGCAGATATTGTGGCGTTACCATCTGCGTTTTCAAAGAATCAGTTGATGGGGGCAAATCAAAGAGAGAACTTTTAGAACACATAGAGTGGCATAAAAAACATAGCATCCCCCAACCAGCAAGGAGGTGAAGATGAAGAAATATGAGCCAGTGAGGGCATATATTTTAAGAAAAGGTGGAACTCAAGCAACCTTTCCCTGGAAACGGGAATCACCCCCTATTTATGATGGTGTGTTAAATGCAATAAGGGATAGGAGGAAATTGATGGTTACAATCAGCAGAAGGGGTGATGTTTATTTATCTCATAAAGAAAATCATTTCGCCCTAAGTGCAGAGCAATTTGATGCTATTCGAGTTTTAAGGAAAAACCTTAAAGTTAATCCCACACAAAGGAGGAGTGATTGAACAGGGAAGAGGATAGGCTAATTCAGGGAAACTGGGGGTATGCAGTAATAAAAGACGGTGCGATTTGGATACCTGCGGTAGAGGGCAGATTAAAGCCGATCCTACAAGAACTGTATAAAAGAACAGGAATGAAAAGAATGATATTTTCCTCCGTGTTGGATCCGGAGTCTTTGAAACCCCATTTAAGAAATATTGTGAAAGAGTGGGATGTGTGGTTCGAGGAAGCTGGGGATTATAGTCACTGCATAGAAATTGACTATCAGCCCGCCGAGGCCGGAGAAAAAACGAAGGAGGAAGGAAGATGGAATTCACCAAAAAAGAAATAAGCCTGTGCAAGCAGGTGGCAGAGAGGCATGGGAAGGAGATTGATTATGGGGATTGGTATTGGGATGAAGGACTAAAAAAGGCTGTTGTTCAAAGCGTAAAATTAGCCCACTTACAAGATGATCCATATTTTATTAAAAATTGTTTCCCCCTCTGGAGCATATCCGACTGCTTGGAGTTTTTGAGGGAGAGGGGACTTTGGATTATAGGGCTTCAACAAGATGAGGATGAATTTTCATTTGGATTTGCTGCAACTGATGACTTGGGAATGAGGATTATTGAAGAAACTGCGACATGGGCAGATGGCGAGACTCCCCTTGAAGCCTGCCTGAAAGCCGTATTGGCCGTGCTTGAGGTAAAGAAAGAATCTAACAGGGGGGATAAATGAATAAATTGCATTGTTATTCTAATGACAAATCTCTTTGTGGCATTGGCTCTTTTTCTGACTTAACCACAGATTGGCAACATGTTACATGCAAACGCTGTTTGAGAATGTATGAAGATATTAAAAAGATGAAAAAACATTTCGATGAGATTGATGAAAAGAAACAAGATAAATAGGAGGCAACCATGAAAAATCTAAGTGAAGAGGGAGCCTTTTGGGTCCGGCTGGCTGAAAAAAGTCCGAGACATGGCTGAAACATGGCGAATTTACCTAGGTTTCCTAGTACGAATCCTAGTAGGAAAAGCAAAAAGTGAATAGTAAGTGTCACGTTATCAAAAAAAGTCGCTTAGAAGCGGCCTGGTGAAGAAATTGGCGGATATCGAACTAATCAAGGCACGCCTGAAAGGGAACAATCTCAATCGGCTCCTGAAAGAGAAAAAAGTAAGCAAGTACAAGCTCTCGAAGGACTGCAACATCACCTACAGGACCCTGCTTTACTGGCAAAAAGGAAACACGACGCCATCCGACGAGCTGGCCAAGAGAGTGGCTGAATACTTGGGGATGATGAAGCCTCGAGACGGCGAAATCAAGGAGCTGAGAGAACAAATAAAAACTTTGGAGGGAAAACTCGATAGGCTGTCGAAGGGGAAAGGGAAAGAGAAATGATAGATATAATTACTTTAAGAGTCCCTGGCGAACCCCAGGGAAAGCTCCGGCCGAAATGGTCCCCGGTCGGAACCTACACTCCTAAAAAAACCATAAACTACGAGACCTATATAAAGCAGCTCTTCGCCACTAAATACCCGAGCTTCCAGCCCCTTGAAGGAGAATTGACCCTTGAGCTGGGGATCTACCAAACCATCCCCAAATCTTTTAGCAAGAAAAAAAAGGACCTCATGGAGAGACGAATAGTAAGACCAACCAAAAGGCCGGACATAGACAATGTTATAAAGAGCGTTTTCGATGCTCTCGAAGGCCTGGCATATAAGAACGACAGCCAATTCATTGAGGTTGCCGCGTCAAAGTTCTTTGACCTTGAACCCAGGCTGAACATAAGGATAACTAAAGGCTGATGAAAATTAAAAAGTTTTTGACCTGGCAGTTTATAGCAGGGCTTCTCCTGGGCCTCCTCTTGGGCGCAGCCATAATGTATGAATCCCTGTCCAGGAGAGAAAGCGAAATATTGAATAAGCAGAGACAGCTTGAAGAGGCCATGTGGGAAATAAAAGAAGCCTGGGAACAAAGAGACTCTATAATAAATTGGAACAAGCAGGCTGTGCAGTCTCCTCAAAAGATTGCAAAGCCTGAAGAAAAAGAGCAGCGAGGCGAGAAATGAAAAATGCTCCTGCCAAAACCGGTGTAAACGCACCGCCATTGGTTCCATCAATTACCCCCCTTTTGCTGACATTTACCGGGTCTTTCTGGCAGATTTCTCCCGGTCCCTCGCTGCTCTTTTTATTTAGAAAAAGGAGGTGAGAGAAGATGGCATACGAGAAATTCATATCGGCAAGGGGCGGGCAAGGCAAGACGTTTCCGGCACCGTATGTGACCGTCAACAAAGGAGGCATGTCGTTCAACCGCCATGCGAAGGAAATGATAGGCGATGGGTTCAAGTTCGTTGTATTTTTTTTCGACAAGCAGGCCAGCAAGATCGGGTTCTGGTTCTGGAAAGATGTCTGCCCGGGCAGCTATGCGCTCATCTGGCACAAAAGCCGCAAGCACTTTACCGTGAACGGCAAGTCGTTCTACAAAGCATACGGCATCCTCGAAAAAATCGAGAAGTGCGATACCCGGCATTTCCCGCTCGAGCCGGATAAGGAAAGCAAGCAGAACAATGACTTCTATTGCATCCGGCTCGAGCCACCTAAGGGAAGATAGCAATCATTGCTTAAAGGAGGTAAAACTTGGCTATGGACTATGAATTTCATTTAAGACGCATTGACAATGGCTGGGTTGTCGAAGGAAAAACACCGGGAAAATCACCGCTCGAAGACAACCTTGATGTGTACTGTCGCACTATAGAATCCGCGGTTGAGTTTATAAAAATTTGGGTAAAAGAGGGCAAAGAGAAAGCCATAAGATGGCTGAGCCCTTCGGTCACAAATGAAAAACTTTAAAGGAGGTGAATTATGGACGCAACAGCTATGGTTGCTGTAGTACTTTTAGCTACTCAGTTCATTAAGGACATCCTCAAAGGCTGGAAGATTCGGATCAAAGGAGCCGGCGCTATTCTCCTGTCTTTTCTCGTCTCGATCGGAGTTGTGCTCTATTTCTATATCAAAACGGGAACTCCGATCACAGCCGAAGCCATATGGATCCTGGTCTCGGTATTCGGACTGGCCAACGGCGGAAAGAAGATCATCAGCAAACTGAAACCAGCTAGTCCATGACTTTCCGGAAGCAAGGGTAAGGGGAGGGTTTCCGCTGGATTATTCTTGACAAATATTCTATTCCTCACTATTTTAAATCCAGGATCCCAAAGATGCCTGGATTGTCTTTTCTCGGCCTGCTGACAAAGAACAGGCTCCTCTCCGATTACAAAAGAACGCAAGCCGTCTGGTATGCCAAAAGGCTTCTGTTCCTCCCCTACCTTTGGGGAGGAGACGATCCCATGGCGGGCTTCGACTGCTCCGGCCTCGTCCTCGAGGTTCTTCAATCCGTGGGCAAAATAAAACATAAAATCGATATGACGGCCGACAGCCTCTACAAGTCGTTCATGGACAAGCAAGTCCCGAAGGGCTATGCCGGCTGCCTTGTGTTCTGGTTCAAAGGCACAAAGGCAGCGCATGTTGAGATGATGATAAACGACTGCTTTCTCATAGGTTCATCGGGAGGAAGCAGCAAAACCCTGAACCGGCAGCAAGCCATTGAGCAGAATGCCTTCATAAAGATGCGGCCCCTTGGATACAGAAGAGGTCCCTATAAGATAGTAGATCCCTTCATGGTTAAGAAAAAATGAAAAATATCCTGACGATAATCCTCGAGTTCCTGAAGATATTCAGGAAGGGCTATCTGGAGATCCGCAAAAAAAAGCGTGAAGGAGAACTCGAAGATGTCCGGAAAACAATCAAAGAGCTTGATCTCAATAAGCTGCGTGATTCTATTTTTCCTCGCCGCTAGCTGCAGCGTCTTCCGCCCCTCCCCTCCCCTTCCGGTATTCGACGTCCTCAATCCCGGACCCGAAGTGGACATAGTCGGCTTCACAGTCAAAGGCCAAGAATATATTAAAGAAGAAGGAGAAAGGGGAATAACAAAAAATGGAGATGTCATCGTCACCCCGGAATTCATGGTCTGGGTCAAGATGCTCGAGCAGGAGATAGAACGCCTCCGGGAAAAGGCGGGCGAGGTTTGGTAAAGAAGGGAGACTGATTTATGGAGCAGCATATAGTCCAGTGGGTGGAGAGAGTCGCCATATTGCTTGTGGCTATCATCATAGCGTGGGAGAAAGCCAAGAGATGGTACTACGGCAAGAATAACAGGGACCGCAGACGACCAGTGAATCCGGCACCGAACATGGTTCCGGGAAAGGGCGACATATGCATCAAGCACGGAGAGAAGCTTGTCAAGATAGAGACGGAGATAAAAAACATCAAGGAATATATCAAGAACATGAAGGACAAAAAAAAATGAGACCAAGACCCCCCTTACCAATCTATAAGATACTATCTATACTAAGGGAGTATGAGTAAAGAACAGAATAATAAGTCTAATAAAGATTTATGTTTTCTCTCTAAGCATAAGAAAGCTGATGAGATAATCTATGATCTCCATTCCATGACTCCGAAAGCGGCTATCTATTTCAGCCCTGTTTTCAGAGAACAAAAACATAGAGAGGAATTAATAGCTATGCTCAGAGCCTTCATAGCAAAAGAAGGTTTCTATAGATTGAATGATTGAGGTTGTTCTTTCAAAGGGCGATAGTGAACCTCAATCTCAATTGCCTTATGTGGGCGGAATGCTAACTTGCACGGCAGGCTCGAGAGAGATAAAATGTTAGTTGACATAATATCAGTTATGCGACACAACTTAAGTTAATATATAGAGTTTTCAGCGACTTACAGAGAGGAATTCGGAGCAAAATGAGCTGTTTTTTAATAATTTTTGCGTAAATTCCGGGTTTCAGTCCCGTTGTAATAAGAATGAAAAATCAAATCATAAAAAAATCGAAATCAAAAAACTGTCGGAGGTCTAAAACACCATCCCAGAAAAGTTCATCTGGAGTATCGGCTAATCAGGATTCGAAGGGGAGGTTTGTGCCTGGGAACATGGCGGCATTGAAGCATGGGACATTTGCGATAATAGCGACCGGGAAGCTGCCGTCGATTGATGGGAAGGAGAAGATAGAGAAGCATTTGAGCCGATTGAGTTTGAATTTGGAGAGAGCGGTTGGGGAGATGAGTGTGCAGAAGGAGCTATTGATAAGGCAGGTTGTCAGGTGCGAGGCGATGATGAAGCATGTTGAGGTGTACATGGAGGCATTGGGGACGATGATAGACACGACGAGGTGGAAGACATACAAGAAGATAGAGTTTCAGCCGTGCATGAGTCAGTACATGAAATTTTTGGAGGTGCAGCGGAGGGCGTTGAGTGCGTTGGGGATTAACGAGATGAAATTGGACAAGGTCAGGACTCCGTTCGATTTGGCGGCGGAGGTTGATGCGGAGAAGGCAGGAAGGAAGAGGAGATGAACATAATCGAGGGCATGGAGAGTCCGAGGGTTTTGGCCTCGCTTTTCCGGGACCAGGAGACATGGAAGTCATGGAAGGTGTTTTTGAAAGCGCTTTTCAATTTGGGGATGGATAGTGAGGAGCTGAAAATATTCAGGGCCTGCACAGCATTGGAGAAACCTTTTGATGGCAAGATTCGGGAGGCCTGGGTTCTGGTCGGGAGGCGCGGGGGCAAGAGCTCGATCGCCTCGCTTCTGGCCGTTTATCTCGGGCTGTTCAAGGACTGGAGTAAGCACTTGAGTCCGGGGGAGCGGCCGTATATTTACGCATTGTCGGTTACGAAGTTTCAGGCCAGGACCGTGAAGGATTACATAATGGGGGCCCTGGAGTCGAATCCGATTCTGAAGCGGGAAATAGAGATACCGCGAGTCTGGGATGTTGACCTGAAGAACGGGCTTACCATATCGTGCCTTCCCTGCAGCTACCGGGGGATTCGGGGAAAGACCGTGGTTTGTGCCATTTTGGAGGAGGTGAGCTTCT
This sequence comes from Desulfobacterales bacterium, assembly GCA_013375395.1. GTDB lineage: Bacteria > Desulfobacterota > Desulfobacteria > Desulfobacterales. The sequence continues at coordinate 8,368 of JABXJW010000046.1, forward strand.
GGAGATGGGAGGCGGAGTCGGCGGTCCAAGATGTTGAGGTCATAAGGGCGTTGCGGCCATCGATGGGTACCATTCCCGAGAGTTTGATGATTGCTATTTCCTCTCCTTATATTGCTCAGGGAGTCATGGCCGAGAAGATGGATAGGTACTATGGGAAGCCGGGTCCCATACTTTGCTGGAAGGCGCCGACTCTGACGATGAATCCCACATTCAGCCGGGAGGAGATTGAGCAGGCATATAAGGATGATCCCGAGGCTGCTGCGTCTGAATACGGGGGCGAATGGAGAAAGGATGTTTCCGGCGCCATACCGCCTGAAGTCATCGATGCCGCGGTTGTGCCTAAGAGGTTCGAGTTGGATTATGTGAGCGGGACAAAGTATGTGGGGGCGATCGATCCGAGCGGAGCACGGTCCGATTCTTTTACGATGTCGATAACGCACAAGGAGGAGAGGAGGATAATTGTCGATCTCCTGAGAGAGGCGATTCCTCCATTCAAGCCCGAGACTGCGGTCAAGGACTTTTCAAAGATATTTAAGAAGTATGGAATAACGGAGATCCAGTCCGACCGGTACGCAGGGGAATGGGTATCCTCGGCATTCCGGGACCAGGGAATAGATGTTATAAAACCAAAGGCATCGAAGTCAGAATTTTATTTGGAAGTCATTCCGCTTCTTAACAACGGCTATGTGGAACTTCTGGACAATTCGAGGTTGAAGTCCCAGTTCAAATCCCTGCAACGAAGGACTCGCTCCGGAGGGAAGGACCTCGTTGACAACTTCCTTCCTGGAGGACATGACGACTGTGCGAACGTCTGTGCCATCGGTTGTGTTACGGTAGCCCAGGGAGACCTTGATTTTCCCGGAGACGTTTACAGGCCGGGAAAATCCACGAGCGTGAGGGAGGAGATCCATGGCGAGTTCGGCTTTCTCTCTGATGCTTCGAAGGAGTTCCGAAAGTCGCTCGGTCCGGATGCGAAGAAGGTTGAGAAAGGGTTCCTGAACGGGGAGAAGAAGAAGAGGAAAGCCCGGCCGAAGGAGCCGGAGGACGGCAAGGGCTGGGTCTATACAGAGGGAGGATAAGATGAGCAAGAAAGAAAGCTTGATGAAGGAGGACAGCGGAGAAGTTTATTTTATAACAACTGACAAGTACTTCTTCCCGGTCAGGTTGAGGAAAGCTGAGGAGAGGCCGAAGTCCGAGCAGTTGAAAGAGGAGGAATATTTCAGGGAGCATGGACTGGTGCCTCTTCCTTTTGAGGTTTCCGGACTTCTTCTTCTCCAGGATAACTGTACCTATTTCGACTCTTGCGTCAAGCAGATTGCCAAGGATGTGGTCGGTCAAGGATATAAGGTCATCCCGACTGAGGAGGGCAAGGAGGATAAAGACGAGGAGAAAAGAGTTAAGAATTTCCTCATGGACCCGAACCCCGAGGAGGAGACGATATCCGAAATCGTCGAGAAAGCGATCATAGACTGGGGGGTCATCGGCTGGCTTTCGATTGAACTGCAGAGAGATAGCGATGACATAGCCATAGGACTTTGGCATGTCCCGGCTCATACGATAAAGGTCCATGAGTCGAAGGCGAAGTTTTGCCAGACAAGGAACCAGAGGAGGGTCTGGTTCAAGAGGTTCTCCTCTCCGGAAGACATAAGCTCGAAGACAGGAGAGCCCATCAAAGGGCCGAAGAATATAGCCCACGAGCTTATCTACTACAGGAACTATTATGAGCAATCGGACTACTATGGAGCCCCCAATATTCTTCCTGCGGTCGGATCGGTGAGAGGGCTCATAGGGGTCCGGGACTACAACCTGGCCTTCTTTGAGAACTACGGAATACCGGCCGCTCTGATAACTCTCAAAGGCAAATGGAGAGAGGGAGCAACTAAGCAGCTTTCGGACTTCATCGATGTCGAGATCAAGGGCTCGGAGTCTTCCCATAAGACTGCGGTGCTCCGTTGCCCGGTGGATGGCGAGGTCAAGGTTGACAAGCTCGGAGTCGATGTGAAGGAAGGCTCGTTCAAGCTCTATCAGAAGAGCTTGAGGGACGAGGTCCTCTCCGCTTATAAGATGCCTCCCTACAGGATAGGGATTGCCGAGGTCGGGGCCCTGGGAGGGACGACCGCAATCGAGGCATCGAAGATTTATATAAGCTCTGTGGTCAATCCTCTGAAGCGAGCTACTGCCGATATCGTAACGAAGATGATCATTCGAGGTGCCCTCGACTCGGAGCTTTACGCTTTCGAATGGAATCCTCTGGAGATCCGGGACCTCTCGGCCGAGGTGAAAGTGGATCAGATGCTTTTCGGGATGGGAGCTTTGAGTCCAAACTATCTGATAAAAAAATACAAAACCGGCGAGACCTATCCAGAAGGCGATCAGCATTTTGTTTCAGCCGGCTATACTCCGCTCGAGGGAGGGTCGATAGAGAAACAAAGACAGGTAGTCCTCACAGGAATTGAAGATGTTAAGCAGATGATCGAGGAAGCAATAGAGGAGGCGAAGGTAAGGCTTCTTCCTCTAGGAGTCGATGAGGAAGGAATCCATGGGACGGGAGAATGAAATGCCTATAGCGATATTTCTTAAACAGCCTCCGATTCATGTCGTAGCCAGGAAAACCCTGGATAAAGAATTAATCGCCAGGATAGGAAAAGCAATAGCAGAAGGGAAGCCATCAGTTCTCCATTTTGAATCTATGGAAGGAAAGCCCATTCTCATTCCTATTGAGAACCTAGCGATGGTTAAAGAAGTCCGGCCGGAGGATGTCAAAAAGGTCGAAGCTAAAGGAGATCGCCTAATCCACAGGCCAGTATTAATTCCGCCGCGAGACAGAAGATGAGAGAAAACTTTGAAAGAGAAGTAGCTCTTTCGACTCTACAGAAAATCTCTGATGGGATGACTGTCATCCTGAAGAGGATGGGTCGAGAAAAAAGAACCCTTGCCACGTTCAGAATGCTTCTTACAAAGAACGAAGGCAAGATCGCAAGGAGGCTTGATGAGTGGTTAGACTTTATGATTAGAGAGGTTCAAAAGGGGCTTGGAAAAATAAAAGGCAGAAGCCCTAAACTTATAACCGAAAGGCTTGCAGACTGGGAGGACCTGAAGGAGCAAGGCGAGAGGATCCTGAAACCCGGGTTCCTTGACGTCTTGGCGGAAGGAGGGAAGGCAGTTGTTGAAAGGCGCATCCTGAAACAGGAGCGCTTCGATCCTATTGGAGTTGCGGCCGTGAAATGGGCTACCAAGAACTCAGCTGCTCTTGTGAGGGAAGTTGCCGATGAGACCATGAAGGCCATCAGGAAATATATAATTACCGGGATAGACAAGGGAAAGACCATCCAGGCAATTGCCAAGGAACTTAGACCTCTAGTTGGATTGACAGAAAGACAGATGATGGCAGTTGCCAATTATCATGAATGGCTCATAGTTAATAAGCCGGAGTACACGGTAGCCAGAATCAAAGGGATGTCCAATGTCTATGCCCGGAGGATGCATAGAAAAAGGGCTGATCTTATAGCAAGGACGGAGACTAAGGATGCTCTATGGGAAGGCTCCTTTCAAGGATACGATCAGATGGGGATTAAAAAATTGGAAGGCGTATCCAGTCCAGACTCTTGCGAATGGTGCTTGGAGAATATCCACGGCCAGGTATATCCGGTTGATGGGGCCAGGGCCGTTGCGGCTGATTCCCATCCCGGATGCGAATGCACATGGGTGGCGGCCTAGAGGGAGGAAGGATGATAAAAGGAAGCGAAGCAAGGCGGGCTTTGAGACAAGATCTTTCACAAAGATTCGCTTACGACGAATGCGGCCGCTTGGAATACATAGGCGAAACATTGCCACGCTATCAGGATAGAACGAGCAATCCCGTCTGGCGGATACGGAAGATCGCATATGTTGAAGGCTCCGGATGCCCGGAAGACATGCTCGGGATATCCTGGGCCAATAGCTCGACGGAATTCAATTTTAGCTGGGAGGAGCGGGAAACTTATGATTACTGATGAGGGCATAAAATGCTTATAAGGTTCAACCCGTTCACGGGGACTCTATATTTCCAGCCTCGTATTCCGGAAGGCATCCCTGGTCGCGGTGATAGTCCGAGCAGAGGATTCGGCATATGCTTATTTGAGAGGGATGTATCGGTATATCTGATAAACGGGCTGACCATGTTCGTCGTCCCCGTCGCTATGAACGGCATGAATTTGGTTGCTGCCATAGGAGCAGTGGGCAATAATAAAGGCATAGGCGGCACAACGGATATCCGGCTAACGAAAAGAAGGAACGGAAGCAATTATTATATGTTTACAACCAACATACGGATAGGCGATGTATGGTGGGCCGATAACTGCGTAATAGACCCCGCCCAGTCCGAGATTCTGACTGGAGATACAATCCGCGCCGATGTTGTCGCGATGCATTCAACGGCCCCTAAAGGCTTAACCGTGACCATGACTTTCGAGTAAGATGGCGCTACCAGTAACACGACCCAACAGAACCATAGCTGATGGTGGATGGGGAGTAATGGGCGCTCCCACACACCATGAGGCGGTAGATGAGGAAGTCCAGGACGGCGATGCGACATATGTTAAATGTGTCGAAGGAAATACTATGTTGAAGGTTGGGCTAGCCCCAATTACACCGCCGCGCACAAAGGATTCGCATGAGGTCAGGATCTGGGCGATGGCAATCGGTGCAGGTAAAGGCGAGAGCATTAATGGGTATCTGTATCAAGGCACAATGTTGATTGCACAAGTATATAAAGCAAAGTCAATTAGCAGAATACCCGACTATGCGATTGCTATCAGAGGTCCACTGGATACCGATGAAGCCGAGCTGATCACCGACTATTCCCTCCTCGAGCTGCATTTCGAATATGATTCGATTGGGGCGGGAGAGGAGATCAGGATAACCATGATGGAATTCCAAGTTCCTTTTCCGCTGGTGTGGAAGTCGCCGGTTATAATGTGGAGTTAGATTGAGAACAATAGAGGCCCTAGGCGAATGCTGCAGCTAGCAGAGAAGAGTTGTCCTCGTTGCGGAAGCGGGATGTATGTGAAACGAGTATGCTCAAGATCAACTTTAGGCCGGCAAGGATGGCGACTTATGGCCAAGTGCATCAGGCCGAGCTGCAACTATAGGGAAGGTTATAGGAAAAAATGAGAATAGAAGACATAAATGAGAAGTCCCTGAAGACCGTATCTGAAAAAGAACTCTACAGCCTAAGAGGAAGGTTCATTGATATCTACGACAGATATTTCCACGGGTCCTCTTTGCAGAAAGCGATGGGCTTGGATCGGAATGATATTTTAAATAGCTATTTGGCCCTTAAGCTGGAGATGAGGTCCCGAGGCCTGAAGTTTTCAAGAGAGACAAACATAGACCGGGAGATCTTTGATAGAATTTTTAAAAGCTCTATGTGGGGAATCGATGTCCCTTCTCTTGGAGATATAGTAGTTGTCCCGGATTATTTAAGTATAGGAGGAGGATATGTTGTGTCTCCCAAAGATGCAGAGGATGTCGATGTCATTGTCAGAGAGTCCGAGGACCATCGAGACGAGAGCCTGGAGCTTAAGATAGGAAGGCTTCTCAAAAACCAGACCAAGAAGGATACTCACTTTGTCTATGCCCCTCAAGGGCCCCATAGCGATTATCTTCCGTTGTTCGATCTGGTGCTTCGGGCTAAAGAGGGAACAAAGAGAGTTGAGGTTAAAGAGGATATTGAGAAAATAGACTTTGAAGAAACAGAAAAAGGCATAAGGCCCGCATTCGGGTCTCCAGGTGGGAAGAAATATTTAGCCCACACAATTGTAAGTTTTATTCTCGAACATAAGACTTATGTGGAGCCTTTTGTCGGTGGCGGGGCGGTCCTGTTTGCCAAGGAGCCGAGCGAAGAAGAAGTGATAAATGATTTGGATTCTGAAATAGCTTTTGCCTATAGATTTATGAAGAGAGTAACTGACGAACAGATTAAAAATTTAAAAAAGCACAATTGGGAGATAAATGAAGAAACATTTAAAAGGTTAAAGGGAAGCACTCCAAAAAGCGATTTAGATAGATTCTATAAGGGCATTTACCTAAAAAAATTTTCTTATTTAAGAATTGGTTCTTATGGACAGGGAAGCGTATCAGTGAATAGAGGCTCTATGGGAAGAAAAATATTCTTGATAGACAGATTGCATATCCTCAGAGATAGATTGAAGGAAGTAAAAGTTTTGAATAGAGACTATAAAGAGCTGAAAAAATTTGATGGTCATGATTCTTTTTTCTATTTAGACCCTCCTTATCCAGGTACTGGCACTAGCCGGTTGGGCGGCGAAATCAACATGATCGAACTCCATAAGTTCTGTCGCGAGCTCAAAGGCAAATTCATTCTGAGTCTGAATGATGATCCTAAAAATAAAAATCTATTCAAAGATTTCGAAATAAAAAAAGTCAAGACCGTTGAGCAGATAGCTGAAGGAGCCCATTCAGGAATTAGAACCGAGCTTCTCATCTCTAACTTTCTTTTAAAGAAGACAAACATTTATTTAGCAAAGGGGGAGAAAGAATATTTTGAGGGCTTGGATCAATGGGATAAGGCTCTGAAAAAGGACAATGCGGAGGTTATAAAAAACCTGGCAGATGGCAGCGTCCTTGATCTTGGCTGCGGGACCTGCAAACTTTTAAAACTGCTCGATAATATGGGATATGAGGTCAAAGGAGTGGACAGGAGCGATATAGCCCTGGAGCATTGTAAACGAAGAAATATCCCGGCTGAAAAGGCTGATCTTGAGTCCAAGGAGCTGGACGTACCTGATAATTCTTTCGACAATGTGGTCTGCGTTCATACTCTTGAGCATTTAAGGAACCCAAAAGGGCTTATTGACGAAGCCCAAAGGATAGCATCAAAGAGAGTTATAATCCTCTCTCCTTTGGGAGAGAGATTTGATCCAACTCATAAACAAACCTTTGAGATGCTTGAGGACTTTAAAAAGTTATTTAATTCCAGCTGGCAAGTAAGGAAGATTGGGGAGAATAATACAGCTATAGCTATTCTGGATATGGCAGAGCTTGAGAAAAAGGCTCTTGCTCCCCTAGGGGATTTTGATCCTCCGAAACCAACGATGTCCGGTCTGACCGAAGCATTCGAAGTCGAGGAGATATGGAACTGGGCGAAAGGAAGATCCTTGGTTGCAGAGCCCAAGCTCAATGGATTCAGAGTTATTATTTGTAAAGGCGGGGACACAGTCCGGATCCTTACTGAAGCCAAAGAGAATAGAGCTGACAACTGGCCTTCAATAACTGATGAGATTAGAAAGATTCCTGGGGACTTTATGCTCGACTGCAGCATGGGAATTGAAAGGAAAGGGATTCCGCTGCCGAGAATAAAGCTGATGACCCTTATGGCGAAAAAGCCGGAACTCGAGGAAGGCGATATAATCGTATGCACGGTTTTTGATCTTCCCTATTGGAAAGAGGACCTCCATGAGAAACCATTTAAAGAAAGAAGGAAGCTTCTCGAGGAGTTTTATTCGAAGCACTTAAAAGCATCTCCTCATTTCGACATTTCCAAATCAGTTTCAGTCAAGGACAAGGACGACTTGAGATCTAAGTTCAAGCAGTTTGCAAAGCTGCCTCAGTCTGAGGGAGTGGTTGTTAAGGACATAGAGAGCACCTGGCCGACAACCGGCAGAGCCGATGGCTGGGCCAAACTCAAAGTCGAAGCAGAGATCAAAGTCATGGTTATTGAGAGGCATTCAGTCAAGGGAGGAAAGTTCAATTATACATGCGGAGTTTTAAAAGGAGACAGCGAGTTTACGAATATAATTCGAGTAGGAGATATGGAGCTTGTGAATTTAGGGAAGAGTTATAACACAGAGCTAAGGGCTAACCCAGGAAACATACTGACCATAGGGGTTGAGGAGATTATTCCTAGGGATACAGTCCTCGATTGGCTGGGCCCTCGAGTGATAGACATAGACAAGGACAGAAAGGAGCCTTATTTTGCAAACCAGGTGGTCGATATGGCGAGGCGGGCTAACATTCTCCAGAAAGCAGAAAGGCAGGAGGAGGGAGCCGCCGGCGAGTTCGGCAATATAGACTTTGAAGTTGGAGACAAAGGAACAGCAGTAGTCCAACTCCATATAATGGGAATTGAGGAGGATGAGGTAGAGAAATTAAAGCAGGGACAGAGTCGAGTCCTGATTGCGAGGTCCGATCTTAAAAAGTTCGAGCAGGTCCTTAAGAGTTTGATTGGGGAACAAGGTGCTCACTTTGATATCAGGTTTCAAAGAAAGGGAGACAAGTACTGGGAGGGAGGAGAGATTATGCTTGGCAACCTCTCCGGACTATCAAAAATTTATAGGTATAAAAGAGGCCAAAGTCTAAGGTTTGCGTGGAAGCAAAGCCGGGTAGCTGAAGCAAAGATAGAAGTAATAAGAGGTCCCTTAGGCTGGATGGAGGTAGGCGCAAAAAAGATTGACATATTCGAACCGGGAGAAGTAGGGGCTACAGCTCATAAGTATGCAGTTATGATCAGAGTCGATAAGCTTGACTGGGAGATGTACTTGGCCGATGAGCATGCCAAAAAATTCCACATCACAAACTCAAGATTTTTCGACGGCAATTGGCTGATGGGTTTTGTCCCTGTAACCGAAGCAGGGAAAAAAGGAAAAAGAGTGTGGATGATGCGGCAGTTGGCTCCGGATGACCATGAGAAGGTGGAAAAACTGAGCCTTGATCAAGAGAAAGAGTACCAAAAGGAGACTGAGCAAATAAGGGAGAATAGAAAGAAGGCGAAATATCCTCATAAATTCAAGGCTGCTAAGTATACCTGGCCTAACGGTCATCCTCGTTGCATCGTCTGTGGCCAAGAAGAAATGGTGGATGGCGAATGCGAAAAGCCTCTTGAAAAGCTTGACTTTGAATTGAAAAAAGAGCCTGTATTTAAAATTTTTAAAATTGATAAGAAAAAACAGATAGTCGGAGGAGTAGTTTATGAAGCGGATGTCGAGGATTCTCAGGGGGACATAGCTTCAGCTGAAGAAATACAGAAGGCTATGTATAAATTCATGGAGAGGTATGCGACCAATACGAATAGGATAAAGATCCTTCACAAGGGAAAAAAATATTTCTTCCCTATCCTTGAGTGCTTTCAACCGGAACAGGATATGAAAAAAGGCAAAGGCATGGTCAAGGCCGGGTCCTGGTGGCTGATGATAAAAATAACCAGCATGGATATTTGGAAGCAGGTTGAGGAGGGAAAGCTTGCGAGCTTTTCCATGGGAGGAAGAGCGGCCAAGGCATAATTTATTTTAAATTATCTTGACAAATAATAGACTATTATTTTAGATTCAGTTTTAGGCTAAGAAGGCGAGGCCTAGAGTTTAGAAACGTCTAAGGCGTTCGTGCTCCGTTAGTGCTAGACGAAGCTCGGGCGCCTTTTTTTTATTTAAGGGGAACCGAGCAAAATTTCAGTTTGGAGGTATAGGAGGTATACGTTTATGCCTAGAAGACTGAAAGATCTCGAGGTTGAGGAAATCAGCCTGGTTGATTCCGCAGCCACGAGAAAACAATTCTACATTGTCAAAAGGAGGAACCAGCAAATGGAAGAGTTTGTTGAACTTCTTAAAAGTTTTCTGGGGGAAGATGAAATTACTGACGAGGATATTGAGAAAGCAAATAAGGTTCCTGAAGCTGCTTTAAAAGCAATTAAGGGAGCGGTCAATATCCTAAATAAGTATAAAGCAGACTTCCCCCCAGAAATTTTAAACGCACTTAAGACGCTCACAAAGTACGCAGCCTACGGCTATCCCTCAAAGAGAGTCGAGAAAGTCGATCTCTCTGATCTTTTGGATGTAGAGAAAGCTGGCGCAAAGCTTTCAAAAGCAACCGTTGAAGAGTTGAAAAAGGTTCTCAAAATAATCGAGAGCATCATAGGGGAGAGAGAGAAGGAAGTTAAGAAAACCTATGGAGAGCTCCCCGCTGATGTTGTTGCACAGCTCGAAGAACTCAGAGCAATGAAGGAAGAAAAGAAAACCAAAAACATAGAAAAAGCACGCGATGAATTCAAGAAAGAGATCCTCGATGCGGTTGGGGATCTTGTTGCAAAGGAAGTGAAAAAAGAAAAACCCGTTAAGAAGAGTATTACAGGTCAGGAAGGTGGGGATGATAATGGTGGAAAGAAAGGCGATTTCCCTTCTGTAGCTGCAGCACTATTTCCTGAGGAGGAGTAAAGATGGTAGATGCAAAAGAATATCTAAGACGAAAATTTAAAATCCAGAAAGCCTATGCTCTTATCGCAGCTCCAACTATTCAGCTGACTGAAGAGGAAGCTGATAAGTTCATCACCTGTATTGTCGATGAAACCGCTATGAAGCACTATGCTCGAGTTGAAAAGATGTCGAGGCAGCAAAAGAACATTCGTCATCTCGGGTTTGGAGAGGGAAAGATCCTTTATCCAGCCGGGGCTTTTGACGAGTCGAAGTACAAAAAACAGTGGGCTCATAACAGAATCCAACTCCAGACCCAAGAGCTTAGAGGAGCAGTAGCTGTATTCGATAGCGACCTCGAGGATCTTCCTTCTGGAATCTCTCCTGTGGAATTCACAGATACCCTTATGAAGACAATAGTGGCCCCAAAAATCGGCAACGAATTAGAGTACGCATACTGGATGGGCGACACCCATGCTTATAATTCCTGGTGCGATGATGACATAGAAAGCCTTTGGGACGGCTGGCGCTATATCATCACCCGTGCAAGAATTTCTACAGATAACTACTACAACAAAGTTTGTGGGGGATCCCACCTTAAATATGCCTGCAGATGCGAAAGCGGAGCTTATTGCGAGAGTGCGGCTGAACATCCGGAGGGCCAATTTGAGATGGCCGGAAAGATAGCAGAGATCCAAACCGCGGAGCCTTACAACCTTGAAGTAAAGTACGGAATCATGCTGAAAAACATGCCCTCGAAATATAAGGCTAAAGGAGGACTCTCAGAAATGGTCTTCCTGAACTCTGACCTTGTGACTCAAGACTACCTTATTGCCTTAGAAAAAAGGGGAACCAATCTAGGAGACAGAGCTATAACTGAAGGCGATATCACCCGCTACCATAAAGTCCCGATTGTCGACTGCCCATTGATGCCAACGGATCTCGGAACCGATGGGGTGGCCCCGGATTTCTATGGACAAATCGGGGGTGGAGAATATACCGACTGCCTGCTAGTGCCGAAAAACAATCTCATCATAGGGATGCAAAAAGACATAGTAATTGAGCCATTCAGATCCCCGGCCGACAGAGCCACATACTATTTCTACACCATGAGGACTTGCTGTGCGATTGAGAATGTCAATGCTTGCGTGTTAACGGTTTGCCTTGAGCATACTTGCTAGGTCTGATGCTGGCTAAGATTACTAACTTCGGAAGGCCTAGGCCCTTCCCTACCTATAAAGGAAGCTTCTTCCTCGGTCGGCTCCAGCCAATAGAGACTAGAGACAGACAGATAGTAGAGGACCTTAGAAAGCAAAGCTTGCGAAGCGATGTGCAGTTGAAAATAGAGGTCCTCGAGGAAGACAAAAGAGTCGATTATTCGAAATACAGAATATGGGAGTTAAGGTCCATAGCTTCTAAGTTAGGGATGAAGGGTACGTTCAAGATGAAGAAGGCGGACCTAATCAAAAAATTGGAGGAAAAAGATGTCACCGAGAGCTACTGAGCAAATGCCTCATGCAGGCGCGGGTCGAGCGGAAAAATACAAAACAGAGCGCTTCTTTCGAGATATCAAGTTCATAAATCTCCACATAGAGCATGACAAATGGGAGCTTATAAAGCTCCTGGACATAATCGATGCCCATAGATTCGAGGAGGACTTCTGCGGATACGATGCGGACATCTGGACTGTGACCGAGGATGCGAGCGGATCATTTACCATCA
>JABXJW010000315.1 GCA_013375395.1 Desulfobacterales bacterium
GTTCCTGCGGAAGATCTCCCCGTATCCAGCCAAGGAGGCGACGCCCTCCTGTATCCGAGCTCCGCCCGAGTCGTGGAACCCGACAACTGGAGAGCCGTTCTCCAGGGCGAGGTTGAGTACATAGCAGATCTTCTTGGCGTGCATCTCGCCGAGGGAGCCGCCCATGAAGGTGAAGTCCTGGGAGTAGACGAAGACCCGGCGCCCGTCCACCTTGCCGAAGCCGGTGACGACCCCGTCCCCAATCCCCTTCCGGCGGTCCATGCCTAGGGCGGTGGCCCGGTGCTCTATGAAGGGGTCCAGCTCCACAAAGCTGTCCTCATCGAGGAGGCCCTCGATGCGCTCCCTGGCCGAGAGTTTACCCCTTTCATCTGTCTCTGGGCTGCCTCCTCAGCCGCCCTTCTCAGCTCCTCCCTGCGACGCCGAAGCCCCTCAATCTCTGTTCCTTCGCTCACATCTCATCCCCAAAACACTTCAGATTTGACTCAGAAACTATTAATCTCTTCCTAGAGGCTGCACACCGTCGCCCGCCGCCCAATCATCGTTTTAAGGCTGAGCATCTAGGCTTAATCGAGGTGAGGTTTTGGTCGTCAGATACGACGCCAGGATGGGGAGAGGAGGCAGAATCATCGTTGCGAGGCTAAAGCCCGGGAGCGACCTGCAGGAGTCGCTTCAGTATATCGCTTCGGAGGAGGGGGTGGAGGCCGGCGTCATCCTCTCAGGCGTGGGCCTGCTGGGTGAGGCTCAGTTGAGGAACTGTAAGAGCCTCCCAGAGGCGTTCCCCATCACCGACGCTAACCGCACGTACCTCTCTTTCAGGAGGCCCCTCGAGATCCTGTCGATCTCGGGGAACGTCAGCAAGGTGGAGGAGAAGCCCCTAGTCCACGCCCATATCACCCTGTCCTACGTTGAGGGGGACGTGATCACCGTGTTGGGCGGCCACCTCCTTGGGGGATGCACCGTCTACGGATTCGCCGAGATAGTCATCATGGCGCTGGAGGGCATCGAGATGGAGAAACGGTTCGACGAGGAGACGAAGACCCTCCAGCTCTTCTCCTAAAACGCCCTCTCAGCTCCCCCCATAAGATGATGAAATACAAAGGCTTAGTCAACAGCGTATGGAGCATCATGAATGTGTTGCGGGTTTCAGATGCTTCGATAAATTTAGAGTCTAATTATTTTCACGCAGTGAGAGAAACTTATCACTATTTTATTTTAGGCGTAGCACGTTAGAATCACTTTAATCCTAACACATTCATTTAAGATGCTGGTGGATATGAAGGCCTGTCTTCTCATTAGAACCGAACCGGGGAAGCATAATAAAGTGGCCAGGGCTGTCGCAGGAATGAAGGGCGTAAAGCTGGCATTTCCAGTGCTGGGAAGGACGGACGTAGCGGCCAACGTCGAGGTCGCCGACCTGAAGGCGCTCACGGAGCTCATGCTGAATCTCAGAGAGGTTGATGGCATCGCTGCCAGCGAGACCCTGGTAGGGCTGGAGGTGTGATGCGTTGAGGTACGGGCTTGTGTTGTTGAAGATCAGGGCTGCTCCTCCTCTGGAGATTCTGGAAGGGATCAGGGGGATTGAGGGTGTTCTGGACGCCTACGCCGTCTTCGGCAGGTTTGACATCGTCGTCTTCATCGAGGCTGAGGACTACTACGGGCTCAAGGACGTTGCGGCGAAGGTCGCAGGGGTTGGAGGCATAAAGAGCACAGAGACCCTCGTTCACGGAGACTGACCACCTCACCCTTTTTTAAGCATCAATCAACCTTATTTTTCCAATTCTAAACGGCGGTTATAACCAACGTATTTCGGTAATCTATGCACTTGTCTCGTAAGGCTGATACACATGGAGATGGGCGGGGTTAGGCGGTCGTAAGTTCGACCGGGCGCGCGCTCTTAAAATTCTATAAAAGCCGATGAAACCAAATGGGTGTTGAAGTTAACGAGCCCAACATCAGAATCTTACACGCCGACGACCGGGAGCTCGACATCTTATTTGGTGCGCCGTGTCACGTGAAGTGAATCTCTATTGATTACGGTAACTAATTGTCTTATATGCTCAAAAAAATAATATTAATTAGAAAAAATGTCAAAATCATCCAATCTTCAATGTAAAGGAAAGCTTCACGATGGAGAACCTTGCCCACGAAAAGTAATACATGCCTCAGAATGGTGCATATTTCATTATCCTAACAAGGATAGAGAGTTATCTTTGCTTTTCTCTGAAGCCTTTGAGGAAGAGATGAAGAAGCAGGAAAAAGAGCATTTTGAATTTTTTGATTTCACAGGCTTCGATTTTCCAAATAAAATTGAATTTAAAGGAGATTTTCAAAAAGTGATATTAAATTCAGCAATTTTTCGATTACAAGTACAGTTTAAAAGCGCCATATTCAAAAAGGAAGTGATGTTCATAGGTACTACCTTTAGGAGGAATACAAATTTCAGGGATGCCACATTTAAGAGAGATGCAATATTCATTAATGCCACATTAAGTGGAATGACTTTGTTTAAGTATGCCACCTTCGAGAAAGATGCAATATTCGGGGGTGCCACCTTTAAAAAAAGGGCGATGTTCATTGATACCACATTTAGGAGAAGCGTAAGATTCAAAGGTGTAAAATTTTCAAGATATACAACTTTTAAGCGTGTCATCTTCAACACAGCAAATTTCAAAGACGCCATCTTCGAAACGGATGCGAACTTTGGGGGTACCATCTTCAAGGGAACTGCAAATTTTAGAGGTGCAATTTTTGAGGGGCGTGCATGGTTCAATTATGTCACATTCGAGGGGAATGTAAGGTTTAATGGTGCTACTTTCATGGAAGATTCTCGATTTCGTCTTAGAATCTTTTCAATCATGAATTTTAACCGAATAACAATAGAGAGAGAGTTTAACATTAATATAAACTGGATGCCGGTAAAGTATGAAAAAGGAATAATGTCATATTCAGTACAAATTCGTAATCCGATAATAGGGAAGAAAGGTAAAATTGTCATCTCAGGAAGCCTAGGTGTAAAAGAAAAGGAATATGTTGCGGGCATATCTTTATTAAATACGGACTTATCCAAAATTGAGTTCATCGATGAATCATGGATCATAGAAAACGGACGTAAAACAATAATCGACGAAATTTTCTTACGAAAACAAATTGAATTTCCCTCTCCAAACCAGTTAGCACAAACATATAGAAGATTGAGGGATAATTATGAAAACGCAAAGCGATATTCGGAGGCTGGTGATTTTTTTATTGGTGAGATGGAGATTCTCAGAAAGCACGACCCTTCGATTTTGAATAGAATTCTATATACCATTTACAACATACTTTCTAAATATGGAGAGAGTGTAGAATGGCCTATTGTGTGGATTTTTCTCTCTATCATATTAATTGCCTTGATCAGGTGCGCGTTTTTAAGACGGGCTCCAGTTGAACTGTCCGCGCGCTCGCGTGAATTTATTAATTCTTTGTTCCTAACTGTGAAAGCCTTTTTTCCCTTCAATAGATCGGAA
>JABXJW010000316.1 GCA_013375395.1 Desulfobacterales bacterium
TAAGACTGACCACGCCGAAGGCGTGCACATTAACTTTAGCTCACTTTAGACATTTTAGGCACTTTAGCTCACTTTTTTGTCGAACATGACAAAAATTTTCTGCCAGAAAAAACACGAATTCCACAACTAAGGAACTAAGTTCGCACATATGAATACACTGGTCATGCCATCGCCAGCCAAGATCAATCTTTTCTTGAAAGTGGTCGGCAAACGCGCAGATGGCTACCATGAACTCGTAACCCTGATTGCCCGCATTGATCTATTTGATACCGTTTCCCTGGCCTTTGATCAACCGTCTATCATTGTTCATTGCTCTCACCCAATGGTGCCGGAAGGAGGAGACAACCTGGCCTGTCAGGCAGCCTCGCTTTTCCTTGAGACGCTGTCAAGACAGGAGGGAGTGGCCGTCTTTATCGAAAAGGTGATCCCAGTGGCCGCAGGCTTGGGGGGCGGAAGCAGCAATGCCGCTTCCGTCTTGATGGGGCTGAACCAGCACTACGGCTTTCCATTTAGCAACAGGGAACTTATGAATATGGGGCTAAAGATCGGCGCAGACGTCCCCTTTTTTCTGTTGAGGCATACAGCCGTTGCCAGGGGGATCGGCGAACAGCTGGAGGCGTTTGAAGGGATGGAAGAGTTGTGCGTGGTGCTGGTTTGCCCAAGATACCAGGTACCTACTGCATGGGTGTACAAAAATTTAAATTTACGATTGACAAATTGTGAAGAAAATTTTAAAGTTCGAAGATTTAAGGAGGGTCCTTTTAAGATCAAGGACCTTTTGTATAATGATTTAGAGCAAGTAACCGTCAAAAAGTTTCCAGAGATAAATACCATTAAGAAGGCCCTCCTTGATCTCGGTGCTTACGGGGCGCTCATGACCGGAAGCGGACCGAGCGTGTTTGGTCTGTTTCAGACTCCGCAACAGGCCTCCATGGCGGTTCAAACGATGAGGCGTCGGCGACGCTGGGATGCGTTTCTGACAAAATTATTGGTTCCCTGATGAACCACGGTGGGGTGTCGTCAAGTGGTAAGACACAGGATTTTGGTTCCTGCATTCGGAGGTTCGAATCCTCCCACCCCAGCCACTTTTGTCGTATTTCGCAAGGATATGATGGCTGCATTTGTTTGAGGAATCAAAATAATTATACGTCGCGGAATATCTACAACAGGCTGAAATAATAGGATGTTGCGCCGTTGTTATCTGTTTTCCCACACATGGGGTAATGGGCACGAAGTGAAGCTGTGCGCTATGTTGGAATAATGGAGTAATGGGAAAAAAGTGGGGTGAATCATTTTTTAATTGTTTTCATTCCTCTTAACCCAATATTCCAGCATTCCATTATTCCAATTGTGAGCGAAACGAGCTAAGTTCATAAAACGTTTAAACAATCGTGGTGCGGTAACTTATGCATAGCCTTGTCCTGTTTGCCGGCAACTCTAACCTTCAATTAGCCAACGATATCTGCCGTCACATAGGTATCAAGTTGGGAGATGCCCAAGTGGAAACATTTAGTGACGGTGAAATCCGGGTGGAAATCAAGGAAAACGTGCGAGGCAAGGACGTTTTTGTCTTGCAATCCACATGCGACCCTGTAAATAGGCACCTAGTGGAACTACTGTTGATGATAGATGCGTTCAAGCGCTCATCGGCCCAGCGAATCACAGCGGTAATTCCCTACTATGGATATTCCCGCCAGGACAAGAAGGTGGCGCCCCGAGTGCCCATCAGCGCAAAACTGGTGGCAGACCTGATTACGGTAGCAGGCGCCGGCCGCGTGATTACCATGGATCTCCATGCCGGCCAAATACAGGGTTTTTTCAACATCCCGGTGGACAACCTCTTTGCGGCCGCTGTCCTTTTGGAATATATCAAAGACAATTTCGACAATGATACGGTAGTTGTCTCGCCGGATGCGGGAGGCGTGGAAAGAGCTCGGGCCTTTGCCAAGCGCCTTGATACCCAGTTGGCCATCATCGACAAACGACGAATGGAGCCCAACATGGCCGAGGCCATGAATGTGGTGGGCGATGTCAAGGGGAAGACAGCCATTATCTTAGATGATATGGTGGACACTGCGGGGACCCTCACCCAAGCAGCCCGGGCTTTGAAGGAACACGGCGCCCTGGAGGTTCATGCGTGTTGCGCGCACCCGGTTCTCTCAGGTCCTGCTGTAGGTCGTATTGACGATTCGGAGATTAAGACGCTTGTGGTGACCAATACGATACCCCTGGGGGAAAAGGCCAAGGAGTGTGACAAGATCCGGGTGCTGTCGGTATCCAAGCTCTTGGCCGAGACCATTCACCGCTGCCATACGGGGAGTTCTGTGAGCTCCCTTTTTGTGTAGCGAGCAAAACAACTATGAGGAGGTTCTAGTTGCAAACATTTGAACTTAAAGCGAATCAACGAAAAACCCGCGGAAAGGGTCCTGCACGAGCACTAAGGAGACAAGAGCTCATCCCGGCGGTATTGTACGGTCCAAGAACCGAGTCGATACCTTTGACCCTATCCGTCCATGATCTTGAGAAAATTTATAAGGAAAGCGGCAGTGAACAAGTCATTTTGAACTTGATTATCGAAAACGGCGGCGTCCAGGACAAGACCGCCATGGTAAAAGAAGTGCAGGTCGCTCCTCTGACCGGGCAGTATCTTCATATTGATTTTTACGAAATATCCTTGGATGAGGAAATCGTTGTCAAGGTTCGGGTTGAACTGACCGGAAAGTCCAAAGGGGTTGAGCGGGGGGGATTTTTGCAACTGGTTCGCCATGTATTGGAGATCTCCTGTCTGCCTGCGGATATCCCGGGCAAGATCAAACTGGATGTATCCGACCTTGATATCGGGGATTCCTTGCACGCTGAAGATATTGCCATCGCAGGAAAGGTAAAGCTCTTAGCTGACGGTCACCTTACCGTGGCCACTGTTGTAGCGCCTACAGTGGAGGCAGAAGAAGAAGTTGCCGAGGAGGAAGTAGAAGAGGCTGAAGAGGCTCCGGTCGAGGAGGCTGCAGCTGGAGAGGAAACTGCTAACAAGTAGAAGAAGTTTAGATGTCGGAGGCTCGGTTCCGCCTGATTATAGGTCTGGGCAACCCTGGAGAAAAATATCGGCTTACGCGCCATAACACGGGATTTATGGTGGTCGATAGGCTTGCGCAGGCCCGCCGCATATTGTTCGATAGGCGCAGATTCAAAGTCGTCTTCGGCCGCGGAAAGGTGGCGGATAGACCGGTAATCCTTGCCAAACCAATGACCTTTATGAATCTGAGCGGGCCGGCAGTCAAGGACTTGGTATCTTTTTTTAAATTGGACACAAGAGAGATATTGGTGATTCACGATGACATGGATCTTGTCTTTGGCAAAATAAGGATCAAACAGAAAGGAGGGGATGGAGGACATAATGGCGTGAAGTCTCTGATCGAGGCATGCGGCAGCGGCGCATTTGCCCGTCTGCGCGTCGGCATCGGTCGTCCGCAAACCCGGCAGGAGGCGAGAGCTTACGTGCT
>JABXJW010000317.1 GCA_013375395.1 Desulfobacterales bacterium
TTTTTGTGACGCGATGCGCCCAGTAACGAAATGAGAAAAGGCAGCTAAAGAGAGAATCTACAGATTGCCCGGATGCCGTACTTATTTACAAATGGACGTCCCCCTTCCCTAAATGGACTTCCCCCTTCCCCCCTCATCTGATCTCGTAACCCTCTTTGGCAAGGACTTTTTGAAAAAGCTTGAGCATGTTCTGCTCATCGTCCACAATCAGGATCTTTGGCAGCAAAGCCTTCCTCCTTGTTCAAAAAAAAATCGAGGGTAATGTCAGTGGTCCCCTTGGAATGGGGCCAAAAGCGCCCCCCCGATGTGGACATCTTGTAACAATTTAGCAATTGACCCCGGCGCTTCGCTTCAGGGTTATGCACGGAAGAAACTTGAAAAACTCAATATTCAGGGTAGCACCATATGTCGCATATATAGGCAGTGTCTGCCACAATATACATGAAGTTACTTAGGAGGTCTTTGAAAATACGGTCGCTCCAACGACGATCAAATTTTGAACCGTGTAAAACTCGGGCCTAAGTGAGCCTAAAGCCTGCCTGTCGGCAGGACAGGAAAGAACGGCATCCAAATTCGATTGAAAAGCCCCATCGACTCTGTTATACGGTCACCATGAAACGTTGCACTTTGTCCCTCCTGTGCGCACTTATTCTTTTGGTGCTTGCTCCGCCTGTCGCCGCCTATATCCTGCCGGCCGGCCAGATCCTTACATTTATGATCGCCCGGTTATGTTCCGGCCGAACATTGATGGTATCACAGAAGACGGTCCTTTATGATCCCGGCCTTGAAGGCGGGATGCAGGAACTCGACGAGACCCTGTACTACGGGTATCCGGATCGGTTTAGATCTGAGGTGAGCACACATGGGGTGGAGCAGATCCGGGTGGTTAACCCTGAAGGCGCGCTGATCGTTCTTAACGGAAAGATCATCGGGGATGCCGAAGAACCGTTTGACCACTTTAAAGCCCTTCTGCTTTACTTGGAAACGGAGCTCTTGGCTGATCGACTTTTTCGATTGGGTATCAATATCGGACTTGTAAGTCTTGGAAGGTTCAAGGACAAGATAGCCTATGTCATCGGCGCCAAATACCCTGATGAATCGGTGCCTCAAGTGTGGATTGACAAGGAAACCTTCAGGCCGGTGAGGTTTATTCTAAATGGTGGCGGTGGCAAGGACGCCCCATTGAAAGAAATTGAGTATACAGACTACAAGCCTTTAAACGAAGGCAACAGTTATCCCTCCCGCATCCTGTTCTTTGAGGGTGGCACGCTTGTCAGGATGCAAGTGTTGAAGACATTTAGAATCGAACCCGAGGTCCCTGACCAACTATTCGACGTGGCTTACCTCAAAAGCACGTACGAGCCGATTGCCGCCACCCAACCAACCCCTTTGCCCGCATCTGAACTGGATGAGGTGAAAAAGAGCATCCAGGACTTCAAGAAGATCTTTGAATGAGCACAGCAACCGAGTTTACTTGTTGTTACGGTTCAGAGGTTTCCATCATATTGAATCGCGAAGCGATTTCATAACTTGAACCGTTTTTTCCTTTACATTTACTGTTTTCAAGATATCATTATATGGACAGGCGGAGAAACGGCAAGAAATCGATCCTTGGGCTTGAGGGGAGGGCGATGGTCAAGGCTATTTTTCGAACCACCTTGGCTTGTCTGTTCATGTTGGTCTGTACGCTCACCGGGCAAAACAGAATGTGGGCCGAGCAGGCCGGGAACCTGCGGGTGGAAAGCAGTGCATTCAAGACAGGGGCGTTTCTTGCAAAAAGATACTCTTGCGACGGGGCGGATATTTCACCGCCCCTGTCCTGGTCGGCGCCGCCCCCAGGCGCAAAGCAATTTGTCGTCATCTGTGATGACCCGGATGCGCCGGGCGGAACATGGGTGCACTGGGTGCTCTACGGCCTTGCCCCGACTACGTTGAAGCTGCCGGAAGGCATCCCCCCGAAAAGGACAATTTTGGTGGATGCCAAACAGGGAAGAAACGATTTCGGCGGAATCGGCTATGGTGGGCCTTGTCCTCCCAGGGGTACTGGGGCTCATCGATATTTTTTCAAGGTCTATGCAGTTGACGTGCCTCCAAGTATGGAGGCAGGGGCCACGAAAGCCCAAGTCCTGAGGGCTATCAGGGGACACATACTGGCCGAAGGGCGGCTTATGGGGTGTTACCGTCGATGAGCCGTGTAATGATGCGCAGGATCTGCGAAGTCCTTTCACTAACTTCCCGGAGTTTTTGATCCCTGTTAGATCGTTCAACATTAGATTCCTCAGATTCCTCCATGGGCTGTAGCCCTTGTGGAGTTGTATCGCAGAAGAATACGTGAGTTATGAAAAGAACTTTAAAGCAAGTAAGAGAAAAAGGTCATAAAAAGCATCTTTATGGAATGAGGCAGCGTTTTGCTGCTGAAAATTAGGGTTGCTATTCGGATTAGATGATATTAAATAAATTAGTTTTTGACATTTGGGCCACGTGTGGGCGCGGTTTCGCCACGAAAGATCGTCAAAACCGATAGACGATCTTAATTTTTTCGTGCCTTGCAGGGGCCAGCGTAGCTCAGCAGGTAGAGCTGCTGATTTGTAATCAGTCGGTCGGGGGTTCGAGTCCCTCCGCTGGCTCCACGATATGGACGGAGATGGAGATATGCAGGGAGGGGTTCCCGAGCGGCCAAAGGGAACAGACTGTAAATCTGTCGGCGATGCCTTCGGAGGTTCGAATCCTCCCCCCTCCACCAAGCCTCATAGTAAGTTGTGTGTAGGAGATGGCCAGGCAGAGACTACGGCATCGTGCGGACTACATGCACTCCCTGCATTTTTCTTGCTGTGTTGTTGCCGATGAGCCATAATTTCAACCTAAAGGACTTTGCAAGGATAGCACGAAGCTACGTTATTCGGTGCATCTGATTAGCAAAGAATTTTTGCCTTCCGCCAAGACGAATTAATGCACCAAAGAGCGGCGGTATTGACGATTTGAGGGCGGGAATAGCTCAATTGGCTAGAGCATCAGCCTTCCAAGCTGAGGGTCGCGGGTTCGAGCCCCGTTTCCCGCTCCATAATAGAGCTTAGTTCGCTTTGCTCACGATTGGAATAGTGGAACACTGGAATATTGGAATGATGGGTTAAGAAGAACAAAAAGGATTCAAAATCATTCTTTCTCCTTTTCTTCTCCCAATATAGCGCACAGCTTCACTTCGTGCCTACTATGGCGCAAGGTTGCGCCTGACGGCTTGAAAAGATGCACTTCGTGCTCAACATTCCATTGTTCCGTGTGAGTTGCGATAAGATGGCGCTAAATAGCTCATAATTTCAACGAGGTAGAGACATCTCGAGACGTTTCATCTCCGTGGTTGCCCACGTAGCTCAGTAGGTAGAGCGCTTCCTTGGTAAGGAAGAGGTTCACCGGTTCAATCCCGGTCGTGGGCTCCAGAAAGACCCAGAGAACTCAACGAACAATACGACA
>JABXJW010000318.1 GCA_013375395.1 Desulfobacterales bacterium
AACTTGATTTTCGAGTAGCCGGTCAGGTCTATCGTAGGACTGATAGTTCGGGTAAGAGTATCGTTCAAGGAACCTGTGGTTAATGCCTGTACCTTTAGGGAGTAGGAGCCCTGCTGCTTAATCGCAGCTTCGGAGAAGCATTGCAGATTCGGCGGTTGCAGGCCCGTTACTATTTTGAGATAGTCAATATGGGTTATCCTATTGTTATTCGCATACCCATGTTGAATCAGTCTTGTCAAGCCTTCAGTGCTAGCCTGCTCACGGCTACAAGGAATGGCTGTCCCTACTTTTTCCCAATCATGAGTAGAATCATACAAATAAACGTCGCAGGTCCCTTCTCCCGCAACGTCGGTGAAAGTTACTACAAACCTCCAAGTCTGCCACTCCGCAGATCCGCCATGCTTGACCAGATCAGTACCTACTTCGGTAAAACCAGAGCCAGTGTCATAAATAAACAATCCGTCAGAACAGAAATATATACGAATGTTTTGATCGACTTGGTAGCATTCAAGAGCAAAGGAATCCTCATCTGCTTGTGTGCCGATTGCATCGTGATAGAGCTTGATTTCAACAGTGAAAGTGTTCGGATAACTTCCTATGTCCCTGTGTCGCAGCGCATAGTTATCGCCAGCGGCAGAGTTCCTTGAATCAAATTCAAATTGCCCCGCAGGATTGACCCGACTTACAGCGTCTCCCGTATCGCCATCAACCCAGTCGCCTATACCCGCACAATCCTCATCCAAGAGGTCCCAAGATGCGGGGTCAAAGTCACTGCTCAGATACGCCACCTGGGCAAGAATATCCGTAGCGTACTCCATCATGTCAAGGGTTACTGCCATATCAGAACCGCTCCTTTATGTGCCCTGCTGAACCGCGTTCTTAATGATGAAAGTCACCTGCTCGCCCTCATTCAGCGTGACGGCGTCAATCGTCATGCGCAGAAGACACAAATTCGCATGGAGAATTGACGACTGGCAGATAACCAGCTCCTTGATGATGTGTCCGGTGAAGTCCGCATAGAGGAAGGTGCTCTGCCAGACCGTCTTGTAGTCGGCCTCATAAATGCCCACCGCGTCGTTGTAGTGAGTGTCGCTTCCCAACAGGTCGTGCTGGGTTGCTGCCGCCGCCGTATCGTTCTCCCCTGCTCCCATGCCCATGTACTGATAGTTGCCCGCCGCATTGGGTATCAACTTCGCCACGTTTGTCAGGGCGTCTTGTAAAATCGCCGATGATACTTTGGCCATTTCTTATCACTCCTCGGGAAAATCCTTGATTTCTTTATTCTTCAATACCAAAATCGGCTTCCCTTTTTTGTCTTTTTTACCCTTGAATTTATATTTTTGCGTTTTCCTGATAGTCCCGTCCGCCCGTCTTATGATGGCCGTCACCTCTGTTCCGCCCACCCCCATCCTCTCCTCAAAGGCCTTGGTGTGCCTGCCGATTATCCGGCCGATCTCGGTCAGCTTCAGATAGCACAGTTCGGGGTTCCGCTGGAAACTGAGGTAAGCCTCGGCCCAGAGTTGACTTAATTTTGTGAATTCCTTATCACTCAGCATTTATTTATGCCCATGCCGGGATCGACGAGATTATCTCGGTCCCTTCCAGTTCGATGTATCCCCTCCAGTAGGGGATTGTGTGCGTCTTCACCTGCGGGGAGGAGTAGACGAAGTTCCACTCGTTCATCCACCTCACCTCGAAATTGGTAGAGGGGTAATCAGTAAAGCGAGGAATAAAATTCAATTCAGTATGACGATTGTATTCCGCCCTCAGGCCGTCGTAGGTCGCCTGCGGCATGTAGTGAAACTCCAGCCTCGCCCTGAACTTGTAGCCCTTGTGATAGAATTTCTTAGACCCGTCGTGCAATTCGTGTGTCGCCTTCACTTCTTCCCACCGGTAGTCGGCCCTGAACAGCCCGGTGTCGGGGATTGCATACTCCGAACCTGTCGGCCCCAGTTTCGCCGTGAGCGCCATCAGGGTATCCTCCTCTCAAGGGTTACTGCCATATCTTCTCCTTAAAATTCGCTCTATCGCTTAAAGGCATCTAAATCTCTTTCAGCTTATCTATGACTTCTTTAATCTGTTCCTCAGTTAAGTAGTCGGCCAGTACTAATTCTAGCCGCTCAAAGGAGATCTCGAAGTTCTTGACTACTTCCTTGATTTGCTCGTTAGTGAGATAATCAGTTAAAATAGCCTCTAGTAGCTCGAAAGTGAACTCTTTCTCCTCATCGGCATCAAAATACTGCTTCTTGAGCTCCCGAATCCGCATCCTAATATCGGATTTTTGCCTGTCGAGAAATTTCTCCTTGGTTCTTAGTTCCCTAATTAAAATTAAGTTTTTATTCATACCTCCTCGCCTCTTCCTCATCGTGGGCCATCTTCATGTGCTCCCTCCAGAGCCTCCGGTAGAGCACTGGATCGTCGGGAGGAATGAGAGATTTAACTTCAACATTTTGATAGTAGTTATGCGTTATTTCCCCGCCTGCTCCTTTGCCTTTCCTCCACTCTCTTGCCTGCGCGGGGTTGAGGATCGCCTCTTCCCTGTGGACGACGACGGGCATGGGTCGGGGGACATAGGGGATTCCCACCTGTGCGCTGGGGATCCCGGGCCACTTCAGCCTCCCGATGATATCGAAGAATCGCGTGCCGACCGAGGGAATCGAGGGCATGTGGAGTATGCCGACGACATCGAAATCAATCCTGGTGGGAATCTTGCTCAACAGCTCCTCCCAAGCCCGGGTCATCTCCTCGGTGGCTCTCTCCGTCTCCCGGGAGGTCTCCTTTATAGCCTCCCGCTTTTGTTCCTCTACCTCCTCCGCTGTCTCACCGCTCTCGCCGTACTTCTCGTCGTACTCGTCGAGCAAGTCATTAAGTTCCTTCTGAAGCTCTATCGCCTTTGGTATATCTTTCAGGCGCTTAGCCATCTGGATCTCGAGGAGCTTGATCTCGATCCTAGTGAGGAGGATCCTTTGCCTGATTAGATCTAGCTCAGTCTCGTAGTGTTCTTCGAGCGTCTTGAGGCGGTTTATTGCCTCGTCCTGCTCCCTGACCCTCTTCTCGGCTGCGGACTCCTCCGCCTGCCTCACCGCGTCGATGCCCTCCCTCGCAATCCTCTCCCTGGTCTTAGCAGACAGAGCGATAAGTTCATCTAATGTTAGTTCCCTGAGCATCCGGTAGTCGTAGTATTTGTCCAGCTCGTCGATCAACCTCTCCCGGGTGCCCTTCTCAAGGTCCTCGATGCTCTCGTACAGCTCCCGCAGTTTCCGTTTTGCCGCCTCCACAGTGTTGGATATCGCTAGACCCACTTCTCCAAATCTATTCGCTAGATCCTTGAGGTACTGCTCCATCTCTCTCGCGCCCATCCGCCAAGTCTCAAAGAACTCTCCCCAAGCCGATTGGATTTTCTTTGTTTCCTCAACAGCACGATTTGATAATAGCAACCAAGCAGTTATAAAT
>JABXJW010000047.1 GCA_013375395.1 Desulfobacterales bacterium
AACCGCTGCTTCGGCTTCCTTGAGGGCCTCGGCAAAGCGCCATGCTTTATACAAAAGACCGGCGTAAAACTGGTGGTAGAGATCTTTTTCCGGCTCCCACTTGATTGCCCGCTTGATGTAGGTCTCGGCCCTGTAAGGCTCCCTTAGTTTCTCACAGGTCATGGCCATCCAGTAGTCGGCCTCGGCGGTCTCTTTCCTCTTCAGGAAACCTTCAAGATGGGACAGTGCTTGCCGGTATTTCTTGTGCCTGCACAACACCTGTGCATGGTAGAGGTCTGTTTCGACCATTTCCGGGTATAGTCTCTTGAGCTTTTCAAACAGGGCGAAGATCTCTTCGAGCTTTCCGTCCCTTTCGTAATCTCCTATGAAACGTTTTATAACGGCAGCCCGGTCAGGGGCGCCGGCAACACCCCGCAAAAAATAGGCCTCGGCTTCTTTTTCTTTGCCTCCGTGCAGCAAATAACGCCCCATCCGGAGGTAGTAGCCGGTCCTGTCGGCAAAAGCCCCTTTCGGCATTGCCTGTTCATAGACAGAGGCGGCCTCCGCCCACCTCTGCTTTTCGTCCAACCGCGACGCCAGCACGCCCGCGGCATCGTTGCGGGTAAAACTGTTCTTCAATGCCTGCCTGAGGCCGTTTTCCACTGCTTCGTCAATGCCGGGCATTTGCCAGAAGCGATTGCGCCGCACATATCCGTCTGTTCGCGGATCAAGAGTAATCATGGTTTCAACTTGTTGCAACGCTTCTCCGGTCTTCCCGGCTTTCTTGTAATACCTGGCAAGCAAATAACGATATTGAGTGCTGTTGGGATAAAGCGAAACCGCAGTAAGGTAATATTGTTCAGCACTTGGGTTTTTTGTGTTTGGCGAGGGCGGCAACATGGCCTCCGAGACCCGCGCCAGGGCCGTATAAGTGCGGGCATCTTTGGGAGATGTCTTTTTTGCCTCCTCAAGCTCGCACCATGCCCTTTTAAACAATGTTTCTTTCAGTTTTCCGTCATTGGCTGCTTTTGCGAACCTTAGATAGAATTTTCCGCACAAAAGGCGATATTCGGGGTTGCGGGGAGCATATTCGATGGCCTTGCGATAGGCACGGACGGCCGTGTTCCAGTCTTTTCCTTTCTCGATTTCTTTGGCCTGCGTGATATAGTAGTCACCCATGAACATCCGGTAGAGATAATAACTGCCGGTTGCAAAGAAAAGGAGGATAGCAAAAGTGATAATATTTTTGAGCTTTGTCATTGATTTTGAGTTTGAGCCCTCACATTTGACATCAAGACTCCCTTATTGTGTTTGGCCCGTCTCCCCTCAGTCCCTTCTCTCCTTACGCCTTGTTCTTCTGCTTTTTTCCCCTTTGTCAAAATAGTCCTTGTAGTACTTGGAATAATAGCTGTAGTAATCTTTTTCTTCCTTTGGATCCATGTCGTTTAAGACAAATCCCAAGGTGGGTGCGTTGACTTGCTTGAGTTGCTCAACGGTTTTACTAATGACGGACCGGTTGATGGTTCCGGCGCGCACTACTATAATCACGCCGTCTGCAAATGCCGAAAGGATCGATGCATCGCTTATAGAGGTTGCCGGTGGCGAATCGAGAATGAATACATCATAATCGAAAGAATCCTTCAGCACGGTCATCAGCCCGGCCATGCGCCTTGAACCGAGCACCTTGGACGGATTGGGAGGGTTGGGGCCGCCTGGCAGCACATGGAGATTGTCCAGCTCTGTCTTGATGGTCGAAGAGATTATCTGCTCATAAATAAAGGGGCGTCGCAGACCGGATAGCTCATGAGTCATTACATCTGCGAATTCGATCGGGTCGATGATGTTCCGCTCATACGTAACGGAGGAACTTTTTGCAAAACTGTACCTGGCCTCTGAGACGTTGAAGGCGGCCCAACTAAGGGCGTCGAGGATTTGAAGCCTGAGTGGTTCTCTCAAATGGTCGGGACTCAAGATGCCCATGTTAAGCAGGATGAAACTGAGCCTCTGCCCTGTCTTGCGCGCCCTTTTAAGGGCTTCTGTGGCCTGTTTTGCGGAGATCATGCCGATGCCGATGAGCACGGAGGCAAGGCGCTTGTCTTTGGGGCGGTTTTTCCATGCCGACAAAACTAGTTTACCCCTCTCAAAAGCAAATTGATAGGTATCGTTGGTGTCGACTATAGTCAGTGTGCCGGTCTTTTCCTGAAGGTCGATGAGGGTAATGAGATCGCCGAGAGTCAGCTTTTTGTCGAGTTGCCCCTTTTCGACAGGGGTATTAAAGGTTCTAGAGATGAGGCTTGAGAGCCCTTTTTTAGGATTGGAGCGAAACAAATTTTTGAAAGTTCCCAGCCTCAGGTCGCACTCCATAAGGAGGACTTTATGGCCTGCAAAGGCAAATGACTCGGCAAGGTTCACTGCAACAGTAGTCTTTCCTTCGGATGAGACAACCCCCGTGACCAGGATGGCTTTTACCGGGGTATCGAACCCGGCA
The DNA here is from genome assembly GCA_013375395.1 of Desulfobacterales bacterium. Lineage (GTDB taxonomy): Bacteria > Desulfobacterota > Desulfobacteria > Desulfobacterales. The sequence goes on from JABXJW010000047.1 coordinate 2,468, forward strand.
AGCCGGATGTTCGTCCTGAGCGTGTTGAAGGACTCTGCAAAATGGGACATGAGGCCGAAATCCGCATGACGGGGCACTGGTGTAGAGTTGAGCTTCTTGTGGCCGGAAGACTTCTTTTCGGAGAAGAAAGGAATTCTCATCTTATGCTGTTATCTTCTGACATCTTTTGAGACATTGTGGACGACGGCAAGTACGGGAAGATCAAAATGGCGCTCAATGTCTTCCGGATTTCGCACCGTCTGGTCCAGGTATTCCAGAAAGAAAGCAAGCCCCACACCCGTCACCACACCGAATATGATGCCGAGGAGGATATTAAGTTTCTTCCTTGGCTTGTATGGGTGAACAGGCTTGGATGCAGGCTCCACCACCCGGATGTTCACACTCTCGATCCCCTTCGATATCATGGACTCCTTCAACTTGGTGGACATCATGTTGTAGAGTTCTTTGTTGGTGTTAACCTCTCTTTCCAGGATGGCGTACTGCGCTTCCTTTTTGTTGGTCTCCAACGCGTCTTTTTCATACTGATCCAATGCCTCCTGCAGCGCCTTCCCACTGGCTGTCAGGACCGCGTGTTCCGATCGCAGGCCCAACAGGACTTTTTCAAGCTCCATGCGAAACCGTCTCTTGATCTGTTCCAACTTTGTGGTGATCTGAATCATCTTCGGATGCTTGCTCTTGTAGACCTTCTGGTTTTTCTTCAATTCAATGTCAAGGAGGGCCTGTTCCTGGTAGAGTGCGGTCAACAACTTGTTTCTGGCAAATGCGGGCGGAAACTCGATAATACTATTGCGGGCAAGAATCTTCTCCATCTCTGCTATCCTGGCCTCTATGTCCATTCGCTTGGCCCTTGTACTGATGTATGAGGCGTTTATCTCCTCGATCTTCTGGTTGTGTACCTTCTGCTTGCCCGTGATGGAGAAGATCTTCTCTTTCTCTTTGAAAGCCAAGAACCTGGCTTCTGATTCCTCCAGCTTTTGTTTCATCTTTCCCATCTGGTCGGTCAGCCAGGACAGCATCCGTTGCGTTGCTTCGAAGTGGATATCCATGTTGTATTCGATGTATGCCTTGCAAACCGTGTTGGCGATGGTTTGCGCCATTGCAGGGTCCACATCATGCACGCTGACGGTTAACAATCTGGTGTCTCGCATCTGTTCGATGTGAATCTTGCCGTCAAGAATTCCTGCCGGATCTACGAACTCGTCTCCCGCTGCCGGGTCGGCTGATTCGCCGCGGACGCGGAGAAGAAGGGTCAATTTTTTGACATTCTTGAAAATATTGCCTATGAGCGCTGCCGGCGTCCCACTGGAGGAATCCTTGTGAAGTGTCTCTTTGAGGTGAAGAATCTCATATACCTTGGACAGTACCGGACGGCTCTTGATTAACTTGAAATGCGTCTGGAAGGTGAGATTCTCGGACATATATGATTCATAATCGAGCCGCTCTCCGGTCAGAGGGGATTTCTTGGCCTCCTTGTCAATGACCATCTTGGCGGTGGATCTGTAAACGGGGGGCATGGTGAAGCTGAATATGGCGACCAGTGTCACCACGATGAAAAGGGATGCCAGGATTACCCCCTTACGCTTTCTGATAACATAAAGATAATCGGAAAGGTGGATATTTGCCGGGATGGTCGGGGGCATCGGGTTTGTTGAGTTCATTGGATTTATTGGGCTCATAGGTTACAAAACCTACAAATTGCAAAGGGCAAAAGCCAAAGGGCATAGCGCAAAGAGTAAAAACGCCTTGCTCTATGCCCTCTGCGCTACGCTACAAGCGCGACTTGGGCACATAGACCCGGTCGCCCGGCTTCAGGACTATGTCGTCTGCATCGCCCTCTTTGACGTCGTTCAAATCAATCCTGATAATGATTTTTTGTCCATTATCAAAACGGCTTACAGTGGCCCGGTTGGGGGCGGCAAACTTGGCAAAACCTCCGGCAAGTAGACAGGCGTTGAGGGCCGTGATGCCGTCCTGGAAGTCATAGATACCGGGCCTTTTCACGTGCCCCATGACGTATATTTTCGATTGGGCAATGTCTACAAACCTCCTGGGAGGAATATAAACCACGTCATCCGCCCGAAGTCTCACATTGGCGCTGAGATCCGCCCTTTCGAGCAGCCTTTGCAAGTCCACGACAATCGGTTCTTTTTTCTTAACCAGTTCGTTAATCTTGCCTCCGGAGGCGATATCGGCGTATGCCCCACGCAGCACAAAGGCTTTTTTCCCCCTCTTTTCCGTGGCCCCGCCGGCCATGGATATCAATTCAATAAGACCGGTGTTTTCGCTCTCCATGCCGTAAGAGCCGGGTTTTTTTACCTCGCCCAGGATATAGACCTTCTTACTGCGGTAAGCGACGACCGACAAGATAACTTGAGGATCAACAAAATAATCCGTCTTCAGACGCGTTGTGATTTTGCGTGTTAGTTTGTCAACGGTCAGGCCGTCTGCCGTGACCTTGCCTAAAAAGGGGAGGGTGATGGTCCCATCCTCGGAAATGGTCAGCATGAGAGCCCCTCCACCTTCAAGCTGCAGCTTTCCACCGGCATAAAGAAGTAAGGAAAGCCTGTCGCCGATACCCAAAACGTATTTTCCTTTTTGGGCAAACACCGCTTCGGCCCGACAGAGCAGGACAAGGGTCAAAGCGAGGATTACAATCTTGGTTGAGGCATTTCTCATTTTCTTGAACTGAGGCTGATGGTCTCGTAAAAAGTCCGAAAATGGACGGCAAAGTAAAAAGCTCCATATGCAAGGCGCGCGCCTCTCTAAAAGCCGTCAGGCGCAATCTTGAGGAATGAGGCGTACTTAAAGTACGTCGCAATGACGAGAGATGAAGCGCAACGCAGCAGATGGACTTTTTACGAAGCCGTCAAGGCTGCCACTGCCTTTCGGCACTGCTGTATTCAAATTTTATGGCCACATAGACCTTGTTTTCCGAATAGCTTTCCCCTTTGATATTGGAATCCCTGTCTATGTATTCATAGTAGAGGCCGGCGGACAGCCAATCAACCATCCTGTATTTTATGCCGACGGAACCATCCCGGATCACGTCTTTTCGCGGCGCGGCCTCGTAGTCGTTTTCCTGGTAATAGCTACCCAGAGTGCATGTAAGCTTGTCAGGGAATGTATGTTCCGCATCAAGGGTTACCCTTTGGGCATCGAAGTAGGCGGTACCCTTTGAAAAGTCATTCAGGTTCTTCCGTAAACTAAAAAAGAGCCTGCTGAGATCGGACTGCCCTATGAGCGCCAGGCGGTAAACAAAGCCGTCAAAGTCCTTGACCCCGGCCTTGCCTGATTCAAATTTTCGGTTGTGATAACCACCCCCGATCTCGCACTTGAGAAAATCGCTCAATTCCCGCTTGAATATAAGCTTGGTCTGGCTGGAGTCGTAGTCCGGATTGGCGGGATATCGCCTCTGCCAGTACTGCTCTTCCAGTTCGAGGGAATTTCGATCATCAAGATGATACCTGAGTGTAAAGTACCCCCTGTGCTCATTGGAGTCCTCCGAATCCTCGTAATCATAGACCTCGTACCGATAGGCGACGATGGCCGTAAACTTTCCGGCAAAATCACAGGTCAGGAAGGGGCTCACCCGGTTAATTGCATATTTCTCCCTTTCCGCTTCACTTTTAAGCAATGAGTCATAACTACCGGGCTCCCTGGTTTCCTGAAACCTCTCGGTAAGACTCAATTGAAATCGATCAAAGGATGTTGTCTTGGCCACAAGAGTCAACTCGTGTCCGACAAAATCATCCTTAGAGGCATCGATGCTGTCGCTGTCGTCTATGTAAAGGTTGAAAGTAGGTGAATAGGCAAAGAGGATGGAATTCCAGTCTGTCCGGGCCCCGGCAGTGATACCCGGTTTGATTATGGTGGCGTAAACTCTCGTCTTGTCTGTTTCTCTCCTGTAGAAGTTATCGCTGAATCGCTCTTGTGCATCGAGTGAGAGCGTGATATCACCTTCGGCAGCGGCAAAAGTGACAGGCCAGATTAGAAACAACGGCAAGAAAACCAGCCCGCAGTAAAAATATTTGAAATAGCCCGTTGGTTTGTCATCCGGAGTATACCTCCTTTCTTCTCCTATACGCACATTTTGCATCTTGAAACTCGCACAATTCAAAACTCCCGCCCCCCTGGTCGGCAAACCAATGTGCCGGCAACGGAGACGTGCTCGACCCCACTTTGGCAGAGGCTGCTCCTCCTCCTATACCGGAGATGCGGTTGGATCAGGGATTGGTTCTATTGAGTCTCTTTTTTGTTCAAGAACCGTAGGAACTGCCGTATCCTCCGCAGCCATTGCTCCGAGTTCTATCTCGCCGGGTGAAAAACCTTCTGGTTCTGAAATATCCGCCGTGCCGGCAGCGGCAGCAGCAGCCATGGCGCCGGCATCAAATCCAAAGGTTCCTGCCGCCGACAATGCACCGCTTTGAATCCCGCTTTCAATGGCAACCAGATCCTGACCGGTGGCCATGGCTGCGGCATTTGCCCCCTGGGCGGCGCCGTAGACTATCCGGTCTGTCTCTTCCGAGCTGAGCCCGGAGTCGGCCGCACCGCTTAGCGCGCCGCTCACAGCGGCATAGGCGGCAAGAGCAATATCCTGGTCGTGCCGTACCGCAGCGCTCACAGAACTGCCGACAGCCGCTTGTGCCGCCATCAGCGTATCTCCCATCTTCGCGCTGCCGCTGATAGCACTATGACAGGCGCCTTGAATGGCGCCAACCATATCCAACCCGGCCGTGATCGCTCCGCCGGCAGCCCCTATGACCGCACCCTGGATTGCTGCATTGACATCCCGTCTCAGAGCCACGGCAGCCTCTATCGCACCCATTGTGGCGGCGGCGGCCGCATCTTTTGTCGTCATCCCTTCGACAATGGCGAAGGCAACAACTGACTTAACCGCTTTCTCGGGTGTTGCGCCGGCGCCAATGGCTTCTTTGACTCTTGTGGCGATATCTTCGGCTGTTGGAACAGCAAATGCCTGAGATGTGCCAAAGAAGATCGACCATATGAACAGCAGACAAGATAAATACAAGATTCTCCTCTTAGCCCTCATAACGCCCCCCTTTTCTTTATGCCAGGTTGGAAATCCGCTGGCACAAACCACAAATCCTGGTATTTCCCCCGTATTTTAGGGAACTTAAAAAAGCGAGCCAAACGTCAAGAAGTTTCGTGCGAAGCCGTTGAAATATATGCACCAAATGATGCACGATTCATGCCAGGGCATGGTCATTATCTTCTGTGATTTCTTAAGGGTAATTTCCTTAAGGAAGCTTTACTGCTGGTGAGTGAAAGTCATGCGACGATAACACGGAAGTCTTTGACGTAGTCGATATAGTTTTCCGGCAGTCAAGCCGCTGCAACCCCGTTAAGCGACCTTACTGCATAGCATGGCTCGCAGGCGCGAAGTGTTGTTCCCGCGGCATGGGGTTCCTTGCGGTACCATGCGGAATTGTGATATCAATGCAAGACAAGAAGAAAGATCCCTGGAAGAAGACTTCATGAAGCATTTTATCTCCCTATTTATAGCCTTCCTCATCACATTGTCATGGACATTGCCGGCTTCCGTCCGGTGTGATGACATCCCGCCGGCACACAAGGAGTCCGGCAATGCCCGGGCGGGCCTCCAGTCAGGTTGGATGTGTCTTACCACCAAAAAAACAGTGGTATACTATCAAAGTGAAGCGGATTTGGAAACGCTGAACGAGAAACTAAAGGTGAGACGCCGCAGCGGCTTTTTGGGGCTGTTCGGTGGGAAAGAGAGCGGTTCGGTTACGGAAAGATTAAGAAAAAAGATTGACTATATCTTTGAAAGTGCTCAATCGTTACTTGATATGTATAATTGCAAGTCCAAAATAAAAATTATGGCTTATCCCAAAAAAGATGGAGTCAATAGCGCCTACGCCGACATTGTATCAAAATACAAATTTTCTTCGACTCGTACCGACCATGCGGCCTTTTATTTTCATAAACTGGAAACAGTTTACGTTTCTCTTGAAACACTTACCGAAGGGATTCTGGCCCACGAACTGGCCCATGCCGTCATTGACCATTATTTTCTCATTCGGCCGCCGCCAAAAGTCGCTGAAATGCTGGCCCAGTATGTGGATAAACACCTCAAAAGGGAAACCGAAAGTAGGAGATAGGAATTTAGTCCGTTAACAATAGAATTCGTGTTCTTTCTGGCAAAAAATTCAAAAGATAATCACGAAAACACGAAAGGACGAAAGCACGAAAAAATAAGCACTAAATGGGAAAAATGACAAATTTCAAAGCCCAAATCATTACAAAGTGCCAAAGTTCTAGAGAACAAGCTTTGGGATTTTGCCATTGGGGTTTGATTTTATCCACCTTTGACGGAGATTTTATCATTAGAACTTGTTTGGTTTCGTGTTTTCGCACTTTCGTGTTTTCGTGATAAATTTATTTCTTTTTGGTTCCGGCTTGTCCGGGTTAGGTACGATTCATCTATTTCGCTGTGGCCCGTTGCTTACTGTCTTGAACTCTTCCAGCGCCTTCAGCAGCGTTTCCGACTCACGGCGCAGGACCGTTAGATTGGGTGAGTCCTGATCTAGTTCAGATCGAACCCTGGTTGCTTTTTTCTTCAAGCCCAAGATCCGGTCGTTAAGCTGTTCATTCATTTGATTGATTTTCTCGGCAATGCCGAGGAACTGATCTTTTTCCCTCAACCTGATCCTCAAAGAGAGGTTGCCGTTGCTGATCTCCTCAAGGGTTTTTCCAAACCTGTAAAAAGGTCCGACAATCTTATGGGATATGAATATGAGAACGACAATGGCAGCGAGTGAGATACTCGCCACGGTAATGGCATTTGTGTAAAGGATGGCGGGAAGGATGCCCTTTGAGGTCTTTTCGATTCTTATCCCGGCGCCTTCGTAGGACGTAGTCAGGGTGCCGGAGGTAAACGCAAAAAGAATACCTGTTGACAGAATAGCGCCGATAACCAACATGATACAGAACTTAAGGGCGAATTTGATCTGGAAGTCCTTGTCGATAAGATGCCTTCTGCGTTTATTCTTTCTCTTGTTTGCCATACTTGCTCCTCTGCTGTTGCTATTTTGCTATAGAATCGACCAGTTGGCGGTCAACTTTTACGACAGCACGAGCTTGTAGCTGTTCCAACCATCTCTTGAGCGCTTCTGTCTTTTTCCTTTCAAAGATCTCTTGTTCCATCTCTTTTGGCGACATCGATGCCCAAGCCGTAGACTGCTCATTCTTGAAGTCGGCTATGTCCTCTTTCGAAACGTAAATCTTGTCAGTGAGATCTTCTCCTACCTGCTCAAGAAGGTTTCTTATGAGAGTCTGTTTCCAGTATATCTGGATCGTCCGTCGGAAATCTTCATGCAGATCGAGATTGCGCGTTTTCGCCTCCTGGACTAACAGCTCTTCCTTAATCATCTGATCCAGCAGATCATTCTTTTGAGCTTCGGTTAAGGGCTCGATTTCCTTTTTGTAACTTCGTGCAAGAGCACGCCTGAACTCATCTGCCGCAATATCGCAGTCATTTACCCTGGCAACAACTCGCTTTTCGTCCTTATGCTCAGGCCCGCACCCCGAAAACATAATCACGGCCAAGAGCATCGGGAGCATCAATCTTCTAGATTTCATTCTGTCTCCCATCGTGTTCGGCAATTCCGGAACAGCCACAAAGGACGAACTTACTCCTCGAATCCCCTTGTCTCAATGAAAAGGCCGACATTAGGCAAGATAGCAAAAGCAGCGGTCATTAACAACTCTTTTGATAAAATCCGTTTTTGCCGCAAGGGTACCAATTTAGGTCTTTGAAAATACGGACGCTCCAACGACCGTCAAATTTTGAACCGTGTAAAACTCGGGCCTAAGTGAGCCTAAAGAAAGAACGGCATCCACTTGGCAAATAGGTAGCCGTTCACAGGTTCAGAGTTCACCGTTCAGGGTTATTTTTTTCGTTGACCTTGCTCGCCTGCCTGTGCGTCGCACGCAGACAGGTAGGCGAGCAAGTACTTGATGAAACCTCAAATCGTTCTATTTTCATGCCTTATCCATTTAGAACTCGCGAATCACCTACTCGCTCGCCAATCTTGCGAGGCAGGCGGGACGGTTCAGATTTTCGGTGAACCCTGAACCTCTGAACCCTGAACCTGTTAACGCATACTCAGACAGTTACCCGGTTCAAAATTTGACCGTCGTTGGAGCTCCTTCGAACCCATTTGTTTCATAAGGCTAAAATGGTACCCGCAAGGATATCATTTCCGGACGTCGGAAGGATTATCGAATTTGATGAGGATGATCCGGATGCGGTCATCGCCCGCAGCGGTTCAGGGCCGGCCTTGGACTCAGGGCTTTGCGCGCCCTCACTCAAGCCCTTGAGACCATGAATGGGGCGCAGATGCGCAGATGGGTCGTGAAATCATATTTTTCTATGAAGAAAACGGCAAGAGTTGTAATCTTATGCCCGTTCTCCTGGTTAGTGTCCATCCATAAATGGCCATTTTTCGCAATCTCTGCGTCAGACTCAGATTTTAATCCTCAAAATACTCAATGTATTCCTCCGGTTAAAATCTTCGTCTTCCTTGACCTTGCGAAAACTATCTCATTTCTGGATGGACACTGGTTAGTCTCCATCCAGAAATGGCCCTTTTCTCCGCCTGCGGCGTACCATAAGTACGCCTCATTCCTCAGGATTGCGCCTGGCGGCTTGAAAAGAGGTGCGCGCCTTGAATTTGGTCCTCCTTCGGAGGATTACTTTGCCGTCTAAGTTCGACTTCTTAGGAGACCATCACTTATAGGCGGGCAACACCGTTAGCCTGCTTTCGTGAAAAACGAAGTTACGGTACTTCACTTAATCCAAGTCCAAAGGCCCTTGCTCTTGCTGACTGGTGTATATGTCTCGGGCGGCATCGCAACATCCGCCTTTGTCCCGGCATCCACAGCAGCAAGCAAGGTGCTGCGATTGAGACCATGGATCTTTGCTGCGGATGACGCACCGCTCTTAACCCCGTCAGCAAGGGCTTCAGGATTCCTGCCGGTCCTTTTGGCCGCAGCGTGCGCCCCCTGGGCACAGGCAAAAGTCACCCTGGCTATGTCTTTAGTACTCAGCCCCGAGGCCACAGCGACTTCCACCGCACTCTTTGTGGCTGCTTCGGCGGCGTCTTTTGGAGACATTCCTTTCTTGATGGCGAAGATGACAGCCGCCCTAACCGCATCTCTTGCCGGCCCGCCGGCATCCATGGATTTTTTGACTCGGTTTGCGACATCTTTCGTTGTCAGGGCGGCAGACGCATGGGATGTCACAAAAAAGATTGCCGACACAAAGAGCAAACAAGAACAAAGTAGAGTTAAGGTTACGCTAATGGGTCCCCTGTCTGTAGTCTTCATGACGTCCTCCCTTTCTTAACAGCTTAATTGTTGATAAAGTCGTAAAAAGTAGAAAAACATGTATAAGACCACAGCCGCCCGGCGGGCGGCCAACAAATTGCGACCGAAACCAAAGAAATTTCCTCGGCACGCATTGACAAAGATAGATTCAAGATAATAAGAATGAATACCAGAAAAACACAATTTTTGCAAATCCCTTGGAGGGATGGAAAAAGTAATCTTATACAAGAAAGTTGACGGCATCCAAAGAGCAAGCAAAGTCGATTTTCGATTACAAAGAGTTGCGCCTTCAAGGCTTTAAGTGAGGTGAACCTTGAAAATATCGTGCCAAGATGAGAGACGAGAGGTTTTTACTACAATTTTTGAATGATTAGAAATGGTTAGACCATACTACACTAAACGCCATGCCCAAGATTTTGGGTAAATGATGTTATAGGTTTAGGAAAAAAATACCACCAAAGAAAAAAAGTTCCCTTATGAAAAGGCTAGACAAGAAGATCGGTTTTATTGGTGCAGGGAATATGGCAGAGGCCATGATCAATGGTCTCATAAGATCGGGGCTGTCGAGATCGGCTCAGATCTGGGCCAGTGATGTGCGCCCTGCGCGGCTCCGCCGACTGAAAGAGACGTACAGTATCAACACCGCCGAGGAGAACACGGAACTTTTTGACATGGTCGATATTGTCGTCCTGGCGGTTAAGCCGCAGCACATGGACGAGGTGCTGCAAGGTCTTGTCGGCGGTTTCCCGCAAACGATAAAGGGGGTGAAGATTATCATCTCAATCGCCGCGGGTTTTCCCATTAAAAGGATCGAAGGGCGCCTGTATGGCCGGCTCGACGAAGACTCCAAGGGGCTCCTTCCTATCGTTCGTGTTATGCCCAACACACCGGCCCTGGTACTGGCCGGCATGGCCGGCATGAGCGGCAACCGTTATGTTCAGGAATCCGATTTGGGCGAGGCTCGCAGGATCTTGGAGGCTGTCGGAAGGGTTATCGAATTTGATGAAGAGGACCTGGATGCGGTTACTGCCCTCAGCGGTTCAGGGCCGGCCTATGTTTTCTACTTCATAGAATCTCTGGTGGAGGCCGGAGCCGGGCTTGGACTCAGGCCTTCTCGCGCCCTCACTCTAACGCTTGAGACCATCAAGGGGGCTGTCAAGCTCTTAGAGGAGACCGGTGAGGCGGCAGCATCGCTCCGGGAAAAGGTGACATCAAGAGGCGGGACCACTGAGGCGGCGCTAAGGGTGCTGGAAGACCACCGGATGAAGAAGCATTTCATAGAAGCCGTCCGGGCTGCGGCCCGGCGGTCTAAAGAGTTGAGTGAATCAAGTTAGAAACTTGAACTTACACCATGCCGTGGACACGCCGGCAGAACCAAAGCCTATGAGGACATTGGTATTGTTCTGCAGCTTTCCCTCTTTCAAGGCGCAGCCCATGGCCAGCGGCACCGATGCAGAGACCGTATTTCCAAATCGCTTGTGGGTGTTGTAGCCCTTTTCTTCGCCCAGATTGCACGATTTGATGACTTTTTCGCTCATGGCATCACTTGCGGCATGGCTGAAAATGATCTCGTGCCTGAAACTTTTCAGCACGGTGTCTTCCCGGTAATGCTTGCACAGCCTTGAAAAGACAAACCGGAAGATCTTTTCCCCATATGAGAAGAACCTGAGGGGCTCAATTTCATTTCTCAGCTCGCCGTCGCTGTACTGGTCGAAATGCGGCAGCGGTATCTTGCACAGTTTGTGCTGGTCTCCCCATGTCCTGAAGGAGGCGTAGTACTCATCATCTCCATCGGAATCAGTGACAATGGTTGCGGTCGCAGCCTCCCCAATGGTAAAGGTCGGAAAATTAAATTCAATATCCTTAAGAGACTTAAACTCAAAATTGGCATACTCACGAAAGTTGAACTCACAGTTCATAATCATCACATTTCTGTACATGCCGGTCTTGATAAACGAGTGGGCCACGTGAACAGCCCTGAGCCAGCTTGCACAGGCATCCAGGATATCAAAACATGTGGCTTTGTTTAGCTTAAGTATTTTCTGAAAAACATTCGCTGTTGCCGGCTCAATATAGCCTCTCCCAACGCCCACATAGATCAATAGATCAATGTCCTTTGGAGACATGTCGGCGGACTTTAGTGCCTTCTTGCCGGCTTCGATGCCAAACTGGATGGCGCGTTCGTTTTTAGCCCTGTGATATCGCACTTCGGTTATTGACTTCTTGAACAGCTCATCCAACCTGAATGCCAGTAAATTCAATGCCTTGCGTGTTAAATAACGCGTACTCCTGGAAATGATTTCTTGAATAATTTCAGTATTGGTTACAAGCTTGCTGGGAACCGCATATTCTATTGCACAGTATCTCATAGTCTTTTCTCCATGCCTCATAGGCTAAAAGTCGGCCATGCCCGATCACACAATCACGCGCATGCTGATGTCCACGGCCCCGGCAGAATGGGTCAGGGCGCCTACGGAAATCATGTCCACCCCGGTTGCTGCCAACTCGGCAACCGTGTCCAAGGTTACACCTCCGGACACCTCCACCAAGGCTCGACCGCCAATTAGATTAACGCCTTTTTTTATCTCATTTGGATCCATATTGTCAAGCATAATGACGTCAACGCCGCTTTCAAGGGCTTCCGTCACCTGGTTCAGGTCCGCGACCTCCACTTCTACGCGCAACAGATGCCCTTGGTCCTTGCGGACGCGCGCCACTGCCTCGGTGATACCGCCGCAGGCCTCAATGTGGTTGTCCTTGATCAGGATTCCGTCATAGAGCCCGAACCTGTGGTTTCGGCCTCCTCCTATCCTTACGGCGTACTTTTCCAGGGTGCGCCACGCAGGGGTTGTCTTTCTGGTGTCGATGATCCGAACACCGGTACTGCCCGCCCGCTCCACGTATTGTCGTGTGAGGGTGGCAATCCCTGAAAGGCGCTGAAGAAAATTGAGCGCCGTGCGTTCCCCGGTCAGCAGGGAGCAAAGCTTGCCGGAGGCCTTAAGTATGTCATCCCCGCTTTCCACGCGATCGCCGTCCTGGAACGTGGTCTCAAAACCCATAGCAGGGTCAAGGGTGGCAAAAACCTCTTGCGCTACCGTAAGACCGGCTAACACCAATGATTCTTTGGCAAAAATTACCGCCGTTTCCGTACGGTCCTGCTCGATCAGCGCATCGGTTGTCACATCTCCGTGCCCGATGTCTTCTTCAAGGGCCAGACGAATCAGGTTTTTGTTCTTGAACATGGGTTAGTCACTGGTCATTAGTCACTGGTCACTGGTCATTGGTCACTGGCCATTAGTCACTTTAGCTCACTTCACCGGAGATTCACACATCGGCGGCAATCTGGCTTACTGTACTCAACTGGTCCTCCAGTTTGTTTTTCTTTTCGACAAGCCTTTGCCGTTTGTCTCGCACCCCTTCAACGACCTCCTGCGGGGCCTTTTGCAAGAAGTCTTCATTGCTCAGTTTTTTCTCAACCATCTCCAACTCTTTTCCGATTTTGGCAATCTCCTTGGCCAGATGTGCTTGTTCGGCGCCAAAGTCCATGATGTCCTTCAAAGAAACGAATATGGTGCTCTCGCCGACAACGGACGCAGCACATGAGGCTGGTCGCTCGCCGGGTGCCATTACCTCTAGTGTCTTTAGGTTGGCCAGATTGACAATGATATCCTGGTGCTCGTTGAGGGCGCCGCGGACCCCCTTGTCCGGGGAGTGAACCACGGCATCTGCACGCAGTGACGGGGCGACGTTCATCTCCCCTCTGATGTTGCGGATTCCACTTGTGATCCCCATAACAAGCTCCATGCTCGCTTCGGCCTCAGCATCATGGCGCTCAGGGTTCGTTGTAGGAAATTCCGCCTTCATAATGGAACCTTCAGTATCTGGAAGCTTGTGCCAGATCTCTTCGGTAACAAAGGGAATAAACGGATGAAGAAGACGCAAGATTTCACTAAGGACCGACCAGAGGACAAACCGTGTCGTCTCATAATCGCCGGGCTTTGTTGTTTTTGTTCTGCCGTGCGCCTCCACCTTGTTTTTTCGGTAAAGGACAGACTTGATGATCTCCAGGTACCAGTCACAGAATTCATGCCATACGAACTGATAAAGGGCGCTTGCCGCTTCGTTGAATTTGTATTCGCCAATGGCGCGAGTTACGGTTTCTGTCGTGCCGTTGAGCCTGCTGAGAATCCATCTGTCTGCCAATGAAAGATGCTTGGCATCCTTTCGGAAATAATCGGGCTGAAAATCCTTCAGATGCACAAGGGAAAAACGGGAAGCATTCCAGAGCTTGTTGATGAAGTGGCGGTAGCCTTCTATACGCTCCTCTGACAGCTTTATGTCCCGTCCCTGGGCTGCGAAGGCAGCCAGGGTGAACCTGAAGGCATCAGTGCCGAACTCGTCGATCACGTAAAGGGGATCGATCACGTTCCCCCTTGACTTGCTCATCTTCTTCCCCTCGGCATCCCGGACCAAGGCATGGATGTAAACATCCCTGAACGGGACTTCCTTCATGAAGTGCAACCCCATCATTATCATACGGGCAACCCAGAAAAACAGGATGTCAAAACCGGTTACCAGGACGGACGTCGGGTAAAACACCTTCAGGGCCTGAATTTCGTCAGGCCAGCCCATGGTGGAGAAGGGCCAAAGCGCGGAGCTGAACCAGGTGTCCAAGACATCGGTTTCCTGAGCAAGGGAGGTCCCCTTGCAGGCAGGGCACGCCTGGAGGGGCTCCGTGGCAACGATCAACTCGCCGCACGTCTCACAGGTCCAGGCCGGTATGCGATGTCCCCACCAGATCTGTCTGGAGATGCACCAATCCCTGATATTGTTCATCCACTCAAAATAGGTGTTCGTCCAGGTTTCCGGTATGATGCGCGTGGAACCCGTTTGGACCGCGGCAATTGCTTTTTCTGCCAGGGGTTTTACCTTAACAAACCACTGCTTGGAAAGATACGGCTCCACGGTTGTTCGACACCTCTGGCAGTGTCCCATACTGTGCTGGTAGCGCTCTATCTTTTCAATGAGGCCTTCCTTCTTGAGGGCTTTAACAACGTGCTCTCGACATTCAAAACGATCTTCACCCTGGAAGCGGCCCGCCCGGTCATTCATACGGCCGTCTTCGGCTATCACCTTGATGGCCTCAAGGTTGTGGCGCAGACCTATTTCAAAGTCGTTGCGATCATGTGCCGGGGTGATCTTCAGTGCGCCGGTTCCAAATGCGGTCTCCACATATTCGTCATAGATGATGGGAATTGGCCGATTCATGATGGGAAGGATGACTATTTTCCCTTCCAGCTTGCGATAGCGTTCATCATTCGGATTGACCGCGACCGCCGTGTCCCCAAGCATGGTCTCCGGCCTGGTGGTTGCAACGACAATCGCCCCTTTTCCATTTTCAAGAGGATACCTGATGTAATACAGGTGACCGTTGTGCTCCTCATGCTCCACCTCCAGGTCTGACAGGGCCGTTTGGCAACGAGGACACCAGTTGATGATATAGTCGCCTCGATAGATCAAGCCTTCCTCGTACAGTTTTACGAACACGGTCTTTACGGCCGCAGACAGCCCATCATCCATGGTAAAGCGCTCCCGCTCCCAATCACACGAAGCCCCGAGGCGCTTCAACTGTTTGATGATCAGGCCGCCATATTCTTCACGCCAATGCCAGACCCGTTTGACAAATTCTTCCCGGCCCAGGCTATGGCGGTTTTTCCCTTCTTTGGCAAGCTCTGCTTCCACCACATTCTGGGTTGCAATCCCCGCATGGTCGGTACCGGGCATCCACAGCACGTTGTAACCCTGCATGCGACGAAACCGACAAAGTATGTCCTGCAACGTGTTGTTGTGGGCATGGCCCATGTGAAGTACCCCGGTGATATTGGGCGGAGGGATTACAATGGAATACGGCTTCTTGTCGCTGACGTCCTCGGCTGCAAAAAGGCCCTCCTTTTCCCAGTAAGCATACCAGCGTCTTTCCACCTCCTGGGGTTCGTAGCCTTTCGCGAGTATGTCTGAACTCATCTACGATACTCCTAAAATTGAAAAAGGGATTAATCCCTTAACCCCTGCGTGATTGAATGAATTGTTCGGAATCCTATCCGCTGATCAAAGGGCTTCCCTTGAGCCTTTCTATCTCCTTGGCAATGGCTGCTTCAGCTACCTCAAGGAGAATGTGATCCGCCTTTCTTTCTATTGTTTCCGCCACGACACGCCTGATGATTGTCTCTATCCTGTCATCGGAAAGCTTTTCCAGGAGCGCCGATTCCAAAACCTCCTCAGCCGGTTGTGCGGGCGCCTCCTCCTTGATCTCCTCGGACATGGCTACGGCATCCCTTGCTGCTTCTTGTTCCATACCTATCTCAGCATACTCCTCAGACGTCTCAAGATCCAGGTCCTCCAAAAGGCTATCCTCGTCGGATGCCTCGTCGACGAGGCCGGCTTCTGACAACTCTAGAGTCTCCCACTCTTCGGCCTTGGAATCCTGCTCGTCAACTACATGCGTCAGTTCAATGATTTGTTCTTCTTCAGAATCTTTTTGTTCCGTCATGGTGACCGTATCGCCTGCGGCCATCTCCTTGCCGGGCTCCACATGCACATCGGTCAACTCAATAACATCTTCTTCTTTTTCTGCTGAACTCGGCTCAAGGTCCGGACTTTCCGGAGCCAGAGCGTCATCAGCATCCATTAGTATCGCCTCTGACAGATCGATGACTTCTTCAATGTCAGTAATGTCAATGGCTTCTTGGGAGGGACTTTTATCCCCAGATGCCTGATCCTTTGTGTTTTTCTCCTCGGTGCTCATGATCAGATCCCTTTTTAAATCGGATGCCGGCACAAACATACAGCCGATAAAGACACAATATAAAGATATTCTTATAATTCTTGATTTCCCAAAAAATATCATACTATTTTTAGATGTGTCAAGATCTTTGTGAGGGCCGATGTCTTGCAACAAAAACACCTAATATACCATCCATGGTTTCGGAAGAAACACCTTTTCATAGAGATGAAGGGCGTAGCGGTCCGTCATGCCCGCGATAAAGTCGCACACGGCCTGCTCCCTTGAACTACCAGTGAGAATTTCTCCAATTTCTTTCTCAAATACTGCATCGTCTTCCAAAAATCTGCTGTAAAGCTCGCAAATGATTTTTTTTGCACGAACAAAATCAGCGTGCACCGTGTAAACCTCATAGACGCGTTCATAAAGAAAATCTCTCATGGCAACCAATGCCTCATAAACATCTGCGTACATTCGGAGCTCAGGGCCGGGTTCCTCCAGTGTCGCAAAGATCAGATTTTTCACCATAGTGTCAATGCGCCTGGCATGAGAATCCCCCAAGAGTTTAGTGCAAATTTTGGGGACATCTTTTTCAACAATAACCCCTCCACGAATAGCGTCGTCGAGATCATGGTTGACGTAGGCGATGACGTCACAAGCCCTTACCACCCTGCCTTCGAGAGTGACCGGCCGGGATGCAGGTTCTGCCGGCAGGATTTCCCCTCTGCCGGAGGAATGTTTTTGGATTCCATCCCTTACTTCGGCTGTGAGATTCAGCCCGCGGCCATCCTTTTCCAGGACATCTACCACCCGCAGACTTTGCTCATTATGAGAAAACCTGCCTGGGAAGATGTCGTCTAACACGGATTCGCCGGCATGGCCGAATGGTGTGTGACCCAAGTCGTGGCCCAAGGCGATGGCTTCGGTCAACACCTCGTTTAGTTGCAGGGCCTTGGCTACGGTTCTGGCGATCTGTGCAACTTCGAGGGTGTGGGTGAGACGGGTGCGGTAGTGGTCACCGGTGGGGGAGAGAAATACCTGAGTCTTGTGCTTAAGGCGTCTGAAAGATTTGGAGTGGATGATCCGGTCCCTATCGCGTTGAAAGGCAGTGCGTATGATGCATGGCTCTTCCGGCGCAAGCCTTCCCCCGGTTTCGGTACTCAATGTGGCATAGGAACAAAGAATCTTTCTCTCTTCGTTTTCAAGACGCTCGCGAATAGTCATCAGGCAACCTATAACAAAAAAAAGGAATTTACAAAAGTAATTGTTTTACTTAAGTATGATGCACTCGTAAAAAGTCCAAATTAGACGGCAAAGTAAAAAGCTCCAAATTCAAGGCGCGCACCTCTTTTCAAGCCGCCAGG
>JABXJW010000319.1 GCA_013375395.1 Desulfobacterales bacterium
AAGGACGACTGGAGCCTGCGGCTGTTCGATGGCACCGCCCTTTACGAACACCGCGATCCCCGCCAGGCAGAGCATGCAGAGTGGGGTACCCTTATCTTTAACTTCGGCCGGCACGAAGTGCGTAATTTTCTCCTGGCCAACGCCCTGTTCTGGTTGGATAAGTATCATGTTGACGGCCTCAGGGTCGATGCGGTCGCCTCCATGCTCTATCTCGACTACGGCAGGCAGGAGGGTGAGTGGATACCAAATCGCTACGGAGGAAATGAAAACCTGGAGGCTATCGAATTTTTCCGCAAGCTAAACGAAGCTGTGTACGGGCTCTTTCCAGGCTGCTTTACCGTGGCTGAAGAATCAACCGCCTGGTCGGGGGTCACCCTGCCTGCGTACCTGGGCGGTCTTGGTTTCGGTTTCAAATGGGATATGGGATGGATGCACGACACACTGTTATACTTCAGCAAGGAACCTGTCCATCGGAAATACGAGCACAACAACCTTACCTTTTCCATGATCTATGCCTACAGTGAAAATTTCATACTGCCTCTGTCCCACGATGAAGTCGTCTACGGCAAAGGCTCGCTGCTCAGAAAGATGCCGGGCGACGAATGGCAAAAATTTGCAAATCTCAAACTTCTGCTCGCCTACATGTACACCCACCCCGGGAAAAAGCTGCTTTTTATGGGCACGGAACTGGCTTCGTTGGACGAGTGGTATCACGAAAAGGGCCTTGACTGGCGCCTGCAATCAGACCCCACGCGTCAGGCATTCCAGCGATTCATGGCGGACCTTGGCAGGTTGTACCTTGAACATCCCCCACTGTGGGAACTCGATCCGTTTCCGGGGGGCTTCTCATGGATCGATTGCAGCGACTCTGAAAGCAGCGTGGTCTCCTACATCCGTTTTGGAAAAGAAGATCATCTGGTCTGTGTCCTCAACCTCACCACCGTGCCGAGGAACGGGTATCGAATCGGCGTGCCTGCCCGGCACGGTTATCGGGAGCTAATCAACAGCGACTCGGCCTACTATGGCGGAAGCAACGTGGGCAATAAGGGCTATCTCGAGGCAGGGGAGATCCCGTATCAGGGCTTGCCTCAATCGGTCTCTTTGATTTTGCCGCCACTGGCCTGCTTGATCCTGGCGCCGGACTGGAGCAAAAGGCAGGCAACAAAGGGTCTTGGAGACTTGCGAAATTCGGGATAGCCCTAACCCGGACAAGCCGGAACCAAAAAGAATAAATTTATCACGAAAGCACGAAACTACGAAGGCACGAAAAAGCAAAATATCATTTCCTGTTTTCGTGATTGTCTTTATGATTCTCTTGATTCAATGGAAGTGCGAGCGGGCATGGTCTTCGGAGGGCAAAGAGGCAGGCTCAGAGGATTTTTCTTGCCGATATTTACCGACTATGCACAGAGCGGACATGATTCCTACGGACTCAATGAGTTCGGGCAGAGATATCCTTTGGTTGAACGCCCCAAGATGCGGACCCGTGCGGATAATGATATCTTCAGATCCCCTTTTGAAGCCACCCATTTCATTGTCGGAGTAGCCCCTTTCCCGCAGGAAGTCTCTGAACTGCTCGTCCGTCATCTGTTCCTGGTCCACGACCCTTAAGACCTCTTCCATGTGACGATCCACACCCATCTCTTCGATCATACGCGAGCTGAGTTCGACGAGATCAAAAGGGAGCTCGCCGCACAGTTGTCTTCCTACAAAGCCGTGGTAGTAACCGAGAAAAATCCCCCGGGCAACTTCCTTAAGAAATTGTTTGTCAAAGAGGTCGCGAGCATCCACCGGCCTGCCCTGCCCGTCAAGTCCGACCCTGCCTCTGTCTTTATTGCGAAAATAACTCCCTGTAACCAATAGCAGGCTCAGTATATGGGCACCGATATGCTGATAAAGGTTTCGACCGGAGCCCTCAAAGGCAACCAGATGTTCAAAGTCCCTTATGCCTGTGGGACCAAAATTGGGATAGCAGCAGGAATCAAGCCATCTGTCGAGCCTCCCGCCTCTGGGCCATTCATAAATACCGTTGTCCGCTCTCCTGCCTCTTTGAACACGGTTATGAAAGAGCGGAATGGGGGCGGAATGCACAATCCCCAGGGAAGCCAGTTTCCCCAACAGCCAGGCATCCCTGAACATGACCTCCCTGAATTCTTCCATGGTAGGCCTGCTTTGCGTTCTGTAGCCGTTTGGATAGTTGAAATAATCCTCAGGGGCAACAAAGCAGATGGCATAATTCTGTGGATGAAGATCCGGTCTATCATGGATCTTTACCGGCCTATCCTCCAGCCTGAACACATAGCTTCCATTAATCTTTACAGCCATCGGGATACTAAATCTTACAGGAAAAGAATAGGCCTCTGAAGACAAATGTTCCATCCAGAGCGTTTCTCTACACAGGGTGCGAAAAGAATCATGCGCACAGGCCAATTTGACTACCAGCAATCTGTTCTCTTTGCTAATACAGGCAACCAGACTTCTTCCGATGACTACCGGCGCACCATGGTTTTTGACGCCCACCTCTTTCAATATTTCCTGCCACTCCACCTGCGGGATATCTTCTGTTGAATCCTCACTTATCTTGGGGCCGTGAACGGAAACAGGAAGAGAGCCCAAGGCTTCGGTAGCTGCTCTCTGTGCATTGCCTGCGGCTGTGCCAAGAACAGCCTTTAAGGCGGAAATTGCACGGTCAGCCATGGGCTCCCCAATGGTGCGGACGATGACAGAGGCCAGGGCATCAGCCGCTTCTTTATACACGAAAAAGGATTGCTTTTGACGGGAAAGTCCTGAATCCTTGAGAACCCCTTTCAGGGCCGAGACGGTCTTTGAGTTGATAATCTCGTGATTTGTTTTCACAAGGGAATGCAAATCGCAAACAGCCATGTACTTGGCGGTAAAATCATAACAGTCGGTCTCCAGGACATTTTCTGCAACGGTCCTTTGTCTTTCCAAATCCATGGCCTTCATATTCCCTTCAAGCGTCGCCTTGGCTAATTTTTACCGTTTCCGTACTGCATAAGATCGATAACCCCTTACCACTTCTTCGCTTTCGTGTCCAGAGGCGCTGGCCGATACTAAGCCTGACATCCGTCAATGCGTACTTTCTTTTTCGCACCTGGTTATGGTATAGAAAATGGGTAACAATTTAAGTCTTTGAAAACACGGTCGCTCCAACGAATCCGCTTGTTTCATAAGGCTAAAATGATACGAAAAGGCATATTCTGAACGCAAAGATTGGATTTTACGTGACGGGACAGAGGAGAGGTGAAAGTGCGGCCAACTAGTGTCCATTCAGAAATGGCCCTTTTCCGCAATTTCGGCGTCAATCTGCGGAATTGCTTGTGCGACGTACCAATGTACGCCTCCGCGCAATCCCTTGATTTGACTCGGGGCATCCAT
>JABXJW010000320.1 GCA_013375395.1 Desulfobacterales bacterium
CTCTTCCGATCTGTTGAGTTAATTAGATGTATGGTAGCATATACAAAAAATTTTTTCGAATGTTGTAAAAAAATATTTTCAATATGCAGGCAATATATCAGAAACTATTATAAACAGATATTTATTGAATTAGAGCTTTATTATCAATTAAAATTGAATTTAAAAAAATAGAAAAGCTTTTATAGGAAGATAGGACTACCTTAACGTTTAATGAATGAAAGAAGCGATTAATAAAAATAAGCTCTCTTTTGTAACGAAGGGTCTGGTAGCAGCGATTGTAGTCATTGCGTTACTCGCGTTGGTTACTGGGGTTGCGAGTGCTAATGATTATTATGTCGCCACCACGGGCAGCGATACAACGGGTGATGGGGGTTCAGACAACCCCTGGCAGACCATTCAATATGCGGTGTATAATGCGTCTGTATCTGCCGGCGATGAGATAGTCGTCTATGCAGGCACTTATACCGAAAGCATCGTCGTGAACAAGTCCGTCACGTTACGGGCGTGTAATACGACGTATGATGTGACTGTGAACTCCACCGCGGCAACGCAGGATGCTATCACGGTGAGCGCAGACCATGTGAACATCTCCTGGCTCAAGGTGCAGAATGCGACCGCGATCGGAAATGCAGGGATAAATATAACAACCGTCGGCTATGCGAACATCTCGAATGTATGGGCGACTTCGAATTACTACGGCATATGGCTCTTTTCCTCCAGCAACAACACACTCATAAACAACACAGCAACCGGCAACATCTATGGCATCCTCCTCAACGCCTCCAGCAACAACACTCTCACAGACAACAATGCCTCTTACAATAAAAGGATAGGAATCCACATCGAAACCGGCAGCATCAACAACACCATCGCAGGCGGCACTGTCCGCAACAACACCTATAACCCATCTGATGACAAAGAAGCGGGCATCACAATCCTCGCCTCGTCCAACAACAATACCATAGCAGGTGTTTCCATCTTCAACAACTCGCAGAACGGAATCTACCTCGAAGCCAACTTCACGAAAATCACCTCGAACAATCTCTGGAACAACACCTGGAACGGCATCTACCTCAAATCCTCCAGCGGCAACAGTCTCACAGGCAACACCGCAAGCGGCAACGCCTACGGCATCTGGCTCAAGTCCTCCAGCAACAACAACCTCACAGGCAACACCGCAGACAACAACACTGAAGGCATCCTCCTCTACTCATCAAGCAACAACAACTTCACAGACAACAACGCCTCTTACAATCAAAGGGCAGGAATATACATCCAGACCAGCAGCATCAAAAACACCATCACGGGCGGCACTGTCCACAACAACTCCTATAACCCATCTGATGGCAAAGAAGCGGGCATCACAATCCTCGCCTCGTCGGACAACAATACCATCACAGGCGTCTCCATCTTCAACAACTCGCAGAACGGAATCTACCTCGAAGCCAACTTCACAAATATCTCCTCGAATACAATCCAAAACAACACCTGGAACGGCATAAACCTCACCTCCAGCGACAACAACACACTCACAAACAACACAGCAAACAACAACACCATCGGCATCGCCCTCTACGACCTCTCCAGCAACAACACGCTCACAAACAACACAGCAGACAACAACATCAACACCGGCATCTACCTCGAATCCTCCAGCAACAACAGCATCTACAACAATTACTTCAACAACACCAATAACACTGGCTTCAACGGCGCAACAAACAACACCTGGAACACTACGCAAACGCCTGGCGTGAATATCGCCGGCGGCCCCTATCTCGGCGGAAACTTCTGGGCTTATCCAAATGGAACGGGGTTCTCGCAGACCTGCATCGATGCGGATTTTGATGGAATCTGCGACTCAAGTTATTCTTTCGGATCGGGAAACGTGGATTATCTGCCACTCTCGACAAAGCGCAGACATATAGTAAACAAAACCGCTCCAGCATGTACTGTTGGCCACTCCTATCACACCACAATCCAGGCTGCAATAGACAATGCCTCCGCAGGCGATGGAATCATCATCTGCGCGGGCACTTATACCGAAAGCATCATCGTGAACAAAGCGGTTACGCTGACTGCTTTTAACAAAAGCAGCTATGACGTGACCGTGCAGGCCGCGGCATCGCAGCATGCGATTACCGTGAGCGCAGACCATGTGAACATCTCCTGGCTGAAGGTGCAGAATGCCTTAGACGCACCCTATTTGGTAGGAATCAAGGTGAGTGGAGTCGGCTATGCGAACCTCTCCTACAACTGGGTGACATCAAGTAAAACTATGTGGACTAACTATGGCATCAGTCTCTTCTCCAGTAACAACAACACGCTCATAGGCAATACCGTAGACAACAAATCTGACGGCATCCGCCTCAAATCCGCCAGCAACTACAACAACCTCACCGGCAACACAGCAAACAACAACGGCAACGGCATCTACCTCGAATCCGCCAGCTACAACAACCTCACAAACAACACAGCAGAGAACAACGGCCACGGCATCTGGCTCCTGTCCTCCAGCAACAAAAACAACCTCACAGGCAACACAGCAGAAAACAACCTTTACGGCATCTACCTCTGGAACTCCGGCAGCAACACGCTCACCGGCAATACCGCAAACAGCAATAGCATATACGGCATCCGGCTCTACGACGCCAACAGCAACACAATCTATAACAATTACTTCAACAACACCAATCACGTTTATTTCTACAGGTCAGTCACCAACACCTGGAACACCACGCAGCAGGCTGGCACGAACATCGTCGGCGGACCCAATCTCGGCGGCAACTTCTGGGCAAAACCAAGCGGCACAGGGCACTCGCAGACCTGCACAGATTCAGACCGGGATGGAATCTGCGACACAAACTATTCTCTTGCATCCGGAAACGTGGATTATCTGCCGCTCGCTATCTGGTCAGCCAGCCCTCCCCCCAATATAACGTCATGGAGCAACAGTAAAACAAATAATAACGCAACATCCCTCACAATCTCCACCTCGGAATCCGTTTACTTCAACGCCACCGCAAACCAGACCATCACAAACTGGCACTGGTACAAGGACGGCATTTACCAGAACTGGAATTACGATAATATCACGCTGAACTGGAGCACCCCGGGAAGCAAGACCGTCGCGGTAAGGGCAACAAACGCAAACGGAACAACCAAAGAAGTAAAATGGACCATCAGCGTTCAAGCACCTGAGGAGACTCCGGTAACTCGTAGAGGAGGAGGAAGAAGAGTTCCGCCAATCAACGTCCCGGTAGACCCGGCAACAGGTGCAGTAACCTCAAACACAACGTTAACTGTTGATGGAGCAACATTGAGAATTCCAGAAGGCACCATCATAAAGGATGCAGAAGGTAACCCACTCTCAACTTCGATCATTATGCTTTAT
>JABXJW010000048.1 GCA_013375395.1 Desulfobacterales bacterium
GGGCTGCACTTTGTCCAGCACTCAAACGACGCCCCGCCCCTGACTGTTCTTTCTTAACGCTCACTAATACGCTCAAACAGTTACACAAATTAAAATTTAACCGCCGTTTCAGCCTGTCGCATTCTGTTTCTTTCATAAGGCTAAAATGATACGGGATTCGTAATTCTATACCCATCCTGCTATAAAATAATTTAATAGTTTTTAAATAATTTAATAGACTGAATCTTTGTCCTTCATACTTGGCTTTGTGGCCTTGCGTTGATATCAGCCTAATATTATTATTGAAACTTGATCATCAGCCCGTAGCTATATCATGGCATAAAACTTGCGGCGCCAAACATATCATGAGACAGACAAAAGGGTTCACCATAATGGAGCTTGTGGTTGTAATCGCTGTTTTAGGAATCCTGGCGGCGATAGCCGTTCCCGGTTTTGTGAGCCAGATGCCGAGATATCGCTTGAACGGAGCGGCCAGGCAAGCAATGGGGAATTTGATGGGAGCGAGGATGAAGGCGGTTAACCTCAATAGAAGGGTGAAGGTGTTCTTTTTCAGTAGCCATGAGTACAGAATATGTGACGATGCGGATAAGAACGGCACGGTGGTTGACGGGGAGGGGGATGTGGAGACCAAGGATATTCAGCGCGAATACCATGATGTTACCATCAGTTCGACGAACAACCCGATATTTTTCCCCAGAGGTACGGCGACAAACCTGGCCACCGTCACATTAACAAATTCGAGCGGATCGAAGAACATAACGATCAGCATCGCCGGACGTGTGAGAATAAACTGATATGATTCTTACGGCAAAGCGAAAAAAAGTGTTGCAGGTGTCGAAGTTACACGACGAAAGGGGCTTTACTCTCCTCGAGATCCTGATTGCCATGATCATTCTGTCCATAGGGTTCCTGGGGGTGGCGGCCCTGACAGGTGGAATAATGCGCGGAAACTCATACAGCAGCGCTCAGACCTCAGGCGCAATCCTGGCGCAGGATAAGATGGAAGACATAAGGAGACAGGGATACTCCGGGACATCGGCAACGGACGCAACCATCACGGAGGTCTATAATTCCATTTCAGGTTATCCGTCATATAAAAGGGAGACACTCATAGACGTCGACAATCCTATTGCGGGCATGAAAAGAGTGACCGTCACGGTCTATTGGGATTCCGACGCCCATTCGATTGTCTTGCACACGATCATCGCGGAATAAAAAAATGTGTATCATTTTAGCATTATGAAACAAATGGGTTCGAAGGAGATCAAACGACGGTCAAATTTTGAACCGGGTAACTGTCTGAGGGGCTTAGTGAGCGTTGAGAAAGAACGGGAAGTTAGAGGCTTGGACCCAAGTACTCAACAAGGAGCAAACCTTCTCAGTACAATTTAACAAGTGGATGCCGTTCTTTCTTTAGGCTCACTTAGGCCGGAGTTTTACACGGCTCAAAATTTGACCGTCGTTTGAGCGACAGTGTTTTCAAAAACCTAAATGGGTACAAAAATGTATTGTTCAGTTGAGAATAGGGATCGCGGCTTTACGCTGGTAGAATTGCTCATGGCCATGGCAATTCTGGGCATTATATTCGCTGCATTGGCAAGCACATTTGTCATTCAAAGCAGATCCTATGATCTGCAGGAACAGGTTACCGAGATGACCCAGACCGCAAGGGCTGCAATGGATATGATGACTCGCGAGATCAGGATGGCGGGGTGTAATCCGGCAGGCGCGGTTTTTAATGGTATTACGTACAATGCCTCGCAACTTCAGATACGCATGGATTTGACGGACGCATCGGGAAATCCGGGTTCAGACGGCGCCACTACAGGCCCGAATGAGAACATCATATATACCTATGACGCTGCAAATCTTCGGATTGACAGGAACACGGGTGCAAGCGCTCAACCATTTGCCGAAAACATTCAGTCATTTACTTTTTCTTACCTGGATAGCGACGGCAATGCCACCACTGCCACTGCGGATATCCGCCAGGTGTCAATTGCGATAACCGCCAGGACGGCCAAGCCCGACTCTAACGGCACCTTCAGGACATATACACTGAGTTCTCTGGTGACCCCGCCGAATCTTTACTTGTGACAGGGCTTGACGGCATGTGGATTCAAAAGGAAGAAAAGGAGGGACAAAAAATGTTGCCGATATGCTCAATATGTGGAAACGAAAAAGGGTTTGCCTTGCCTGTGGCTCTTGCGTTCCTGGCCATTTTGGGTCTGATGGGAAGCACGGCTGTTGTGACAACAACAACGGACATGAAGATCGGACGCAAGCTTGCAGTAAGCGAACAGGCATTTTGTATAGCCCAGGCAGGGATCGAGGAGGCCAGGGCAAGATTGAAGGCGGACGCAGGGCTAGGGGTCTATATCAGTGACTCCTCACATGAGGCCCATGCCGACTGGGCGGCATATATCGGAAGTGATGTAAAGGCACAAGGCAAAGGGTGGATCTTTGGCAACCCTAAGCACGTTAAAGTGAGTAGCCTGTCCGATTTAAACTATATGGTAACGATAGTGCACAAGACGGACGGGGCCGGCAACGTCTTATACTGGAGTGATACAAACAATGACGGAATCCCCGAAGCGAACACCACTGGCGGTCAAAACATCTACCTTGTCACCAGTTACGGTTATGCCAGCAATACGGAGGAGAGTATACAGGCAGAGATAGTGAGGTTGCCGCCTGTAACCGTGCCCTCCGCCCTGTATGTGGAGGGGGAGACCATGATTCAAGGGAACAGCACTATAGACGGCACGGACTCCTGCGGGACCGATGACAAGTCCGGCATCGTTACGAGCCAAACCGGTGGGGTGACGATCTCCGGCGAAAGCGCCACGGTAACAGGCTTACCCAGCGCCGTTGAACACTCCGGTACCGATATGGATGTCCAGTCGATTGTTGATTCCTTTAAGGCGGATGCGGACTTCTCTTATACCGTAGAGGGTGCCACACATACCGGGACGACCACACCGGGACCGGGGGACGGCTGGGGGGACCCCGGCGAGGACATTACTACTTGTGATGTAAATAACATTGTTCACTATGATACCGGCGGAACCTCTGTAAAACTTGCCAGCAACGTCACAGGGTGCGGGATTCTTCTCATTGAAGGAGACCTGGATCTCAACGGCAGCTTCTCATGGCACGGAATTATTGTTGTAACAGGATCTATTAGGTTTACCGGCGGCGGCAGTGGAGATAAGAACATTGCGGGCGGGTTGATAACCGGCGGATCGGCAGATGCTGATCTTATAGGGGGGAATACCAATATCGTCTATTGCAGCTCAGCGATAAGTGCTCAGACCAACAATCGACCTTTGATTGTCCTTAGCTGGAAGGAGGAAATGTAGGAGAAACTCACGCGGGTATGCTATATGCTAGGAGTCCGGCCACCAGTCGTCCGGCAGCACGCCATTGGTCTTCTCCTTTAGTTCATCCGTAAGATCATATATCTGCTTGGCAAACGCTCTCATCTCCTCCATCGCCTTCTTCTTTGCTTCCGGATCCTTATTCATTGTGGCCTCATCAACTCTTTTCAACGCATCGTCGAGCTGGGCTTGCAGCACACGCTTTTTCTCCTTATATTTTTCAACATCTACTTTTTTGTCCTTTTTATTCTTTGCCGCCTTTTTCCCCGATCCGTCCTCTTTGCCCTGTCCCCCTGCTGTTTTGGAGGATGGAGTTTCCGTGGTCACACCTCTTGCAGAATCCGTTTCTTCCGTATACGCCGCATCCGATTCTGTTATCTTTCCTACAAAATCCTTCCGAATCCCGACAACCCCGCCGTAAAAATAAAATTTTATCTGATCGCCCTCTTTCCAATACTGATAGACTATGAATTCACTGCCGTTTCTCAGCCGGATGAGATAAGAGGAGGCGCAGATTGAAGGATATGTTAGAAAACCAATGGTTACTATTATTGAAAGCAGCCTTTTCATAAAGTCCCTTGCACCGGCCTGAATTGTTACCATTTTTGTAACAATTTAGGTCCTTGGAAATACGGTCGCTGCAACGACAATCAAATTTTGAACCGCGTAAAACTCGGGCCTAAGTGAGCCTAAAGAACGAACTGCATTCACTTGTTAAATAGGTAGCCGTTCACAGGTTCAGAGTTCACCGTTCAGGGTTATCTTTTTTTCGTTGACCTTGCTCGCCTGCCTGTGCGTCGCACGCAGACAGGTAGGCTATCAAGTACTTGATGAAACCTCAAATCGTTCTATTTTTATGGCTTATCCATTCAGAACTCGCGAATCACCTGCCCGCTCACCAAGCTTGCGAGGCAGGCTGGACGGTTCAGATTTTCGGTGAACCCTGAACCTCTGAACCCTGAACCTCTGAACCCTGAACCTGTGAACGCATACTCAGACAGTTACCCGGTTCAAAATTTGATCGCCGTTGAAGCCGCCATCCTTTCAAAAGGCTGAATTCTTACCATCATATATTGAAATCAGGCAATTATTGTGCCATAAAACCATGAATGCACAAAAAGCCCTAAAGGGCGCCGGCTTGAAAACCGCGCATTGATCCGGATGGTCTCCTGAGGAAAATTGGCACGAATGTGTTCAAATCGACCAAAATTGACGGCAATAGGAATTATCCTGGCAGTGTTGTTGTCTGCCTTGCCGGTATGGGGGGCAAAGCCGCACAGGCCGTATAAGATTTATACGATAAAGAAGTACAGCGGTTCGGACATAATATGCGACTTCTACACTGTTCAGAGGGGTGACTACGTCTGGGACTTACTGAGGCGGAAGGGACGCATTTCGGCAAATGACTTTCCGAGATTCATCTCCATTCTAAAACACTTCAACCCCCACATAAAGAACGTGCACAAGATCTATCCCGGCCAGAAGATCCTGGTTCCATTGAAACAGGTTGCGGTCAGAAAAAAGGCTCCTGATGTCAAACCCCGCTACATTACCATCCCGATCATACCCGATATCCTCTACACTTATCACGAGGTACGTTCCGGCGATTCCCTGTCAGGGATCATCGAAGCACGCTTTGGACTCGAATGGGACCGGATTCCTGAAGATTATTTGAAGATTTTGCAGCGCCTCAACCCGGACATCAAGGATATGAACATGGTCTATCCCGGCCAGCAGATCCGCATCCCCGGTCTTGCCGCAAAAGAGCCCGGCCACGCAATGCCCCCCGGCAAGCAGGTCCCGGCATCGCGCGGCTCGGCCGGAGCTGCACCCGCAAAGTCTACCGCCATCTCAGCGGCAAAGCCGTTGCCAACGGAGCGCGGTGCTCAGCATTGGCATCAGGTGCTTTCGGAAACCGTAGCAGGAATAGAAGGCTACTTTTTGGACTCCGGCCGGTGTTACTTTCCGGTAAAAGGCAAGCCGGATCTTTGTCTGGATCTTTCAGAATACCCGATTATCGAACTGGCAGACGGTCGATATGTTCTCCTGGACAAAGGCAAGGGGCTTCCGCATGATGTTGAAGAAGTGATACGTTGCTTTTGGAAGGACCTCGTGATCATCAGCATGGCCACGCAAGATGCGGATGCAGTGGTACTGGACAGGGTGGTTGGCGCCATATTTGGCGGAAAAGTTGAAAGGACCGTCGACCTCCCTGTTTTTGACGATGGAGTCAAGGTCACCCTGAGAGGCGACTGGATCATGTCTCAAAGCGCCGACAAGGGACCCCGGCCGGCATATAAGTGCATAACATTGATAGAAGACCCGCGTGAGCGCACGTCCGCCGCGCTCGTAGAATATCTGGCCAGGAGGAATATCCGGGTCGTTGACATACTCATTGGGCCAAGGAAGAGAAACAAGGTGCGGCCCTTTCAAAAAAATGCGCTCAAAGGCACCCGCATGTTCACAATAGACGGCTCAGGCCAGGAGGCGTTTGTGTCCGGATTCACCAAGGCATTGGGCTATTCCTATGAGCCCGGTGTGCCCATATCTTTTGATTACGCAGGCTTTCAGGTTCAAACAACGGCAAATCTTATACATGGCGGAGATGGTCTGGATCTGGTGGTCGATTTCGGAACCTTTTACGGCGACGCAAAATCGTCCGTTGAGTCACGCGGACTGAAAGTGATATCAATAGGAACAGAGGACGGCCTCCTTTCCATTGCAAGGAACATCCTGGATTCAATAGGAATTGCCTATTCTGACGGCCCGGGGTTCTGGGCTGCGGACCGAAAACTGTCCAAGAGCGCTTCCCTGGCCGTTCCGGGGCTCCTGGTCTCACACTCCAACGGCAAGAGGGACTTGTTGACCAGGGTGGCGCCACACCCGAGGCTGTGCGATTTCTTGAGGGAAAAAAAGATCAGAGTGCTGAAGATAAAGGAGTGGGGTTAGTAATTTCACAATATCATGCCAATGGCAGGTTGAATGACCAGTGACCGATGACTATTGACCATTAAGGAGTAGTCGGATTATGGTGAAGCGATACATTGTCTTTTTGGCTTGTTTGTATGCCTCCTTGGTCTCGTTTTCCTGCGGCACAGACTCGGCCGTACGCAAGAACAAGGCCGAGACCTCCAAGCGCCTCGGCGAAGGATACCTGGCCGAGCGAAACATTGCATCGGCCCTTGCCGAATTCTTAAAGGCGGAAAAGCTTTACAACAAAGACCCATTTCTGTACTACGATTTGGGGCTGGCATATTTTGCAAAAGGAGAATTCGAACTGGCCATTTCCCATTTCAAGAAGGCAGTGGCACTCAAGTCCGATTATTCAGAGGCATTCAATGCCATGGGCAGCGTCTATCTGAGGCTGGAGCAGTGGGATAACGCCATATCATGTTTCAACCGAGCCCATGCCAATTTATTGTACGCCACGCCACATTTTGCCCTGAGCAACCTTGGAGAGGCATACCGTGGAAAAAAGGACTATCCCGGCGCGATCAACTTTTACAGGAAGGCCATTGAGGCTAGTCCCCGCTTTCCTACGGCATACCGAGGCTTGGGGTTGGCCTATATGGCCGTCGGCAACTACACGGCAGCGGCCTCTTGCCTGGAAAAGGCGGTCCGGTATGCACCCCGCTTTGCCGTTGCCTATTATGACCTGGGACATGCCTATGCCGGGCAGTACGACATAAAAAAGGCCGTTTCCTCATTCCAAAAGGTCGCAGAACTGGCACCGGATTCCCCACTGGCAGAGACAGCCTTGGCCGAGATAAAAAAATTGACGGCAAAGTAAAAAGTCCAACTTCTGTGTTGCGCTGCATCCTTCGTCACTGCGGCGTACCATAAGTACGCCTCATCCCTCAGGATTGCGCCTGACGGCTTAAAAAGAGGTGCGCGCCTTGAATTTGGTCCGCCTTCGGCGGATTACTTTGCCGTCTAATTTGGACTTTCTACGAAACCATCAAAATTGCAAAGGAAAAAATGAATTGGCGGATTTGGGGATTGGGAATTCACGTTGGGCCGTTTAGTGTGGTGCCAATGACTTAAACGTTCAGAGGTTCAGAGGTTCAGGGTTCACCCAAAATCTGAACCGTCCCGCCTGCCTCGCAAGCTTGGCGAGCGGGCAGGTGATCCGTAAGTTCTGAATGAAGAAGCCATGAAAATAGATCGATTTGAGGTTTCATCAAGTATTTGCTGGCCTACCTGTCTGCGTGCGACGCACAGGCAGGCGAGCAAGGTCAACGAAAGAAAGGTAACCCTGAACGGTGAACCCTGAACCTGTGAACGCATACCCGGTGACCAATGACTATTGCACCGCATGGATTGTTGCCCATGATTTAACGGCCTTCTCGGCCATGGTCACAAGGGCCGTGGCGGTTGTTTCTTCCGTGTGAAGGACAAGGAGCCTGCCGAAGTCTACGGGCGACAACAGCACGGCTTTTGCTTTTGGGTCGATACGCTCTTTGTCCTGATAGTAAATGCTGTATGACTGGCCGATCTTGACGCCATCTTTGTCCCCCTTGTCAATAAACACAATCGCATGGTCGGCAAAGATGGCCTGATGTTCCTCGGAAATGATAATCCTCCCCTTCAGTCCTTTCTTACTTTCCGTGAGCGTAATCCTGGGTGATCGTTCCTCATACGGCATCAGGAGATCATTGAGTTCAATGTCGCCAAACGACCGAACAACCCTGGCAACGCAAAACTCCGGCGCCACCTCGACCATTTCAACCACGCCCACTATGTAGTGCTGAAATCCAATGACCGCCTTGGTGTCCCGGTCCTTTAGACGCTTAACTATCCGAAACACCGCAAAACGATCGCCTGTTGCAAAGTCGATGCCTCCAATAGGCCGGATATAGACCGGATCCCCGGTGCTGATCATTAACTTGTCCCCCTTCACTTTGGCGATAGAGCCCCTTGGGGTGAGGGGCTTTTCCTTTATGAACCCCACGCTGTCAATGGCAGGATACAGGTAATACGGAAGGTCCGGGGTTTCAACCGGGGTTTCAACCGGAGGAGCTTCAACCGGACGTGAAACAGGCGGCGTCGGCCTTGCTTCACGAATTGTCTCGGCGCCCTTGAGGCCAAAGATTCGTATGCGTTCTCCGGGCTCCAGCCAGTGGGGGTTTTTGATATGCCGGTTTTTTTGCCACAGATCCGGCCACACCCAGGGGGTATCGAAAAACCGCACTGAAAGATCCCAGAGCGTATCCCCTTCCTGGACGGTATGGTAGAGCCCTGACTGAAGCTCGAGGACTCTGTCCGTGCCCTCCTCTGCATTGGAACTTTTCAGGCAAAGGAAACCAACCGCAATGCCGAAACAAAGAAAGAAGATTATTTTGCGAGCCATCTGAGCCGAGTTCCTTTTGCGTGTGGGCCGCATATTGGTATTCTTATCTCACTTTGTTGTCCATGTCGCCGAAACAGACTCGCCGGTTACGTCGTCTATGACCACGACCCTTTCTGTAACACCCGCCGCGACGTCGGCAGTGCACGACACACTGCCACCGACATTGCAGGGCTCATCACCCTCGATATTTGGACATTTGACGGTATATCCTCCGAAGGCGTTTTCCGTTCCGCTGCCTGCCCCGCTGTAATCCATTGTCTCAGAGCCGCCTGACGGGGTCACGGTTACCGTGGTGGTCGCTACCGGCGTTGTTGTCGAAAGCTCCACTGCAACCGGTTTTATGAGGCCGCGAGTGACGGTAGTCGTAAAATCGCCGTTGTCCTCCGAGGTCACCTTGATGGTAAGGGTTCCGGTCTTGTTCTCAGTGACCGTGATATCGTTCGTCCACGTAAGCCAATAATCTCGGTTCGTCTGTGTATCGGGAAGCGTCTCGCTCTTGTTTCCCGAAAGCTTCCCATGGTCAACGCTGGCTGAAATCGTTGTGCCATTAACCAATGGATTTCCATTGGCATCCTGCACCGTAAAGACGAAGGCAGCGTAACCACCGTGATAGATGCAGGCACGCTTGGTGTCGTCATTCTGGTAATCGTCCCCGCCTGCCCCCTGCCAGGGCCAGTCGGTATCGGTCTGCACCACCACATTGGCAGCGGTATAGCCCGAGAAGAGCACCTTTGATGTGGCAAATATCTGGTTGGTCAGCTCGTCCGGGGCAGAGCCGTTCAAGGCGCTCCACGTGGTTCCGCCGTCCGCGCTCCTGAAAATGTTGCGGCCCCATGTGCCTGCAAAGAGGGTATCCGGTGAGGCCGCGATAATCCCGAGGGCGTGCACGTGGTTTTCGCTCAGCGCGGTCAGGCGCGTCCACGTGTCGCCGCTGTTCGAACTCTTGTAGACACCCCCCAAGGGATCTGTGCCGTCCCCGTAAGTGGCCGCATAGATTTCAGTGGCCGGATTGGCCGTGCTGTCAAGGACAATCTTGGTCACACGGGTGCTTGTCACGTTGGTTGCAGGCGTTAGCCAGGCGCCTCCGCCGTTGATGCTGCGGTAGACCCCGTCCTGCTCCGTGCCGGCATAAAGGTTTGCCGTAGTATTGGGATCGATGGTGATAGCATGTATCACGCTGGCAGGAAGCCCGCTGTTTGAAGCAGCCCAGGTGGCCGCGCTGTCGACAGTCTTAAAGACCCCGCCGCCCTGGGTGCCGGCATACATGGTGCTGTTAGGGGCTGTCGGGTCAATGGCAAGGCACAGCACGTCCTGGTCGCTTAACCCGGAGTTTTTCGCGGTCCAGCTAAACCCGGAATCCTGCGATTGATAGATGCCGTTGCCGTAAGTGCCGGCATATAATGTCCGAGAGGTTTCAGGGGCGCCTGTCACATCGTTACGCAGCGCAAGGGCGCGTACTGGACAATCGGCCGAAATCATGACGGGCGTTGTGTAGTCGATGGTAATTGACCAACCGTCGTAGCCCAAAAGGTCAAGGTCCATGACAATGAACCTGATTGTCTTGGCAGACGTGTAGATATATTGATCGGTTTCCACGGTTATTGTTTGCCCCGGATTTGTTAAATATACATGGGTCTTCGAGCGAATCGCGTTGCTGTAATATGTAAAGGTGTAAACCTCGTCGGAATAGCCGTCATTGTCCGCGTCCGTTGTATCAAGAGTCGAGTCAAGCGGTGCGACGTCGCCGATCGGCCCTTCTCCAGTTATCTCCTTTGCGCGGGTCATATATTCCCACTCATCGCCGCTCCCTGTAGAGCGGAAGACACCCTCGTCAGTGGCCGCATAGACGATAGCGGGGTTTTCCGAATCGATCTCGATATCCCGGACAATACCGTTTGTGAGGCCCTTTTGCGGCTTGCCCACCTGGGACCAGTCCGTGCCGCCGTTCGTGGTCTTGAATATGCCCCCGCCGTCGGTTCCAAGGTAGATGATATCGCTGTCCGTCGAATCGATTGCCATGCAAAGCACCCTGGCATAGGCCCCTGACTGGGTGGAGGTGGCAGGTGTTACAAAACCGTCAGCCGGGTCCGGGACCTGCGAAGTCAGGGTGGCGCTTGCAAAGGAGGTGCTTTGCCCGTCATTTGATTCCGTTGTGTCGGCTCCGGTTATCCCCCCGTAATCGCACGTAAAATAGACAGATGATCCGTCAGGAACATTGTTGAAATACTTGTCCGTCACACGCATCGTCACAGTGTCTTCAAGGCCTGCAGTGACAAGACCCGCTATGTTGAGCGTTTCCGGATTCAGACCCAGGTGCTCTCCGTATGGGGGGCCGCCTTGTATCGTGATGCTGACATTTGTTGCAACGGATGGATCCGTTGACAATTCCGCCTTGATCTTGACCGTTCCGGCGGTGGTCCCGCTCTGAAGGGTCGTATCCACATATCCCCCCAGGGTCGTATCCGAACTGCTTGAAATGGTTTCGCCGCCGCCGACTCCACCGCCTACAATGGAAAAGTTTACGGTGTAGCCGTCTGCCACCTCAAGGCCGTTTATGTCCTTTAGGACAAAGGTTGCCTTGGACGTTTCCGGCTCGCCCGAGCCTGTTACACTGATCGATTCCCTTTGAACCGAGTGTACTTCGATAGATGCGGGGTTGCCGGCAGTGCCGGCGCCGGCTACGCTTTCGGTGAGTTCCACACTGACGTTTTGAGTAACGCTGTTGGACGTTGCGGTCACAATTGCGTCGCCGGATATGGTGCCCGCGATCAAAGAAACCGATACGTCGCCGAACACGTCAGGCGTTGACGCGGTATAGGATCTACTACCGTTGGAAAAAGAGCCGAGTGTTGTGGAAAACCTTACAGGGGTCCCCACCAGAACAGGCTGCCCGGAGCTGTCCTTAATTGTGGCCGTAATAGCCGTAGAGCTTGCGCCGTCTGCCGGGATGCTTGAATCCGCGGCTGAAAGTTGGATCGAGGCGGTATCGCCAATGCCTTCAAGTCCGCATGAAACAAGCGGAACAAGAGCACAAAAAATGAAAACAAACAAAGAGCCTTGTCGCAAGTATTTCTTCTTCATTGCAAGCTCCTTTCGTATGTCGTATGTGCCCAATGCACTGCAATAATTGCACCAAATGAAGCTCCCTTTTTATACCCCCTCACCTTTATACCCCCTCACCCTAACCCTCTCCCCTGGAGGGAGAGGGAGCTGAGCGGCAACCCCGCCGCAAGCAGCGGGGTATTGAAAATAGTAATAAAACCCGGAGGCATTTGTAAGACGCTCAATTTTTTAAGAAAGCATCCGGCCGTCATCTAGGAAATTGCCTTTGGCGACCTTTCAAGTCTTATGATCTTCGGTGTAATAAAAATTAGCAATTCTTCTTTCTTCTTGTACGTGTACTTTGACTTGAAAAGCCACCCCAACAAGGGAATCTTTGAAAAGAAAGGCACGCTCTTCTGCGTCAATTCGTCCGTACTCGTCAGGATCCCGCCGATCACGATCGTCTCCCCATCATTGACAAGCAGTTCCGTTTCCGTCTCTTTCTTGTCTATGGCAGGCGTGCCTCCAACGGCATTACCCCAGTCAGGAGCATCCTTCTTGGCATTGATCTTCATATTAATGCGGTCATCCAGCGTGATATGCGGTGTAACCGTCAGTTTTAACACAGCTTCTACAAATTTGAGGGTGACTGTTCCCTCCTCGAGTGTTTGATAAGGGATCTCGGTCCCCTGTGTGATAAATGCCTCTTTGTTGTCCAGGGTTACGACTTTTGGCGCAGATACGGTTTTTCCTCTCCCACGGCTCTCCATGGCGAGCAGCCTTACATCAAGATTTACCGGGGAGCCGGCAATTCTCCCGAAGTGAAACCCTATGCCGCTGGAAGGCGTACTCGGCGGAAGGTTGACTGCAAGGTTTTGAGCCCAGGGCTTTGGGATGCGCTGTCTATTGTCGCCAGGCGGTGTGAGGGCATTCGAGCCCGCTATGTCCCATTCCTGAAAAACAGGCCCGAATATGGTATTGCCGTCCGGAGCATAGACGTCCCCACCCCATTGAACCCCGAGGTCGCGTGTAAAGTTGCTGTCGACTTCCACGATCCGCGCCTCTATCATCACCTGAGGGGTGACCACATCCAGCCTCTCGATGACCTCTTTGGCATTCTTTATAGACTCCGTTGTATCTTTAATGATAATCTTATTTGTTCGTTCATCAAAACTTACCTTTCCACGGTCGCTCTTGATCCCCTCCAAGTGCTTTGTCACCTCTGAGGCATCTGCGTAGTTGACCGGGATATATTCAGTGACCAAAGGCTCCTGCTCTTTTGCATCCTGTTCGGCCTTCAGTTTTGCCTTAATGGCCTTCTGTTCCGTTTCCAAGGTCGAAAGTGTTGCAATGCGAACAACATTGCCATCAACAATTGTGTCAAGCTTGTTCATTTTCAGGATGAGATCCAGGACCTGATCCCAGGGGACACTGGCGAGTCTTAAGGTGACTCTGCCCTTGACGTCAGCCCCTATGACAAAATTCTTTCCGCTAACCTCATGAAGGATTCGAAAGATATTGTGAATGTCTGCATCCTGAAAATCGAGCGATATCTTCTCCCCCGTGTACGCCTTAACCTTTTTCGCTTCCACCTTGACAGGCTCTGCGGGCGGTCTTTTCGCTTCTTGTACAACCGCCGCATCAGCCTCCTTCATGCGCCGCACCCACTCGGGCCGCTCCGCTTCGGCCATGGGGCGCGGAGGAACGGCAGACGCCTCAAGGTCAAGGAGACAGAGTTTTTCTTTTTGCTGGATTCTATAAGGCACCGCCTCCCGCAGTTCTATTACTATGACGGCCATGTCGCCCATTTTCGGGGTTTGTACAGGAAGAATCCGGTCGACCGCACTCTCGAATCTCGTTGTAATAAGGGGCCTCTTTTGAAATTTTGAAATCCTTGTATCAAAAAGCTTCAACAGTATCCTTTTCTCCGACACCCTCTCTGTTTCGTACCGAACCTTTCCGGTGGTCCCCACGATGACCCGCGATTTGCCGTCTTTCATCATTTCAAAATCGATTCTGTTGACCCAAGCCGGTTTTTTGACCTCCTCGGTTGCGAACGGAACTGCAGCCGGTTCAGGCTTCGCCTCCGGTTGTGGCTTGAGTTCCATCTGTTGCGCAACCTCAAGCCCTTCTCCCGTCTCCTTAACCTCCTCAGGCGCCGGAACCGGGTTCTTGAGGCATACCAAAACCTTATTTTCCACCCGACTTACCTCGTAAGGCACATCTTCGTTCAAGCGGATCTCAATCCGTGATGAACGCCTCTTGGCCTTCAGTTCAGATGCCTGGATGGCCTTGATCAACGTGGTCTCCGGCACATAGCTGTCTTTAACCCCTCTTAAGGCAGTATCAGGAAAATACAAGACCACGCCAACCGGAAACTGGTGTTTCACTGCCGTGTAGGATAGCGGCCGGTTTGCACATATGCTCACCAGGACCGTTGCCTTGTCTTCGGAAACGGCAATTCTGTGAATCGTTTTCTCCTTTGAAGTTGACTCAGGCGCGACCGCTGCCGGTTTGGCGGGAGGCTTGGACGCGCAGCCGATAAGGACAAACACGACCCCAAGCACAAACAACGGCCATCTCTTTTTCCAAGCTGCTATGACGTTGCCATTCATCTTATACATCTCCGACCTTCGTCTTAAGTCTTAGCTCCGTGGTTTGAATCTTCATTTCACCGGAAAGGAAATCTTCTACTTCTTCTTCAACAATGATCCTGTCCCTTAGTATCCGTTTGACCCGCCCGAAATTCGTGCCAACGTATGTTCCCTTGGAGATAATGTAGCCCTTGCCGGAAGGTCCTTCCACCAAGGCCTTGTCCCCGGTAGGCGAGATGACAATCCCCACCAGTTTGAGTTGGCTCAAGTCTATCCTCTGAAGCGGCGTGAGAGGCGCCCTCTTCTTCTTTGGCTTCTTGTCGGCAGGAGACACACGGTCCGGCCCTATTGCAAAAGGTGATTTGAAAGGATCAGGTTTCCCCGTCCGATCATAGAAGTAGGCGACCTTTTCCGCAACCGGTTCGCCGAGCGCCTCGCCGCCCGATTCATCCGGCAGGGCCAAGCGCTCTTTACCGGCAGTGGCGGCTTCAGGCTCGGTTTCGCTCAAGATAGGCTTTTTCACGTCCTTGGTATCGGAAATTTTCCCTGTGGCTTTTTCCTCCGGCGTTTGTGCCGCTTGTCCGGACGTGGCTGCAACCTTGGCCGTTTTGGATTTGACGGCGGCTGACCCTCTAGGTTTCACGACATGAGAGGCCGGTTC
Source organism: Desulfobacterales bacterium (assembly GCA_013375395.1). GTDB lineage: Bacteria > Desulfobacterota > Desulfobacteria > Desulfobacterales. The sequence goes on from JABXJW010000048.1 coordinate 15,028, forward strand.
CTTGGGCGCGACGACCTTCTTTCGAAGCACTGCCTGCTGCCGGGAGGGCTCGGATTCCGTATGATCCCCGCAACCGGCTGAAGCAACCAGCATCAGGATCAACCCGAGGAGCAAATTGCGAGCACCGACCGCCATCGTCATATCAGCCCCCTTTTGCCTTTTTTGACTTTCCGTTTGCCGGTGCGGCTTTTGGAGCTTCCACGAATCTGTAAGTTGTAGCCATACACGATGCCTTCAGGCGTCCCGCATCCTTTTTCGTATCCTTTTTCGAATCTTTCACGCCCTTGATGCTGATATTGGAAATATTGACGATCCTGGGCAGCCTTGAAACTTTATCAAAAAACATAGCCAGATCATGATATCCTCCCTCAACTTCTATCTTTACCGGGATCTCGGCATAGAAACCCTTGCGCGCCTCATTGTCAGGCTTGAACAAGAGGAATTCGAGGCCCGAATCTCTTCCCGACTTTGATATGCTCTCAAGCAGACTCGGGATTTCCTTCTTGTCGGGTAACAATTCCAGCATAAGCTTGAATTCTACATCGACCTCTTTGTACTGTTTTTGGATCTTCTCAAGGCTTTTTGAAGCTGCCTTTGCCCTTGCCAGCCTGATCTGGAGTTCCTCGTATTCTTTCTTCAACTCGTTGACCATGCCGGATTTCGGCATATAAATCAGATAAAAATATGCACCCCCGAGGATCAAGAACGTGCTCAAACAGATCAAGAGCCTCTGCACATGGGTGAATGCCTCAATCTTTTCAAATGTAAGACTTGGCAGGATCTTCGCCATCTCGACTTAGCTTGTTCTTGGTCCTTTTTCCGGCGCCCGGCTTGATAACCGACAGGTTATTGTAAATTTTTTGAACTTCTTGTCCTCGTGTATCTTGATTTGTTTGGAGGATATAAGGTCCACCCCCTCAAAACGGGGCGATTTTTCAAGGTGAGTCATGAAATCGGCAACCGTCTTGTTGTCGGTGGCCACACCCTCAAGTATCATCTTGCCCTTAGTCTCTTTCAGGCTCGTAAGCCACATCTTGTCTGCAACCACAATGCCTGTGAGAGCGTCCATGAAGCGAATGGGGCCGCTCCGGTCCGCTTCAAGCTTGTCTATAATACCCTTCTTTTCTTCCAGCTTCCGGAGCTCTTTTTTCATCTTCTCAACCTGTTTCACAATCGCCTGATATTTCTTTAGGTCTGCGCCGGCAGCCTCAACCTTGCCGCTGAGTCCGGATATCGTGCTGTTCAAGCAAACCACAACGTACACCATGAGACTGAGGCCAAAAACAATACACAGGAAAAACACAGACACCTGCCGGCGAATATTCTCCTTTTTGCGTGCGGCTCGAACCGGCAAAAGGTTGATCCTGATCACTTATCGTTCACCCTCCTGGATGCCAGGCCCATGCATATCGCAGCTTGAGGCGCAATGCGCCTGAGATAGCCCATGTCATGTTTTTTTTCGTTGATGTCCAATGTTATGAATGGATCGAACATCTCCACCTCAATAGAGGTCTCGGTCCCCAAATATTCAACAAGACCGGGGCTCTGTATTGCGCCTCCGCTCACGATGATCCGCTTTATCTCCACATCGGGATATGTGGAATAGTAAAAATCTATAACGCGTCTGATTTCACCACTCCATTTTGAGATAAAGGACGAAAAGATTTCTTGGAGCTCTTCCTTTGGCATCTTGCCGGTTGCCGGCCTGAACTTTATGCCCTCGGCCTCTTCAAAGGAACAATCAAACCGTGAAACGATCTCCCGTGTGATTTCCTCGCCTCCAATATCCACATCCCGTGTGAAAGCCGAGACATTATTCCTGATGATGTTCACATTCAGTTTGTTCGCCCCAATGTCAATGAGGGCAACATTGTTTTCCTTATCAAAGTAATTCTCCTCAAAGGCCGTTTCCAAGGCGAAGACGTCAACATCGATCACGCAGAGATTCAGGTTTGCCGTTTCTATGAGACTTACATATTCATTTATGACTTCCTTTTTGGCTGCAACCAACATTACGTTCATCTGATTCGGATTTGCCTCGTGCTCCTCAAGAATCTGAAAGTCAATATTCACATCCTTTACGTCAAAGGGTATGTACTGTTCGGCCTCGTATTGAATGCTGTCCTGAAGCTCTTCATCGGACATCTTGCCCGTAACGATCTTCTTGATGATGACTGAATAGCCGGCAACAGAGGTGGCCACATTCTGTTCCTTGACTTTCAAGTCCCTAACAAGCTGCCTGATCGTACCGGCCACCACTCCGGGCTCCTTGATACGGCCTTCAACAATGGCGCCTTCCGGCAGGTTGGCCATACCGAACTTTTGCAGGATTCGACGCCCCTTTTTCCGCACCACCTCAGCCAGCTTTATGGTTCGGGAGCCGATATCCAATCCGATGAGATGGTCTTTCTTTCTGAAAAACATGTGCCCTCTTTAGTCGGCGAATATCTTTTCTTTGTCGGAAACCTTGTAACCAAGGGCCAACAGGATCTTACGCTTCGTCTCCATGCGACAATCCATGCCCTTTTCGACCCTGTCAATTGTGATAGGAGAGATGCCGGCCTTTCTTGCAAGTTCGGCCTTGCTCATCAAAAACGACTCCCGAATCTCTTTTAACGCATTTTTTCCCATGTGAACTGCCTCCTGTTGGTCCAATTAATCACAACAGATCATCTTTCTCATGTCCGACCGGAAATCCCTAAACTCCATGCTCCGTGATGCGGAGAGTGAGGGGAACCTGTTTTTGGACGGACATCACCCCGAATAGACTTCGATGCATAATTTGGGCCAAATTGTCAAGTAAATTATATTAAATTAGATGTAAATTATATTAAATTATCATATATTGCGTGTCTCGGCCTCGCCCATACCACATATGGCACAAAGCTGTAGAAGGGATATATTGAGGAAATATTAGGAGGTTCAGGGGTTTAGAGGTTCAGGGGTTTAGAGGTTCAGGGTTCAGGGTTCACCCAAAATTTGAACCGTTCCGCATGCCTCGCAAGCTTGACGGTCTCGTAAAAAGCTATGTTATGCCGCCTGCGGCACTGTAACCGAAAATAACTTGTCAATTATATCAAATGGTTATGATTTAGTTATTTGAAAGTCCAAATTAGACGGCTCGGATCAAATTCCATCCTGCTTGTCAGGACCGGGGCGTCACATGACTGTGTATCTCGGCCCATCACCCCCCTCCGGGCAGGTCCAGGCAATATTTCCGTACGGATCCTTGATCTCGCAAGTTTTGCAGTGAAGACAATTTGAAGGATTCAGCTTGAGCCTTCTTTTTTGGGTTTTGTCGTCAAGGTCCATTTCGTAGACATTGCCGGGACAAAATCTTGTACATGGGCATCGATACTTATTGAAACATTCATCCATACATAGATTCGGATCATGGACAATCAAATGGCAAGGCTGATCCTCCCTGTGCTGGGTCTTGGACAGATACACACCGGTTAGTTTATCTACAAAGAGCACCCCATCGTATGCCTGTTTTGTATCTCTTTGTATTGAAATGCCTACTTTTAAGGGTTCCAAGCTCTCAGAGTCCTTCTTTATCGGCATTTTGTCAAAGATACCCCTGCCGTTTGTCAGATACTGGACGCCCAAATGGAAAAACTTGCTTAGCCCCTTCTTGGATACGGCCTGGGTAAAATTTCTACCTCTGTAGAGTTCACCTCCAAGCCAACTGTTTTCAAACAGATGCCGGTAATAGGCCAAGGTCTCTTGAGTGAAGCTTCCTTTGGACAATGCCTCCAAGATCGCCTCTGCTGCGAGCATCCCGGATTTCATGGAACTATGGATTCCTTTGAGCCCTTGCGCGTTTAACATGGAGCCGCTTGCGCCCACAAAAACTGCGCCGTCAACAGCCAGCTTCGGCACGGTGTAATAGCCGCCGCTTACAGTCACTCTGGCCCCTTGTTCCATAACACGACCGTCAGCTATGATGTTACGCACAAACGGGTGCCGTTTGAACTTTATGAATTCTTCATACAGATCGAGCATGGGATCTTTATACCCCAATCCCACGACCAGCCCGATCGACACTCGGTTTTCCTTCATCTCGTAGATAAAGCCGCCACCGTGGGTGCCCAGGCCAAGAGGATAGCCGAATGTGTGGATATCATTGAAGGGACTATTTGCAAAAAAGCTGTTTTCAGCGAGTTGGACAACCTCCTTGACGCCGGTTTCAAAGATCTGAGGCATTTTACCTGAAAAGATGTTCAACTTGCTTGAAAGCTCTCCAAGCAGCGCGCCCTTAGCGCCTTCTCCAAGGACCGTCACTTTTGCCATGATGTCCACACCCGGCTCAAAATTTGCCTTTGGAGCGCCGTCCTTGCCAAGCCCCTTGTCTCCCGTGCGAATCCCAATGATGGTTTTGTCATCCCTGCCGTAAAGCACCTCTTTTCCGGCAAAACCCGGAAAGATATTCACGCCCAAATCTTCGGCAATGCCGGCCAGCCAACGGACAAACTTGGACAGGCTTATTATGTGAAATCCCTTGTTCCTCATATATTTGGGCACAAAAGGGACCGCATAAGAAGAGCTTTTGGTCAAGAAATAGAATCCATCCCCCCAAACGTCCGTCTCAATGGGGCAGCCCGCCTCCCTGTAGTTGGGCATAAGCTCCTTGAGAGCGATCGGGTTAAGCACAGCGCCGCTCAACGCATGAGAACCTATGTCTGCTCCCTTTTCAATGAGCCCCACCTCAAGGTCAACGCCTCTCCTTTTGGCAAGCTGCATGAGATGGACGGCGCCGGCAAGGGCCGCCGGGCCGCCTCCCACAAAAAGTACATCAAATTCGATCTGTTCTCTAGGGTCGGTCATCATCTCTTCTCACAAGTTTGACGGCTTCGTAAAAAGTCCAACTTCTGCGTTGCGCTGCATCCCCTGCCCCGTTAAATTCTCGCTATGCGAGACG
>JABXJW010000321.1 GCA_013375395.1 Desulfobacterales bacterium
TGGAGCAAAAAACGACGAATAAACTCAAAGGCATCGAGTGGCATCAACTTGATCTTGTCACCCTCAGATGAATCGCGGTATCTTATGATCACCTTGCCGTCTTCTATCTTTACAATGCGGTCATTGGAAAGCGCCACCCGGTGCGTGTAGCGGCCCAAATAATCGAGCACCCTTTGAGCTTTCTTGAAGGGGGGCTTACAGTAAACCACCCACCGTTGATTATAAAGGCCGGCCAACAGCTTATCGAAGGAAATGGATCCTTTTAACTGGCCGATCTTGCCTGGAAATTTCAGTTCTCCTGAATCGTATGCTTTCTTCAGGTAATAAAGAAACTTTCCTCTAAACAAGCCAGAAAGAACCTTCACCGGGATAAAGAACTTCTTGTCAGAGCCAATCCACCTCCTGCCGTCAAGGGATAGTCCTCCTGCCGGCACGATGAAGTGAACATGCGGATGGTCCATCAAGGTCTGTGACCATGTGTGCAAAATGGCAATAAAACCGATCTGTGCCCCAAGGTGTTTTGGATCTTTGCCCAGATCTTTCAGAGTCTCAGAAGCAGCCTTGAAAACAATGTCATAAACCACCCTTTGGTTCCTTAAGGCCAATGGCCTCAGGCTCTCGGGAACAGTAAAAACCAGGTGGAAGTAGGGCGTGGGCAGCACATCCTTTTTTCTGGCCTCAAGCCACCGCTCCTTGTCCAAACACTGGCATTTGGGGCAGTGCCTGTTGCGGCAAGAGTTATAGCTTATCCTTAATGCGCCGCAATGGTCACATTCGTCCACATGACCGCCAAGCTCTGCGGTACGGCATAGCTCAATGGCCCGCATGGCCCGCAGGTGCCTTACGGACAGTCTGTCACCATGTGCATCCCGATACGCCGGTCCGTACGCCCGAAAGATATGGGCAACCTCCAACGATCTTTTCATGGGAACCTGCCCTACAGAGCAGGTTCTTCAGGATCTTGCAAAAGGTCGATGGGGCTTACAATGTGGGCTAAGTCCTTGCGCGCTACGTGCAGATAAATCGTGGTCGTCTTCGGGCTTGTGTGTCCTAACAGACGCTGAATGTGGTAAAGATCCGTTCCGGCTTCCAACAGGTGAGTGGCAAAGCTATGTCTGAGGCTGTGAACACAAGCCTGCTTCTTGATCCCTGACCTGCGAAGCGCCTCTTTAAACGCCCTTTGTATGCTTGAATGGCACAGGGGCTGATCAAGCCGTCTTGATGCAAATAGCCAGTCTGCTGGATGGTAAATCTTCCAGTAGACTCGAAGGATCTCCAGGGTGCGTCTGCCAAGCAGCGTATAACGGTCTTTGTCGCCTTTACCACGCACCCTTATCGTCATACGTTCACTGTCTATGTCAGATACCTTCAGATCGGTCGCTTCCCCGAGCCTGAGCCCGCCCGAATAGATGGTCATCAGGATCGCTCGGTGCTTCAGGTTCCGCGTTGCCGATAAAAGACGTTCAACCTCTTGGTTGGACAGCACCACCGGAAGCCTCTTCCTCGTCTTGCATCTGGGAATCTTGAACGAATCCCACTCCCTTCCAAGCGTGGTCTGATACAAGAATTTAAGAGCGCTATACGCCTGGTTGACGGCTGACTGAGAGGCCTTCTTGTCCTTGAGCAGGTAATGCAGATAATAGCGAATCTCATCATAGCCCATCTCCTGCGGGGATTTGCCATAATAAGCAGCAAAACCTCTCACACAGCCAAGGTAGGTCTCCATGGCCCTGAGGCTGTAGTTCTTCAGCTCCATATCCATCTTCATTTGATCCTTTAACCTTCCCATAACCTGCCTCCTTTCTCTTTGTAGAGGGTCAACGATGTCTACACTTCTACAAAAAGAAGCTCAGCCTTGGGAAGCCTGTGAAGATGAAAACGGGCATGAAGCACAAAACACAAGGCCCATCCTAAACGCTATTCAATTGTCAAAGAGCAAAGAATCATCTCTATGAAAACTACCGCGAAGCGGTTTCGTTCAACATGAAATAGACGGCCTAAAAAACGTTAACTTTTACGACATATATCAAGACATTCATGAATGATCAACAGTAATGACTTGCGCCGTATTTTTGTACGGCGCGTTTTCCATGCTGAGATGGGTTATATCTCTCGATACATAAATGAGTGGGGACGATCCCCCACTTTTGACGAGATATGTTTCCATTTCGGCTTTAGCTCCTATAACACGGTAGCTCCATGAAAGACGACGGCATACTGGATGGGGATTTCGTGGTGGTCAGGAAGCAGCCAACAGCAGAAAACGGAGAGACCGTGGTGGCGCTAATGTGTCCATTAAAAAATATTACAAGAGGAAACGTCAAGTGGAACTTCGGCCCGCCCATGAGGGGATGCAGTCAATTGTCGTCAGGAAGGGCGACTTGCGGATACAAGGAAAGGTGGTGGGTGTAATCAGGCATTGCGGGGAGATAGCCGCTCAACAGGTCAGATGAAAGCCGGCGACAACCTTTTTGCCTTCTTCTGTGAGCCGATTGTACGTGTTGCAGGCAGATTCGGTTCTTTCAATCAGCACCTTCATGCCGCGGCTTTCAAAAGCAGACTTTACCGCTTCAGATACTCGCACAAGCCCGGAGGCTCCGGTGCCGAAAACGCAGACCTCAGCGTCTGCGGCGAGCAGATCTTCCACGTCGCTTATCTCTACACGGTGGCCGGTCGAGCGCCACCAGTTCGGCGCCACCTTCTCACCAATCAGCTTGACGTCTTTTGCGTAAGCCTTGCCGTCTATTTCGATGTGGCCAAATCGGTATGATTGAATCTTCATTTTTTGTAATTCACGATTTTCGACTCACGATTCAAGGCTCCTGAGCTCCTACATCTTGTAGAGCCTCTCATCGTAAAGCTTAATCCAGTTGTCCTTCAAAGCCTTGACAGCCTCGTCGGTCTTGTCAACATCAAGGATCAAGATCGCATCCTTGGTTTCAATACAGGGATATACGTGACGTATATTGATCTTTGCAGACCGGAGTATCTTCAAGATCGTGCTCAACCCGCCGGGGTGGTCCGGGACCCGGGCCGCAATCACATCCATGATCGTGGCCTTGAAACCGAGACCGGTCAAAACCGAAACCGCTGTCTTTGGATCACTGGCGATGAATCGCAAGGTCGCTTTCTTGTTCTCTTTGCCTGCCCAGAAAGCAGGGACGGTTACGTCATTTTCATACAGATGGGAGATAATGCGAGAAAGCTCTCCAACCCTGTCTTCGACTTTTAATATAATCTCCTTGATGGTCATAGATAATATTCCACCTAACCCCGGACAAGCCGGAAGCAGCCAAGGATTGGTTTAATCCTTGGAAAATAAAATCAAATCTAACTCGAACAAGTGCCTAAAGTGAACTAAAGTTGAAAGTGCCCCTCCGGGCCAT
>JABXJW010000322.1 GCA_013375395.1 Desulfobacterales bacterium
GCCATTTTAATTATTGGTCCCCCCGACCTCATATCGCCCGACAACGACAGCACAATCTATGACAATACCCCGACATTCACCTGGTTCACCGGGGCAAACGCCACCAACCACCGATTTTTGCTGGATAACGATGAGGCGTTTTCATCCCCCGTTGAAAATATCCAGCTCGGCGGCACCGCCACGACTTACACCATTGCAACACCCCTCGCCGATGACAACTACTGGTGGAAGGTGATAGCGACAGGCGGGGGTCTTGAAAATTCATCTGCCGTTTGGACGTTTGAGTTGATGACCCCAGTCGCCAAGGAATGGTATGATGTCGAAATTTGGGCAGATTTTGCGTCCAGCGGTATTCCAGGTTGGCTTACAGGCTGGTATTATAGAAAACAGCAGACCATAACAGGTTCGACCGCCGGTGCCCAGTCAAATTATCAACTAAAAATTAAAGTTTATTACAAAGTACCACCAATGGATAGTTTTACTTTTCAAAGCAGGACGGGTGATTTGGAGGCGCATCAAGGAGTTGCGTCTGACGGAACATATATGTATGTTACTTCGGGCAATGATCAATTTCATCTTTACAAATACAGGATATCGGATTGGGAACTCATCGACAATCGCGATTGTTCGGGTGATAATCCAACAGATAAAACACAAATAAATTCACTTTTTTATAAGGATGGCAAACTATACATCGGCGCGAATAATTGGAACACAACTCCGGAAAAAGGGTGGATTGTAGTATATGACGCTTCCGACTTGAGTTTTATTGAATATCATTCGGTTAATGATCTTTGGTGTGAAGGTTGCGCCTTTCATGATGGTTATTGGTGGGTAGTTTATTGTGGGGATACTACTGGCTCAAAAATAGTTTCAAAATACAACACAAGTTGGGTGCATCAAGCGGATTATTCATTAACGTTTTCACAAACTGGCGAACTAATAGGATACCAAGGGATTCGATGGCTCGGCGATTACATATACGTCAATACGCATGAGGGAACCACGCCCCTAAAATGTGATGTTTATGAATGGACGGGTTCCGAATTTGTTGAAACGAAAAGGATAGACCCACCAACGTCGCGATGTACCCAGGGATTTTCTTTCGACCCTAACGATGATAATGTTATATGGTGGGCCGAGCGTATGTATGGCGGAACGCCTTGGGATGATAGAGTCCTGAAATCCACGATTAATTTTCCAAATGATGAGGTGGGATTGAACGAACACTGCCGAACAGATTTCGGGGACATCCGCTGGACTAAGAATGACGGTATCTCCTTGATGGACTACTGGAGTGAAAAAATAGTCAGCGGGAAATATGCCGAATTTTGGGTTGAGATCCCATATATACCCGCTAGCACTGGAACTGTTAGTGCCTATATGTATTATGGCAAGAGCGACGCGACGACCATGAGCAACGGAAAGAATACTTGGGAAGCCTTTGACGATTTCACGGGGGCCGAGATCGACACGGATCTTTGGTACAATGAGGGTGAATGGAGTCTGAACACCGCGGACGATTACGTCTACAAAACGGGGACATTCGAAAAGTTCTGGGCCAAGTCCCCAGTCAACTGCAGCGGCAAGAGAGTAAGATATAAGTTCTACTTCGGCACACCCGGCAACGCACGGGCATTTGGAACTATCCTAAAAGGGACTACAGGGACTTTCAATGAATTATATTATAGTATCAGCACAGATTCCCCATACCACATTGTCTATTACATAACCGAATGGAGCAACACGGATCCCGACGCGTCCCCTTCCGTGGATACATGGCATGGGGGGGAGATGCGGATCAGTTCGGATACCGTCAAGTTGTACATAAATGACAGCCTCGCCGACACCCGCACCTATACGGTGGATGGTTTATGGGCATGCCGGCCCGGTACAACTGGTCACTCGGCTCTGGGCCGGATGACGGACTTTTGTGTGGGGGAGTATGCTGACCCAGAGCCGATATGGGGAGAATGGGGGGATGAGGAGTCGATAGAAGTCCCGCCAGAATGGACGGAGGTCGAAACGTGGGGCGATTTTCTAGGGGGGGAAGTGAAAGAATTAGCGGAAGTTGAAACGTGGACAGATTACGTGGAATCTACCGAAGAATGGCCGGGCCTGTCAGATGAGGACGTCTGGGTCATGTTCGCAATCAGGATCCTGTTCATATTCGGGCCGCTCGGATTTGTCGCTTGGAAGTTCACCCAAGTGAGGGATCCCACCACTGGGCTTCAGACGGCCGCGTTAATCGGTGTGAGTTTTATCGCCCTCATCATCCTCTGGGTTGTTGCAGATGCCATCGAGCTGATGTTAGCTTCGGTATAGGGGGCTATGTATGATTTCATCACTCATCTTCAGTCACGGTCCAGGGTTGTCATACGGGGCGAGCGACCGCAGCTTGGCGCGCGAGAGCGTGTCCGAGAGCGAATCAATCCTCGTTGGTAGCCCTGGACATATGGGGGGCAAAAGATGCTAGGGCGAATTTTTGGTTCGCTGATGGTCTTCCTACTCGTTGTTGGCCTTTTGCTTGTTACCGTGGGCGGATCAGCAGCGAGTGTGCTAGAGCCAGAATTGGTGGGTTCGTTCTCTAAGACCTATCGAACCACAACGACCTCGACGGACTTTCACCTCGCTATCGGGTTGGCAGCGGCCGTTCATGTCCCAGAGCACGAAGTCTGGCCTGGTGGCCCAGTGGTGCCAGCGCGTTGGGACATTGACTGGTCCATCACACGTGTACCTACCCACCACCTTTTTCAGGGTATGACTCCTGGATCCTTCCTTTTCGAGGATATCCAGTTCGATGGTTCCTCCGAAGAGCAGACCTACACCGTCTCATCGGTGAGCGATGATCCAGACTTCGACGATTTTGCAGCCTTCCTGACGAATGGTACTGATGACCAAATCTGGGAAGCTTGGATATGGCCGATGGACCCTGTTAACGCCGGCGGTGTGCGTTGCGCTGGGGGGCTATCGGGTTTCTTCCGCGAATCGGATGTGTTTTCCGGCACAGACGTTGGGACGGACAAGCCCGGATGGACAATCCAGAGCGTTTCGCTCACCTTTGATAATATCTACACCGTTCATAGCGGCAATTTCGACTGGTTGGCAATGGATTTCACAGTTGACATTTACGCCGTTCCCGAGGGCTGGGGGGATGATAACAATCCCGCGCAGCCGAACCCCAACAACCCAGGGTTAGACCAGATGTTCCTCATGGCGCTGCCGTTCATCTTGATGGTCGCGGCCTTGGCACTGGATAGCACTGTCTTCGCCTTTTTCGGGGGCGTGGCGGCCACTTTCGTTGGGCTCTCCCTTGTGGGCACAACGCTGTGGGCTGCGATGATTTTCATCGGGCTCGGGATGTACTTTATGCTGATATCGGT
>JABXJW010000323.1 GCA_013375395.1 Desulfobacterales bacterium
CACTTCTCGGCAGCCGTGAGAAGACTCCTCGCACCTGGTTTAATACCATTGTCAAGTCGTGGATTGACTGTGAAATCCTATCTGACATCCCGGTCATTTATTCTGACGGTACAGTCACCACCACTACGGCAAATGCCATTGACCTGATTATGTACCTCAATGAGAAGACGCCTTCATCCCTCGTCGCTGGCAAGTTTTACTTTGGTTCATCCAAGACCGCCCTCATTCACTCCAAAGCAGCCACAGTCGTCGCTGGCGTAAGTGTCGCCCTCTCTGCTGAGGATTGTTCGGCTTTCCTCACCGCCGGTAAGAAGTATTTCGTTCAGTTCAAGCCAGATGCTGCCGACCCTTGTGAAGGTGCTGATTCAGGTATCTACACCTTCTACGCCACTTAAGGCTAGCCTTCAACGTCTTGCCGCTGACATTTCTCTTATGGCTAAGCTAACCGCCCTTCCATCACAGGCCATCATAGACGGCTTTAAGGGTAAGCTGGACTTCTACGTCCATCGGGGAATCCCCTGTGCCCGCACGTGGCCGCGTTCGCCTGGCCACCGGCGGGCACCGGGGGTTGAAGCTCAGTGGCCGGCTTTCGCCTTGGCCACTCAGCTTTGGAACCACATGTCGGAACCAGTCCAGGAAGCCTATCGCCTGACAGCCACTGGCAGCACAATGTCAGGGCGGGACCTCTCACAAAAAGCTTACCTATCAGGCTACATTCACCCCGAATAAGGAGTTACCTTTGACAATCATACCCCGTTGGGCACCCCTAGACATACAGCAAACCTGGGACGCCAACACAGCCACCATCGTTCTAACAACAAACGTCCCTTGCCACCTCTGGCTTTACTACACCACCAAGCAGCCATGGGTTCACCGCCAGACACGTATAGTCAGAGGTCTAACCGTCCCCTGGGACGCCTACTGGTGCTTTGTCATCTGGCAGAAGAATGAGCAGCTCGAGCCAGACGATACCCTAACTCATACCTTCATCAAGCCAGATTGGAAATACTGCGAAACTAGGTGGTTTTGCTTCCGTGGTACAGTAGAAGGTCAGCTATCACCATCTGATAGCCCAATCTTCTCAAAGCACTATGACGGCAAATACCTCAAAGCCTTCATAGAACCCTGGACTTGGTTAGGCGTTGAGCCACCTGAATTCACCCTGCACTTTACTGAGCCATGGACTTGGTTAGGCGTGGATCCCCCGGAATTCACCCTGCACTTTAACGAATTGTGGAGCTCCTAAAATGGATATACCCAAATTACATCACTCTACAACTGACTGGGATTTTCAGCCTGGCTGGGCACTTGACCCTGTTATCTATATTTCCGTACCCTCTAGCCTCAATGCTGTCGTTGGTGATTATGGCTACGCTATATGCAAATACCCGACCACATTCTGTCTCCCCGTTGCCTGTCTCGTTTCCTGGGTTCGTCAGGTCACATCCTGGGGTCGGGTAAGATTCCTCTGCCGGTTACAAATGCCCATTGGTCAGTTCACTCCTCTAAGCTTCTACCAGGTTACTCTTTCCCAAGTTACTTCATACCTCAGACGCTATGAGAATGGTGCCTTAAAAAAGACAGTCGGCTCTTTCACCCATGAACCACCCTTGGCCTTCGGCACTTGGTATAAGTTCAGATTTACTTGGTTCCTAGGCTACGACTACCAGAACGTGCCATCCGCCTATTTCCGTCTCGAGCAAATGATAGATGGTGATTGGGTGCCGCAGGGCGATGACCTCATTGATCCCGATAACACCTGGCACGATAGCAGCATAAACCGTGTGGGTTTGTGGTTCGACTATCGCGCCTGGTATGACAACACCGAAATCCACATACCCTCTTAGTTTCTCGGCATAGCACATTCACCAGGCTACCGTCCGCTACCATACTTTTTCCGCCCCAACCGGGGGTGGGGTGAGGTTGGGTGGGGTAGCATCCGTCTTCTCAGCTACACCCCATGCTCACGCAAACCACCCTAAGGGGGTTGGGGCGGAACGCCCCCACTCCACCCACAGGCAGCACCGGGACGGGAGAGATGGGGGTTTATAAGGTGTGCCAGCAAGCTGGCACTATTATAAGAGACAGGCAGCAAAAAACCACCCCCCTTGATACCTTTTCTTTTAGTGGGGGTGTGCCTCTGTGCTATACTCTCCTTTAAAGGAGAGTTAATTTGCTCAAGACTCTGTTAGCTCTGCTCCAACTGCTATTTCGGTCAATCTCTATCACCCGGCAAATAGACCACCATAAAAAACGCATTAAGCGTTGACACAACTACCACAACCTGCTATAATGGCAGGGTCGGTTGGGGGGTAGGGCAATGCTACTGGCAGGGGCATCCTGAGCACCAACCGGCCCGATACTGGGCAATGGGCAGTCGCCCAGTCGGGTGGCTGCCCAGGCCGGTTAAAGCGGAAACCTGCCAGAAGGTCGGCTCAGGATGGAAACTCAACATAATTACCCGCAGGCACTTGCCACTCTAACCTACTACCGCAACGTCGACCACGACGTTGACCCTCAACTCTTCGATAGGGCACTCGATACTGCTATTGCTGCCATAAGGTCTGTTATCTCCAAGAGGCAAAGGGTCATTACTTAACTTGATAACGTGGGTCAAAAGTGCACGATGAACCTGCGAAAGTATAAAAGATGTTACTGCCGGGTCATAAGCGGTCTGGAAAAAGACCCCAGATGCCGCTTTGTATCACTCACATCATCACCAGACGCTATCAACCCCATACAGCGGGACTTCCGCCGTCTGACCATGCGTCTCAAACGTCGTCACATCCTCACCGATTACATCAGGGTCATAGAACTTACCCAGGCTGGCGTTGAGCATGTCCATATGATCTATCGTGGCGACTACATAGACCAGTGTCTGTTAAGTCACCTTTGGAATGACATTCACCAATCACCTGTCGTTGACATTCGCAAGGTCTGGGGTAAGCGCAGCCACTATAAGCGCGTCGCCGGTTATCTAGCAAAAGAAATGTCCAAACAGGGTTTTAGACGCTACTCCTGGTCGTGGGGCTGGGTCTACCGTGGATTTGCCCTGGTCTGGCGCAAGGCAAAACACTTTCATGCTCAGGCACGATTCTGGTCACATGACCAGCTTGATTTTGGTCACTTCCTCGACCTCTGGCATACTCACCTCAAAACCCACTCGCCACCGGATCAGTTTTTGCTCTTTCTCGAATCTCAGGCAACACAGCTTCGTATGTCCTTCTTTGCCCTCAAAACCCCCTCTTTCGTTCCGCAGCCTGTCTAGGCTGCCCTTGATACATCCCTAAATCAAAACCTTGTGCCTTTAATACCTCTGTTAGACCTAAACCACAGTTGAAGATC
>JABXJW010000324.1 GCA_013375395.1 Desulfobacterales bacterium
GGTCACTGTTTTCCGCAGACGAGGCAAAAAGGTCCTGGAATTCCCCGCCCACAGGCATCTGCGGAAATGCGTCTTTCAGGGCGCCTGCTCCGACTAGGGGCTGTTCCATTTACTCCTCCGCCAGTATCCTTTTTACTGTCGATGTAATGATGGCAATCTCTTCATCCTGAACGGTGCGCACGTCCATGACAAACAGATCGTTTTCAATGCGCCCGATAATTGGTGGGGCTGCCCCGCGCATGATGCGTTCTACACTGTTGGCCGACAGGCCCTCTATCTTCACGCCAACACACTTTGTGGGAAGTTCCTGCAGTGGCAGGGCGCCTCCGCCCACGCGGGACGAGCTGTTTATGATAATGGCTTCCAGCCTGCTGTTTGCCAGCTTCCTTAATCGATTCCGCAGTCGCCTTGCCCTCTTCGAAATGGCTTCTGCAGGCATGGTCAGCATCAGCAGCGTGGGGATGGCGGACACGGCCCTGGATTCATCTCGATACAGGTGAAGCGTTGCTTCAAGGGCCGCCAGTGTCATCTTATCGATCCTGAGTGCCCGGTTAATGGGGTTTCTAGTAATGCGACCGAGGCTGTCTTTTTTGCCCACGATGATCCCTGCCTGGGGTCCTCCCAGCATCTTGTCGCCGCTGAAGGTCACCACATCTGCGCCTGCCGCCACGGTCTCCTGAACCGTGGGTTCCTTTATGAGGCCGTACTTTGAAAAATCGACAAAGTTGCCGCTGCCGAGATCTTTCATGACTGGAAGATGATACTTGGCCCCAAGGGCCACCAGATCCTTCAGAGAGACTTCAGCCGTAAAACCCACCATGCTGTAATTGCTGGTATGTACCTTGAGCAATAACGCTGTCTCGTCGCGGATCGCCCCTTCATAGTCGGGCAGATGGGTCCGGTTGGTGGCGCCGACTTCCACCAGCTTGGCGCCGCTTCGGGCCATAACATCAGGTATGCGGAACGAGCCTCCGATCTCCACGAGCTCACCCCTTGAGACGATCACCTCTTTTCCTTTTGCCAGGGTTTCCAGAGACAAAAAGACCGCTCCGGCATTGTTATTGACCACCATGGCCGCTTCAGCACCGCTTATCTCACAAAGGACATCTTCTATGCAGCTGTATCTGGAGCCGCGCACCCCTTTTTCAAGATCGAACTCAAGGTTCGAATACCGGCCAGCGATCTCTGCCACATGCCTGGCCACGCTTTCCGGCAGCAGGGATCTACCCAGGTTGGTGTGAACAACCACGCCCGTTGCATTAATAACATACCTTAGATTGAAGCCCATGGCTTTGTTCACGGCCTGCTCGGTTAGGTGCAGAAGTTGACCATCGGAAAGCAAGGTCTCATCCAAGTCTTCATCTGCTCCAAGAATCTTTGACCTGAGTTGTCCGAGGGTCTTTCGAATCGACTGGACCACCACCAGCCGAGGCGCCTCTTGCACCGGAGGCTCTTTTTCCCACAGGCCAAGAACGTAATCCACGCCCGGAAGCTTGCGCAGTAAGAGCTGATGTTTTGGGTCCAAGGTCTGCCTCCCTGAAAACAAAAATTTGCTCTATGTCTCTGTTTTTCTTGGCCTCATAACACATTTCTATGAAACTTGCCACGTAAAAAGGCCTCTTTCGAGCTTTCCCGGCTGCATTGCCTAGGAGCTTGAGCGTTCTAATGCCGGTGGGATTGAAGATTTCCTGCAGCAAACTGCGGGAATGCGCTAAGGTGAAAGAAATTCCTGTTCAGTGAAAAAATTTCTCTCACCTGTCTGCACTAGAGTTCAAAGACCGCCTTTACAGGAAAGTGGTCAGAAGGGTGGAAGTCATCCACCGGTTCTTGAAGGACCTGGCACGTCATGAGGTGAAGGGGGCCCCGATACAGAATCCAGTCGATATAGCCGGCAGCAGGCTCTCCCGTAAAGCGATGGAACGTACTGGGATAGGGCGCTCTAAAGGTTTCTTCAAATTTCAACCCCCTTTCGCCGTCAACCTCGCCATCCGTAAGCCACCGATAGCAAGGGCTTTCGGGCGTTGCGTTAAAATCGCCCATAAGAATCGCGGGAATCTCGCCAGGATAAGATGCCAGTTGTTCTTTAATCACGCGTGCAGCCCCCATCTGGGCGGGTGTCTCAAAGTCAAAGTGGGTGTCAATACAAATTAGGGATCGGCCGTCGATAAGGAAAAGCCCGAGAGTGCCCTGGCGCGGAAACCGGCTTCCAAATGAGCGGCTCGGGATACCGGGCGTTTCGCTCAGGAAGAAGTGAACTTGCTCTGCGCACACAATCGGTTTGCGATAAAAGAGAATATTGTCCTGCCAGAATTTTGGTGCAGGAATCCGTCTTCCAATGTACCCGTAGTCAGGTAGGTTATCGGCCAAGAAATCGATCTGGAAATGGTTGGCTTCCTGGGTGGCAATGAGGTCAGGGGCTTGTCCTTGAAAGAGCTTGACCACGCTTTCTTTGCGATAGTCCCATGAATTTGGCCCGTCGTCGGCAAGGCCGAAACGTAAGTTGAGGGAAAGTACTGAAAGTCTTTTCATATGGTTCTCCCAGGAACTAGCCTGCATACAACAATGGGAGATATCTTCTTATGGCTACAGGCCTCCGTTTGAAGTTATCAAAGGTTATATCGGTGAAAGCCAGCTTCTCTTCACGCATGATGATCTCAAAAATTTCAAGATAATTCAACAAAATCCTTTCTTTCCACTTCAGGCCGAGCCGTTCAGCGGTGTTGCGGATGTTCGATTTTTGGCCCTCGAGTTCCAGGAAGATACCGTAGGGCATTGTGTCAATAAGGAGCTTTGTGTCTCCGATGGCAAAGGTTTCCCGCCACTTCTCGTAGGTTTGCTCCGGATGAAAGCCAAGCCCTTCAAGAATAGTCCGGCAGGTGTCAAAATCGTCCACCTGCACCTCCAGCTCGCGGTGCACCTTAAAATTCGGGTCAGGGCGGTGAGGCGGTGATTTAAAGGTCAGCCTGATTCGATCATCCCTTCTGAGCCTCAGAAGGATGCCACGACCTTGAAGGCTTTTTGCCGCATCTTCAAAGCGAATGTTGGTTTCGAAAAGTCGACCACAAGATGTGGCGCCTATGCCAAGGATACGATCGCGGACGGAATCGACCTCGGCCAGATGGAACTTCACTTCAATTTCAACTGGACAGATCATAGGGGCGAGAAACAGGTGGCTGGTATTCGTAGTGAATCGGAAGCAGGACGAGATGTCGAATGAAATTACCCGCATCACATAAGAAGATGCCTACTTCACCCTTGGTAATATGAAAAACGGACGACCTTGGTGTATAATGTTTATTGGCAGCAAAAACAAACGTTAACACCAT
>JABXJW010000325.1 GCA_013375395.1 Desulfobacterales bacterium
ATACACTACCGGGACAGATGCCTTTGGAGCTCAGTATATACGATGAAAAGGGAGATCTCTACCAGAGACTGAAGAGGTGAAAAGGAGGTGAAAAGAAATGGCGGAAGAAAAAGAAGAGCCTAAAATTGGTATATATGTGTGTCATTGTGGGATAAACATAAAGAATACAGTAGATGTAGATGCAGTGAGAGATTACGCAGCAACGCTGCCAAACGTGGTACTCGCTAAGGACTACATGTATGTGTGTTCAGATCCAGGGCAGGAGATAATAAGGCAGGATATCAGAGATGGGAAAGTAAACAGGGTGATAGTAGCTGCTTGCTCTCCTCGATTACACGAGCCTACTTTCAGAAATACCTGTGTATCGGAAGGGCTTAATCCCTTCTTCTATGATATGGCGAACATACGAGAGCAGTGCAGTTGGGTATGGGAAGATAAGGAGAGAAACACAGAGAAAGCGAAGGATATAGTGAGAAGCACCGTTGCTCGATCAAACCTCTTGGAGCCACTTGAGGAGAAGGAAGTGGATGTTGTTCCAGAGGCATTGGTTATCGGAGGGGGGATAGCAGGGATGTATGGTGCACTGGATATAGCAAATGCAGGCTACAAAGTTCATCTCGTGGAGAGAACGCCAACAATTGGCGGGCACATGCTTCAATTTGATAAAACATTCCCAACACTTGATTGTGCCGCCTGTATTCTAACGCCGAGGATGGTAGACGTTGGAAAACATCCTAACATAGACCTGTTGAGTTACTCGGAAGTGGAGGAAGTCGGTGGTTCCATTGGTAATTTCACCGTAAAGGTGAATAAAAAGCCGAGATACATACATGAAAAGGATTGGGAATATGGATCTCTTTGCACGGGATGCAGTTTATGTGCAGATGCATGCAGGATGAAAAAAATCCCAAATGAATTTGACCTCGGGTTAGGGAAAAGAAGTGCTGCCTACTTGCCTATGCCTCAAGCAGTGCCTGCAGTTTATACTATTGACCCAGAGAAATGTATAATGCTGACAAAAGGAAAATGTGGAAAAGCAACCCTTGAAAGCACGAGTGAAGCAATAAAGAAGATAGGGAGAGGAGAAGTTACAGTGGAAGAAGTTGAGGACCAGATACCTCCTTGCGTAGCTACCTGTGGCCCAAAATCCATAGACTTCGACATGAAAGACGAGACAGTGGAGTTAAACGTCGGAACAATTATAGTAGCAACTGGCACAGATGTTATAGACCCGACGTTGCAGCCAGAATACAAATATGGAGTATATCCAAATGTAATTCATGGATTAGAGATGGAAAGGCTGTTGGCTCCTAACGGTCCCACACAGGGTAAGGTAATAATAAACGATAAAGAGCCAAAGGATATTGTTTTCATACAGTGCGCTGGTTCGAGGAACAAGCAAACCGGGTATGAATACTGCTCTCGCGTATGTTGCATGTATTCAATAAAGCATGCACATTTGATCAAAGAGCGGATACATGATGCCAACATATCAATACTATATCAGGACATCAGAGCTTTTGGAAAGGCTTTTGAAGAATTCTATGATAGAATCAAATCCGAGGGCGTTAATTTCAGAAGAGGACTTGCATCCGAGGTATATCAAAAACCTGGCAGTGATAGAATGGTGGTAAGAGGAGAGGATACTATGCTTGGCGAACCTTATGAGTTAGAGGCAGACCTCGTGGTGCTTGCATCTGGATTGAGACCAAGTGATGGTGTGGAAGAGATCGTACGGCTGACAAAACTCTCGCAATCTGCTGACAAGTTCTTTTTAGAAGCTCATCCAAAGTTGAGACCTGTTGACACCGCAGTAGACGGTATGTTTGTTGCAGGGTGTTGTCAGGGTCCTAAAGATATTCCAGACAGTGTTGCACAGGCGAAAGCAGCATCTTCTGCTTCTCTTATCTACTTAGGCACGGGAAAAGCGAAATTAGAAGCTATAACATCCGAGATAAACGAGGATATTTGCACAGGATGCAGGACTTGCGAAGCACTTTGTCCGTATGGCGCTCTCGAATACGATTCCGAGGAAAAGATAATGCGAGTGAATGACGCTATTTGCAAGGGATGCGGGTGTTGCAGTGGAGCGTGTCCTTCAGGTGCAGCCTCAATGAGACATTTTAGAGATATACAAGTATATGCACAAATAGAAGCATTAACAGAAGCGTTAGCTGCTTCTTCATAGAGCCCTCATCGGAAATCATTAAAGGAATATATAAAAATAGTGGAAGTAGGGGTTAAATTTTTCTTTTTACCCCTCATTTTTTTCGTAATTGTCTTTACAACCTTTAACTGTGATGTTAACATGAAAATATCGAAAACTTTATAAGAAGTTATTGTGAAAAAGACAGGCATAGGTGAGATAAATGGAAGAAGCAAAAGAGGGATTTGAGCCGAAAATAATCGGATTTACCTGTAATTGGTGCACTTATGCCGGAGCAGACCTTGCAGGGACGTCTCGAAAGAAATACCCGCCGAACATTCGGATAATAAGGCTTATGTGCTCAGGTAGGTTAGATCCGATGTTTGTGCTCAAAGCATTATTAAATGGTGCGGACGGTGTTTTCATTGGGGGCTGTCATCCCGGGGAGTGCCATTACATAAAAGGGAACTTCTATGCCAGGCGCAGGATAGCGGCAATAAGGACTATCCTGAAGCAGTTTGGGCTGGATGACCGGGTTAAATCACATTGGATCAGTGCGTCGGAAGGGGACAAATTTGCAAGTACGATGAAGAGCATGGCAGAGGACATAAAAAAATTGGGACCTAATCCTATGAGGGAACAGATACTATGAAAGGAACAGAGCTAAAATATGAGGATTTGGAAGGGTTGTTTAAGGGATTGCTCGAAGAGAAAGCAGTGGATTGTCTGATATTGCCGCATAGAGTGGGTAACAACGTGGCATACATGCTGGTAAAGGACGGGGATAAGATAGAATCGCCAGCGTCGGCTATTTTCGCATCTTCATTCGGTGTAAACGCTGCAAATATCGTGAAGGGATGGACGATAAAGGAGAGAGTAGGAATTGTGGCAAAACCTTGTGAGATAAGGGCAGCAATAGAATTGATAAAGCTAAAGCAAATGGACAAGGAGAGTGTGCTCCTGATAAGTGTGGATTGTTCGGGTGCCTTCAAGAATCAGGATTATGCAGACCACTCGGAAGAGATAGGTGACTGGGTGGAGAGTGCGAAGATAAAGGAACTGAAAGGTAAAGGGATTGCGATAAGAGAAGCCTGTGCAATATGTGAAAATCGGCTTGCAGACGTTGGAGATATAATTATTGAACGTATGGATGGTGAGAAGGT
>JABXJW010000326.1 GCA_013375395.1 Desulfobacterales bacterium
CATCTGCATTTGTCGGATCAGCGACTTCGAGCAGCCAGTACCGGAAAGTGGAGTTAAGCTTTCCGTATGTGTTTCGAAAATGCTCTATCATTCGGCTGGCAGTCGATAAGTCGACCAGGACAGGTTGAGCTCCCCAATCACATGCTCCCGATTCCCCGGGACATGCGTCATCGCAGCCTTTGAGACGAAAGACTCCTCCGGCTGTAGGAAGATATTGAATATTATGATTGAAAATACTGACAAGAGTTACATTCGTAGGGGACCATAAATCGACACAGACCCATTCTGGGGACGCAACTGATCCAACTGCTGTTGCCCTGTAAGGGTACGAGGGACGCTCGGCATAAAGATTCTCCAGCACATAGAGGCTGTCTTCAGTTTTTGAGAAAAGAATCGTAGCACTGTTTATAAAATTCTCAAGAGAATAAAGCATGGTCATGTCTCTATTCCCAACGCCTTCTTGAATTCAGGCTGCATGATATGGGCGCGGAACATCTCCAGGAGTTCAGGGGCTATCCTTGTTCTTGTCACCTCTCGGGCGGTCATCGCATCCAGGGTCGTGATTTGAAAGACCGGAGCAAAATGGATAGTAACCGAAGGCCTTCCAACTGCTTCTCTCAATGGAACTACCTCTCCCGGTCTTCTCGGGACCCATAGCTCCGGACCTCTTTCTCCCACTACTGCCGGCTCTCCAGCTTCCAGTCTTCCGCCTCTTTGCATTTTTTTAGGTTTGATCTTGGCAAAGAGAGCTCCTATGGTTGCGATTAAAGCCGCGGCTGCCGCTATATTGAAGGGGAAAGGAATGGCCTTGAAAACCGATGCGATCCCAGATGCCAAGGCCTCAGCTTTTTTGGCTATCCAGCTTTTGACCGAGGCCAGAGATTCTGCAATTATTAGCCTCCCTATCTGATGGATAACGTCTCCGACAAAACCTGAAATGACTCCTCTCATTATGTCGAAAATACTTGCTGTCCCTTCGCTCCAGGTCATAAGGGCGCCTGTCAGATTGTCAACCATGTATTCGAAACTGCTCTCAACATTTTGCTTCAGTTCTTCAAATGCGTTCCTAGTGTATTCGCTTATGCTGGATACCTTCTCTTGGACCCCTTCATCCAAGCGGCCGAACTGCATCAAGGTCATGTCCACCATCATGGGAATTATTGATGCCCCGACAACCTTCTCCTTGAGCTTGTTGAATATCCCTACAACTCCGTCCTTGAGTTTGGTTGCCAGCTCTTTGACCTTGTCGAAGGCTCCGGTGAACCTGCTTATTATCCCTCTGACGATGTCCGCGATGATTCTGACCGCCATCTCTCCGAGTCCGGCCAGCAGCTTTATGAAGTCCCCTATGAAGCCGGCGAGGCCGTCCTTTATGCCTTTATAGGCATCTACAAAAAAACCTTTTATCCCATCCCACAGGTTAGAAAAGAATTTTGTGATCGGCTCCCAGTTTGCAATAATCAAAGTAGCCAGAGCTATAAGCCCCGCGACTGCGGCCGCAACAAGGCCTATGGGACCGGTAAGGATAGCAAATCCTGAGGCTAGAGCAGGGAGGACCATCAGAATGGGACCTAAGACTGTCATAAGCCCTCCAAGCACTAAAACTACTTTTGTTATAAGTCCTGACAATTTCGGATGGGCATCCATCCAGGTTCTGATCTTGGTAATGACTCCTCCTATCTTTTCCACCACCTGTGTGATCACCGGGACGAGTTTATCAGCTATAGAGATAAAGACTCCTTTAAAGGACTCCTTAAGGGTAGTCATCGCATCGTTAAGCCTTGCTGCTTTATTGGCAGCTTCTTGATCGAAGACAATTCCCATGTCTCGGGCTTTCTGTCTCAGGGCCTCGAGTCCTTTCTCCCCTTCAGCGAATAAGGGCAGCAGTTGGGTTCCGGCTCGACCGAATATTTCTTGAGCTGTAGCTGCTCTAAGCGTGGGGCTCTCAACGCCTGCGATAGCCTTGGCAATAGTGTCGAACTGTTGCTCCGGACTCAGCTTCATCAGCTCCTCTGCCGAGAGGCCGATACGATCGAATGCCCTCACATAAGTTGCCATCCCAGCACTAGCATCAACGATCGTTTTCGACATCTTTTTAACGCCCTTCTCGACATCGCTGAGAGTGGCCCCGCTTATCTCCGCTGCGTATTTGAGTTCTGAAAGTGATTCGGTCCCGAATCCTGTCCTCAAGGCCATCTTATGGACCTCATCTCCTGCCTTCACATAATTTGAGACCATCGCTCCGACAGCACCTACTATTGCTCCGCCTGCAGCCGTCATCGCCATTCCCATTTTCCGGAACTGTGCGCTATTCTTTTGGATGGTTCCCGAGAGAGTCTTTGTCTCTTTCTGAACGGCCTGAACATCCTTGGACCACTTTGAGCGGTCCAGGACCATGTGGCCTACTATTGCGCCAGCTTCAAAAGGCATCTTAGTACTCCTCTTCTAAGGATTTAAGCTCCCAAATGAGCCTATTAATTTTCTCGACATATTCCTCGCTCTTTGCTCCCATGGCTGTTCTTACCGCATCATAGAGAATGATCTCATCCTCGAGCTCTAGTTTTCGAGCCTCTATAGCCCAAAAGTTTTCTTCTCTGTATCCCAAATTGAGCAAATCTTCTTTCTTGAAGCCTGGAAACCTACTCCATATGAGGGCTAGCTTTTGTCTCCAGGCTTTTCGACTTTTTTTTGTTCCTCTGTCTCCTTTTCCTCGATCTTAGGTTCGACTTTTCGGGCAGCTGAAAGTTTAACAGCTAAAAAGTTCACAATCTCTTGAAGCTCTCTGCCATCAAGTTTGTCCAGAATTTTACCATCCACGGGAAAAAGAGATGTCAATATTTCATAAGTGAGCTTGCTTATCTCTCCAGGACTGGCTTTCTTTCGGGCCGCTTCCACTCTCTTTTCGAACACTAGAAATTTTTCCATTACGGGTCGTGTGAACTTTACGCATTCATAATCCCTACCGTCGATCTCCACAATGACAGGTTCGAATAGGCTAACTCTAGTGCTTAGTTTTAATTTTTCAACCATGGGAACTCCTATCTAATTAAGTATAGATCGCGCCCATTCTTCCGAACTTGCCCAGACAACCGGACTCCATGCAGGGGAATACTTTGAAGTGAGCCATAACTATTCTCTGGTCCGCTCTGCTCCAGATGAGTTCATAAGCTCTGAAAGGATGCACTCTGAAGAGATGCGTCCATTCAGATTCAGTAACCGAGCATACCCCGTCCCTGATCGGCTTGATTATCAACTCTACAGAGTTTTCATACATCTCTGCTCCACACTTATTTGAGATGTCGATAT
>JABXJW010000327.1 GCA_013375395.1 Desulfobacterales bacterium
ATTATCACCTGCATAGAGCGTATACGCCGTTAGCAGTTCCTTCACGCGGGCTTGGCACACAACACCACGGGCCTTAGACCTTGCCAGGTTGAGAGTTGGAATGAGCAGGGCCATCAGTAAATTCACAATAGCTATGACTACGAGCAGCTCAACCAATGTAAAACCAACTTTGCGAGACACGAGATTCTCCTTGTTCGTACCCGGAAGCAAAGCTCCCAAACAGCATTGTTCTATCTATTCGATGCACCTTTAGGCGCCCTTGTTGACATAGCCGAAGTCGCGTCCTCGAAAGTGGACTGGCGCACACGCTGACTACTGAGAATGTTCCCCACGTTGAAGAGGGCGTCGATGGCCGCCAGGTTCGGAACGAATCCGGCATATTGTTGTTGGTATACAGGATGGTTGAATGACTGAAACAAGATCTCCATACCACTGGCGTCAAAGAACGCCTGATTCAGATAGGCTCTCCCACCGCTCCCGGAAAGATAGACGTCGGCATCCACCGCTTCAGCGATCTTTACCAGGTCCTTGGTAGGGTCGCCTGTCTTTCCGTAGTTTAGCTGACTGGCATATATGACCTCCGTATCTATGCCGAAACAGCGCTGCAGCCAGTTTATGATCGCCATATTGAGGTCGATCAGCCGCGTAGTCTGAATCCGAAGGATCAAATCGAGTTCAGGAAAATACTTTACGAAATAGGGGGCTGTTGCATAATTGCTCCTGATCTGCCTGAGCATAAAGATATTCCAGGGGACATTCTTGTCCCTAACTCTGCTCTTTATCCTGATGTGCTTCAGATCTATCTGTTCCTTCACTACGGGGACTCGTATCCATTTGCACTGGGGGGCTTCACCGCGGGGACTATCAATTCTTATGCGGTTTCTATGGTGATAGTCACGTTCGACAAATTGCACTTCGTCCCTGATGACGAATACATCCGAACGGATCATCTTGTCAAAGAAACCAAGGTATGGCATAAAATTCGGCTGGTGAGCTGATACAATCCTTTTCATCGTAGACGTCTCCATTCTCCTTAAGCTCTTCTTTGTCTACTAATTCGTGTTGCCCGATACTTTCGACACCGTATCCTAAATCCTTTACATGGCACTACCAATATTTGCACAAAAAATGTTTGGTTGTAAATCCACCATACTCATGGCATCCCTGGCGGATGATCATGCCATCCAACCATACAATGACATAATTAGCGAATTCTTCGTCGTGTGTGAGATCACAACAGAAATGTTGTGTGGAGGAGTTCTGTTTATTAAAAAGACTTATTATCAGTTTTCCATACCCATCCTTGCTCCCACACGGGCCAGACACAAAAATGGCCCTTTTGTCCTTACACGTCAAACTCTTTCGGTGCTCCCGCCCCATCCTATAACGATGAGCTACAGCCCCCAAAGAGATCCAAAATATTCAATTATCAATATGCACGGTCAATGTCAATAAAAAATATGGAGGCAAAATAATGTAATCTCTTTGTTTGCCATTTCAAGTCAAAAAACGAGGTATTTATAAGTCAAAAGCTAAAAAATGAGTACAACTACTCATATGAAAAATTAAATTACGTGGACTCGCTGGCCTTTAGACGAGATGTTATTCAATTATCCGTGTCGGATCACGGCTCTGCCCTGACTCCTCCAGAAATGACTTAACAGGCGGGTGACATATAAAACATGAAAATGATTTACTACTGTCTATTGGCATTTTTTAATATTAGCTTTTGTTCGCAACAGATAACTTTTCATAATAAATGTGCTACGGTAAAGTGGATTTCGTCTGCGTTTTACTGCAGCAGCCGAATACAGTTTCACGAGATAGTGACTCTCCTATCGTATAAGCACATCCGTATTACGACATTTATGGTTACGTATTACGTTCGAATGAAACTCACACCAGATATATCACTCAATCCTGTCACCCAGACAGTACAGCGGTAGAAAGTTAGGCCTAATCCTATTCATGAAAGTCTGCCGGTTGTCAAGTGCCCAGTAACTATTGTTTCTGCAGGGAATCGAGTTAGTTGCAGGAGGTAACAAGCTCTCTTTTACAATGGCCTGTTTACACGCGATCTCATGGACGTAATCTCGTTGGCTCAAGTTATTGTATCCCTTCCATCCATCGGTACGAATCACGGGACCAAACTCCACCGCTTCCGCGATCACCGGTTTTTCGGATGTATGAAGTTTCACAAGAAAGAGTGAGGGCTGTGGTTTTGCCCTTATGCGGAACACATGAGATGTTACGGCTGTTGAAAATTCCCAAAATTCCTTCTTGACCAATCGCGTCGACTCTGTTATCATTTATATTAATGGCGGCTGACCTTGATCAAGCTAAGTCCTTCGCAGTGTTCTTATAAGTGTCAAGAGTACTTACGGCAATCGCTACCACTTGAAGGATTGGAGAGATGGTGATGCACGAGGAGTGGAAGATGAAAGGAAAACTACGACAACAGTTGGACGCTTTGCGGAGTCGTATTGCACAACTGGAGCAATCCAAACGCAAGAAAACGAAGGAAAAATCAAGGGTGCCTGAAGAAGCATTTCGGTCATTTTTTAATAGTGTAGCCGAAGGGGTGCTCTTCATGGACCCGGAAAACGGACAATTCATCACTGGCAATAAAGTGATTTGCGAAATGTTTGGCTTTGACTTAGAAGAAATCACGAAACTGGAAGTTACGGACATCTATCCCCAAGAAGAGTTGAACCATGTCAAGGAACAGCTTGAAAAGCGAAGGAATGGAGAGTCAGGAGTCATCAAAAATGTTCTGATTAAAAGAAGAGATGGCAGTGTTTTTTGGGCAGATATTGCCTCGGTTCCGTTCACACTTGATGACAAGACGCACCTGATGTGTGTTATCAGAGAAACTCCCCCCCGGAAAGTCAAATCAAAACTGCGATTGAGCACTTCCACCGATTCTTTTGCAAGTCGGCATTTGACAGCGACTGAAATCAGAGTATTGCGACTGATCGTCAACGGTATGAGCAGCAAGGAAATAGCGCAATTGCTCCACCGTTCTACAAGGACCATTCAAAACCATCGTGCTCATCTTATGAAAAAACTCGGAGTCCATAACACAGTTGAACTTGTCAAAAAAGCAATTGAAATGAAGGTAGTTGAGTTACCGGGAGGAAACTGTTGAACGGTGACACGTCACCCCCAAAATGCCCCCATTTTCATGAGTTCCAAAATGCCAGAATTCTTCGAAAAGTTACCCCTTCCAGGAGCTGGAAAACACCCTGATTTCCAGGTGACATCTTGTCACCATTTTGACACCACAAATGTTGAT
>JABXJW010000328.1 GCA_013375395.1 Desulfobacterales bacterium
CTTGTCAAGGTCAAAGTGAAGGTTTTCCTAGTTTAGTTCATACCCTAGGAATAACTTCATCCCAGGTTGCTGCAGCAAAGGAAGGAACAACCCCGGATGAGGCCGTAAACCGTCAAGGTTGGTCGTATGAAGAATTTATATCCAAAACAAATGACATTTTCGAGGAAAATTGCGAAAAATCGGATGAAAACGCTGATTTTCATGGTGGTCAGCCTAGAGGGGAAATAGCCAGGGAACTATGGAATGAAGGTCTTTATGACGAGCATTCTAAGTGGACGAACTGCCAGCACAAGGTATGGCCGTTCAAGTGCTTGGATTGTGGAAACGAGTTTTACGTTCCTTTTCGGTGCGATCTCAGGATATGCCCTCAATGCAACCAGAGATACGCGAATCTTTTCAGGGCTCGGTATCTCCCCGTCATTAAAAAATTGATGGAGAGAAAAAAGGGGAAGGATCGCCTTATGCTGTTGACATTAACAACAAAGAACACGGGGGAAATACCAGGGCCGGCGGAGATCAAGGCTCACAATAAGGCCATAGGAAAATTAATGAAAATGCCATTGAGGGACAAAAATGGCAAAGTGATTAAAGACAAAAATGGGAAACCGATAAAAGTTTTCAAGGGAGGAGTCTCAGCCAATGAAGTCAAAGGAACTTATCTCCATTCTCACTGTATCATCTATGGTCGCTATGTGCCACAAGAGGCTCTGTCGAAGGAATGGCAAGCACTTACGGGCAATGAAGTGGTTGATATTAGAGAAATTAACCAAAAAGCTAGAGACGTTGCCAACTATGTGTCTAAATATCTCAAAAAACCTTATCGGTATGACAATAGCGAAATTGGCGTTTCGCTTGGTGTTCAATTCCTGAAAAGTTTCAGGGGGGTTAGGCGCGTCCATTCCTTCGGAATATTCTACGCGGCAAACCACAAAGATAAAAAATATGAATGGTGTTGCCCCTTTTGTGAGTCAAAGGCCGTGATACTCCAATGGTCAAAGTTTAAAAACGATTGGAATGTCAGGGATTGTATAAGGAGTGGTACGCCAAGCCACAAAGAAGTTTTGGGGAAATGGCACGAAGCATCGATAAATCAATGGGCGAGAGCGTAAAAAGGGGGGGTGATGGAGATGATTAAAATCTATAAGTGCATCGAATGTGGGCATCAATTAAGAACGCGAGAAATTTACTACAAAGCTCCATGCCCGATTTGCAAAGGGATGTTGATTCTTTATTACGCTTTTATAAAGGGAGCTTAAAATGAACGAGTTATTACCTCAATGGGCTGTGGCTTTGTGCCTTTCGTTTATTTGGGCTTTCTTGATGGCTCTTGTGGTCGTTTGGTTTTGGAGCGTGATTGTTAAAACTGTGAGGTTCTGGTTTGCCAGAAAGTCTAGTAAATCGAAAAGTGCTCTTGCCGAAAAGCAAGATCGCTGGAACAAGAAAGTATTCAAACAAGGTGAAAGGGGGTGAGATCATGGATATGGCCGATTTAATAGCAGAGATCAAAGCTCTCAAGGCTAAAATCAAGGAGCTAGAGGACAAGCCAAGCGGGAATGCGGAGAAGATCGAGGCCCTGGAGAAAAAGATTGACGCCCTTGAGAAAAAAGCCGAAAAACTCTCAAAGCCGCTCGAAGATTCAAATTTTGGAAGCTGGGATTAAGGGGGTAGGCATGAAAGAGGAAAAACGAGAAGAGGCCTGTGCGCCCGAAGCTGGTGCGCCCAAGGTCGAAACCCTTGAAGAGATCGAAAAAGAGGCTAAAGCTAGAAAGGTGAGGCCGAAAAAGAAGGCGAAGCGTAGGGTTGGGGCTCCTACCCTTGAAGAGCGAAAGGCGAGGGAAGCGGAAGAGGCGGAAGAGGCCGGGGCTCAGTTAGCAATGGATACCGCCGCGGTCAAGGGAATGCTCGAATGGATTTTTAGCTCGCTCCTCGCTCCCAGGTTCGGCCTTCATTGGAAATTGGAACCCGACGTGGCCGAGGCCGGGGGGCAAGCATGGGCCGCCGTGCTGAATAAATACTCCCCGGCGGCTTCCCGCTTCATCGAGGAAATACGAGCGGGTATGTGGACGATGGGAACCGTAGGGCCCAGGTGGGAAAAGACCAAACAGATAATGGCCGAGGAAATGGCGAAAAAGGCCGAGGCTGAGGGCGGGCTTACGACCAAAGATGAAAAGCCCACAGGCGTGTATGCCGGAGGCGTTAAGCTCAAAGGCTAAGGTGGGATGCCAACCCCATAAAAAGATTTTTAGGCGCGGGGATCCCCGCTCTTCTTTTGTGAAAGGTGGGGAATAAGTCCGCATAAAAGCCGAAAGTGGGAAATGAAAAATGAGATTATTTTTGTTTCTGGTCAAAGGGGTAGCGGCAAAACCACGTGGATTAAATCTCATTTACGGGATCTTAATCGCTATTTGCTCTATGATACGCTGGGAGAATATGAGGCTCCCACAAGGTTCTTGGATATTGAAAGCCTTTTGGAATATTGCAAGGCCAAGCGTGAAGGGTTTTTTGAAGTGGTATTCGATCCACCGAATGACGAAGATTTTCCCGTCTTTTGCCGAATCGCTTTGGCCGTCAGGAGAATCTATGTCGTTATTGAAGAGATGGATTTGTTCTCAAAACCATCTGAAACGCCCATAGAATTACAACGTCTGATTAAATACGGACGCCATTACGAAATAAACATAATAGGCGTTTCTCGCCGCCCTGCAGAAGTTTCCCGCCTTTTCACTTCCCAAGCTACCCGGTTCATCCTTTTTAAACAGATCGAGCCCAGGGATATAGCTTATTTTCGTTCGATCATCGGCCCCCAGGCCGAAATACTTCCCGGCTTTGATCTATACGATTTTCTTGACATAGATTTTTCAAAAACCCCAAGTTCTGCCCTCCAGCCCCAAAGACTCCCCGCCCCGTAAATGGTACTTTTTTAAAATCCTTGCGAATCCTTGGGAATTGTCTATGGTTAATAACAAATAGCTCTAAACGAGCGAGTTTAACGCAGGGGGAACGATCAGGGTGATCGTTTCCCCTTTTTTCGTTCTCCTGATCGTTTCCCCTCTAACCAGGGAGGCTGTCATGCCCAAGACTATGACGGGCTGGCTCATGTTTGCCGCTTCGGTGCTTATCGTGGTCGTGGTGGTCAAGCGTGTGCCTCAGATCAATCAGTTCGTGGGGCTGTAAGAGAACGGTTCTGCAGGCTACAAAAATCCTTGGAAGGGGGATCATAACATGAGCTTT
Organism: Desulfobacterales bacterium; assembly: GCA_013375395.1. Taxonomy (GTDB): domain Bacteria; phylum Desulfobacterota; class Desulfobacteria; order Desulfobacterales. The sequence continues at coordinate 3,232 of JABXJW010000328.1, forward strand.
GACAATCGTACACGTAGGGTGGGCAAGACGGAGTTGGTATCGGGTACGCCCGTACCTCTGGA
>JABXJW010000329.1 GCA_013375395.1 Desulfobacterales bacterium
TCCACCGCCACCACCGCCCCCTGATGAGTGGACGCACAAGCTCATCCTCTACTATTACAGGCTGCCTTGGGCTGACGCTGCCTCTGTTGAGGGTGCGATAAACACGCTGCTGATTCCGACGCTTAACGGGTTGGAGTGGCTTCTCGGCTACGATTATGTCAGTCACCAACACGACTGGAAAGGCATGACCATAACGGTCTATTACGCTGCCAGAGGCACCCCAGTAGTTCCAATATGGGGTATTCTGCTCGCTATCGGCGTTCTGCTGCTCGGTGTTGGCGTTGTCATTATGGGGGCTGCTTGGTGTATCGCTGAGGTCACGAAGTACGAGGGCTTTAAGACTAAAAGCCAGATGCTCAAGGAGGGAACAATCACTACCGAAGAGTATAAGGAACTTCTGGCTGCGCAGAAAGAAAACCCTGCACCTTGGGAGAAAGCGCTCGGATGGGGCGCGATCATCATAATACTGCTGCTGCTTGCTGGTGCGAGGCGCGACTGATGGAACGTCCCCGATTATTCCTAGACACTAAGGAAACAGACTCAACAGAGTATGTTGAGTTGCTAGACGCTAAGATAAGCGAGGACGTTAAGGGCTTATCATTCTTCAGCCTTGCGATAGACCCAGACCCAAACGCGCTATATGAAATTCACATAACAAGGGTTCTTGACACTGTTAATATCGAGCTTACGGCGATATGGCAAGTAACCTTCGCCCATCTGACTAACGGAGTTTACACAGCGTTTAAGGCGACTGACCATATTCTTGTGAAGCACAAGAGTACCGACGCTGCTGTAACCGTGAAGAGTGGAATAACGTGCGCGTTTAACGAAGTGATTGTGTAGCGCTTTGGCGATGTTTAGACAGGACGTGAAGCTGCCGTACACGCCAGTATTCGCGCCTCACAGCATACAAGCAGCAATCAATAATCTAACTCCTGACAGAAGTTGGAAAGAGAAGGTTGTATGCAAAGGAAAGTTCACGATCTCAGCTCCTCTCTTGCTGCCGTCATATACGATCCTTGACCTTTCAAAAGCGGTCATAACATTAGCTGACGCTTCAGACTGTGATATGATAAGAAACGCCGAGATCGTAGCGGGCAACACACAGATAGAGGTTATAGGGGGCATCTTGGGCGGCAACGGAGCAAATCAGGGCGCACTAATACTGCGCGGAATCAACCTTATAAAAGTCAGCAGCTTGTCGCTCGATTCGGTTCAGGTCAATAATGTTGGTAAAGATGGCACGGCAAGCGTTGGCATTATGGCAGATCAGTGTACCAACGGAGTGATCGGAAACTGCACGGTAAAGGATGCGTCGAATTATGGCATTTCATTATGGCGCTCCCGCCACATGAGAGTATCGCACGGTTACGCAGAGAACAATGGAAGAGCGGTCGGGGGACACCAGTACGCTGTAACGGGAGATGTGACAGAACAAACGGCGGACGTAACATTGGACGGCAATATTGCAGTCTTGAAACAGAACACGCAAAACGGGTTTCAGTGTTATCACTCACGAAGGATTGTGATAGATGGAAACGTAGTTCTAGGCGATCCCGCAGGGCTAGATGGGATTAGAATGGGTGACTGCTATCACATGATCGTTTCTGCTAACTTGCTATACAACCTTACTGCTGGCATGGGCGTCAAAGATGCTACGGCAGGCTATAATCCAGCTAAGTACGTCAAGATCGTAGATAACATAATTGACACGGCGGGTTACGGCGTCTATGTTGCTGGGGAGAACGTGAAGGTTGGCGGTAATCAAGTCTTGAACACGACGGATGACGGTATCGCTATCGCGCCGACCGCTACTTTGGTCAGCGTCAAAGGGAATATCGTCTTTGAAGCGGGAAAGCATGGGATCGTGATTAACGCCAACAGTGTTATAGTGAATGGTAATCATGTGGTTAATTCTGCTGATGACGTAGCGGGCAGAGATGGCATAAGGCTTGAAGTGGTCAGCGATTGTGTGGTAACTGGGAATAGATGCTACGATACTCAGGAACCGAAAACGCAAAACTATGGCATAAGGGAGTACACAGGATCGGACTATAACATCATCACAGGGAACAATCTGAGAGGCAACCTGACGGGGGGGCTGCTTGTCGTCGGCGCGAACACGCTGTACCGCACAGTAACCGACCTTGACCCGCTGAATGTTGTGTGATGAGGTTGCATGAGCTTCATCGGCAGACGGAGAGACAGACCGCGAACGCGTCCCGCAGCAGAAACGAGGTATTACGAAAGGGACGGAGATATACTTCCAGAGACTACGGACGTACTGCTTGACACGAAAAGGACGCTTGAGGTTGTGTTCTTGGACTTCTCGACGAATGATGCTGACTGCGGCTTAGAGATATTCCCCTACAAGGCAGACGGAACACTAGACACCCTCTTAGGCATAGCGCATAAGAGCGGGTTCAACCCTCTGACGATAAGCCCAGTATCCATAAGGGATCATAAGAGTTATCTGTGGAATCTGCTCATTGACGACGAGCCTACCTTGTCTTACAAGATTGAGATGGTAAGACCTCTCCCATTCGCAAACGGCGTTAAGATTCAGGTGTATAATCCCGAACCCATCGAAACGAAGAGGCTGTGCTGCCAAGTTCTAGTCACATATCTAGGAGACTAAGGACGTGACCGCAATACTAGCTAGCTAGAGGCAAGCCGTCGGGAAGAGGAAAGGGAACCGCTATAAGCAAGAGTGTCACTACATCAAGGGGGAGCGGACGACGAACCAACTACGCTGTAACATCTGCAAATACTACCGACTTGGAGCGTTTTGTTGGAGACTTTTCCACGAAATAGAAAGTGGATACGCTAAGGTCTATCACGGTGGCTACATAAACGAAGAGCCTAACCGTTGCGGATACAAACCCGAACTGGAGAAAAAGAAATGACGCAAAGATTCTTAAGTCTCCAGCAATCGAAGTAACAATGTCCAACAATGCAGAAAACACCTATTCTAATAGCATACCAAGGAGAACAAGGATCATACTCAGAAGCAGCAGCACTAACATTTTTTAAAGAAGCCAAGCCGAAGCCTTGTAAGACCTTCTCGGATGTCTTCAGGTGTGTCGAGAAAGGGCAGTCCCAGTATGGGGTAGTCCCGATAGAGAATTCGATCGAGGGAAGCGTCAATCAAGTATATGACTTATTCCTCGAGTACGATCTCAAGGTATGCAGGGAGATAGTCTTAGAGATTTCCCATTGTCTCATAACCAATCCCTATACCGAACTGAACTCGGTTCAGGTCATATACTCGCACCCTCAGGCCTTGGCG
>JABXJW010000330.1 GCA_013375395.1 Desulfobacterales bacterium
ATGCAAAAATTCGCTCAGGCTAACGGTGAGTTCCTAAAAGCAGTCGCGGCCCTTCTGGAACCCTATGGCATTAAGCTCAGTAATGTGTGGCCTAGCTGGCAAGAAACCGGGGAGAAGGTCCCCGCCTAAATGAGAAGCCCTCAGTGGTCAGCTGAGGGCAAGGCCGAATAAGAATGAAGGAGGTACTACAATGGCCAGATCTCACATTAAAGGTATCATACCCAAACAAGAAACGCAACCCCTATTCTACGGATTGGTGACCGGTCGCTGTTCCTCGAAGCCCCAAGTGGACAAGTATGGACCAGGTGTCCAGATGGCCCAGGCTGAAGAGGGCGCGAAGCATTTTCCCAAAGGTGAATTGAAACTTCTCCCCGAGTTAAGCATCTTCGTGCAAGAACCAGCTTCTGGTTGGCGGAGGAAACGTTGGGAAGATGCTATGGACAACATCCTGGAGTTCTTCCGCCAGGGCAAGATTCAGGTAGTCGTATTCCCCAGGGTGAACCGCGAAACGAGGTTTCTAGCAGGCTCGTTCGGTAAGTTGATGGAGATGGTACGGTCCGGGTTGCTGGTCTATTTTGCCCAAGAGCGGTTGCTTCTCGATCCTGAAGACACACAGTCCATACAAGCCTATACGATAGAAGCCATCAAGGCGCAAGGTTTCATTGATGCTCTGAAACGTGATTGTTTGCCCGCCCGGGCGGACGCGGCTGAAAGAGGTGAGATCCCATCCGGATTTGGTCGTTACGGAGGGTGCCTTGGGTTGCGATACGACAAACAAGCGAAGCGGTTTTTCCACATCCCTGGCCTTATTGAGACGGCCCACGAAATCTTGGTGCGTTACCTGGGCGGTGAAAGTGCCAGTAGCATCACCAAGTCCCTGCAGAGCCGCGGGGCGGTTTCAGCCGGTGGCGGACCCTTCCACCGATCAGCGGTGAATCGAGTTTTGGCTCACGCGAAAGTGTATGCCGGAGTGCTCACCTGGGATGGCGTAGAAATCAGAGGTAGGGTTGACCCCATCATCAGTGAGAACCAAGCGGGGCAAATTCTCGAAAGATTGAAGTGGAACAAAGAGAAAAGCCTGGGCTTCGGGAAACGAAAATGGCTGACTGGCAGGGTGGTGTGTGGTGTATGTGGGAGAAAGTGGTCCCTGGATGCCAGAAAAGGGTGCTATTGTGGTGCCAATGACCCCAGGTCACCGACCCACTGTGAAAGTCCCAGGGTGAGCTGGAAACAGATCCAGGATAAGCTGTTGGACTCGGTAAGCCGAACCCTGTTTAATCCGTGGAGGCTTATCTTCACAGTTACGGAACAGCGCCAACGCTGGGAACTCCAGCAGGAAGAGCTGGCCAAGAAAAGGGAAGGTATAGAAGCCAGTCTTGATGAATTTGACAGGCGTCGCCGGCTACTCAGTTTCCAGCATGAGCATCGTGGGGTGACAGACGACGAGTACCTAGCACGGCTCCGGAGCTTGGAACGTGAGGAGGCTAGTGTGCTGGACACCATCAAGAGAATGAGCGAAATTGAGAGGCCACCAATTGACCTAGCCGGCTTTGAAGCCGAGTGGAATATACACAGCATGGACGATGCCTGGACTTTCCTACAGTTTTTCTTCAGGCTAGGAGAAATTATGGAGCCATACATTGCCAGTCAGAATGACGACGGTAAGGCTAAGCTTGCTGAGGCTCTGGACCTAAAGGCGGTTATCTACCCGGGGCGTGACAGTACTGAGCCGTTCAGGCTAGAGGTAATGATGCGGCTGCCGCTAGATGAGGATTCATGCCAGTTCCTATCAAAGGCCGAAAAGGTGAGGGTCAGCTCGTCGATGGTAACCCCAACATCGTTAAGAACCGAACACCATCACTACCTGCCACTGCTGGTCAAGTCAAGCTCTGATAAAGAGCCAGACATAGAGTTTATAGCAGGAGCATGACTATGCCCCTGCTTTTTTTATGCAGGGGGTAAGGGGTAAGCAGAATAAATACCCAACTTTCGCGCTCAGGTAGTGAACCACAGTTCACTAGTGAGGTTAGGATTATTGAAAAATCCATATCAAGCACTATCAAAGGTAAACCCACCCTTTGCCTGGCAGGACCGGAAAGAGCCACGGCGAGAGATAGTCAGTGAAGTCTTCGAGGCCCTCATGCGGGCCAGCCTCAGTGGCGGTGAATATCAGGTGGTCCTGACCGTCATTGACAGTACTTGGGGTTATAGAAAGGAGAGCGCCTTCGTTAGCCTATCCCACTTCGAGGAGGCTACCGGCCTCTCCCGCAAAGGCATTACCAAGGCCATCAAGAGCGTTGAAACCAAGCATATCCTCGCCGCCCACCGTAACGGCACGAAGGGAACAGAGTACATCTTCAACAAACACTACGACACCTGGACAATACTCCCTGCTAGTGAACCACAGTACCCTAGTAACCAGGCTCAACTAGTGAACGCTGGTACACCAGCCAGTGAAGAGGTACTGGTGAACCAGAGTTCACCAGATTGGTGTACTGGAGTACACCAGACTAGTGAACCACAGTACCCTAGTGCTAGTGAACTACCCACGCCTACACCTGAGCCTGGAAAGAAAAGGAAAGTAAACCTTAAAGTAAACATTAAAGAAATAGTAATAGCACCAACATCTGATGAATCAAAAAAGTTAGACATTCTCAGATCCCTAAAGGGCTGGCGATATGATCAAGCAGATGACCTAGCCTGGCTAAGGGATTTCACCCAGGAGTTCGCCGGCTTTGACCTTGCCCACTTACGAGCTACCCGGGATTACCACTCGGGGCGTGCGCCTCCAAAGCACAAAGGCGGGTGGAAGAATAGATTCCGCAACTGGATGAGCAAGAAGAAGGAGTTTGAGAAAGGAGGGCCACATGCAGACAGAGAAGGACGGCAGCCGCCGGGGCGGGGAGCCGGAACACATCAGCGAGGTGATCAAGAACCTTCGGCTGAAAGATATCGGCAGAGCCTTGAGGGTGATAGATTCTCAGGATTCCACGCCATTGAGTCCGGACCAGACGAACCAGATGGTGGAGACGAGGACTCAAGATTGCCAGTGTGAAAATTGTGGCAACACATTTCAGGGAGAGGTAACCGTATACAAGAGATTCCGGCCACCGCGGGAGGTAAGACCGCGATTGTGTCCGGAATGTAGGGCCGAGCTGGAGGAACAGCGGGAGAGAGAGCGCCAGGAATACCTTGAAGAACAGAGGAAAGAGGTTAGAGAAAGATGGCGCCGAGAATGCGGCATGCCTCCAGAACTCCTCACCAGGA
>JABXJW010000331.1 GCA_013375395.1 Desulfobacterales bacterium
TCACAATATTCAATATCTTCCTACAGCCGGAGGAGTCTTTCGCCTTAAAGGATGTGCCGATGCTTGTCCAGGAGAATCCGGAGCATGTAACTGGGCTGCCCAACCCGTCCTGGTCAACCTTGCATCCGCCAGTCGAATGATAGAGCATTTTAGAAACACATACGGAAAGCTTAACTCCACTTTCCGGTACTGGCTTCTTGAAGTCGCTGATCCGACGAATACAGATACCCATATAGAGCTTGGAGAATGGTGGCTCGGCCAATGGTCGAAATTCACAACCGCTGATTGTAAGGTATATCTTCAGCCCGGTAGAGCAGATGGCCCCAGGTATTTTATGGGAATCCAAGAGACCCACTATGGACAGGACTGGCACAGCTACTATTCAGCAACAGAGCATTTTTCAATCAGCCTGAAGAATATAAACGACCCCGATGCTGTCGATGAGATGCACAGATTCCTGACCGTAGTCCAGCGCGATTATGGGGGAAAATTCGTATTTATCCCCGATGACACTCGGCCTTTTTGCTACTATGTCGTAGTGAAGAACATAGCTGATTACGCAAACCGCCTTGTCTACGGGGATGAAGTGGAGCTCCGGGAATGGCGCCTCGAGCTCAAGACTTTAACCGAGGGGATAAAGCTGATTTAAAATGCTACCCTATAGACAATTTTCAGTAAGCCCGGGCTCTCGTATATTCGGGCATGAGTATACCGGCGGCGAACTAATAGAGATTATAGCCAATTTCAGCTTGGTGGATGCGTCCTTGGTTGATGGCATGGACGAAGCATGCAAAGCTATCGCACCCTATACTCTCTCGATATATGCTGATACTTGCGACCCCGAGATAACCGAATATATTCTTGCAAGGGGGATCAGGCCGGATAATTATGCTATGCAAAGCTATCCTAAGGGCTATCCCCCGGCTTCAGGCGATGCAATATTTATGTCATGTAGGGCAGGCATTGATGATTATGTGAATGAAGATCAAGTGGATCTTTTCAACCAAGGAATATTTTTCGGAACAGGAAACTACGAACCTGCAGACCCTAATGTCGAAGGCGAAAAGATAATGTCTTACATAGTCCCCAGCCATGTGAAAGTTTATTACCTCAATCCTGTAGTCAGCTCATTTTCTCACTATGCCCTGCGTACGAGCGAGCAAGTGGAATTTACTATAACTGGGTTAGCGTTTGACCAGGACAATGCCGAGATAGACCAAGGAGGAGACAGTAAGCCGTGGCCTTATTGGAAATCTTATGTTACGGAGATTGAGTTCTGGCATATGCAGGCAGGCGAGGGAGAATGGGAAGACGATTTTGAAGATGATGTCAGAGACCCAGCTTGGACCGACGAACCAAACAACGGAACCATAACCGAAGCTGGAGGCGTCTTGACTTTAGCTATAGCAAATGGAGTCGACGGATATTGGTGGCAGCCAAATGTTGAAAATGCTCCTTTTGTTAAACTCTCTCCTGGATTAGATAAACTTACAATCATAACAAAGCTGAATAGCTATACTGTGAATGACCAGACAAGTGCTGGTTTAATGATTGGAAATACTACTACTATTCCTGACACTGCCGGAGGGTATTGCATTGCTTTTACGAGACTACGGTCAGATGCGGGTAGTCTGAATGGATTGTACGTTCGGGATATGGGGAAAAGTCCTAGTGATCCCACATACATTGCAGAGACGACACTTCCCATTTGGTTGCGAATAGTTGCTAATGGAAGCGGGGCTGGTTCAACCATTGATTTTGATTATAGCACAAATGGAGAAGATTGGACTACTTTATCTACCAGAAATAACTTAACATGGAGCCTAATAGGGCTTCATGCCAGAAATTGGGGTGCTCCTAAAAACGCTATTTCAGCCCCCTTTGAATTTTTTAAATATAGCTGGGAGGCTCAGCCAGTCTCTACATTGAAGAAGATTGATGGCGATTTCACTCTGGATAGCGACACGCAAATAACTATACCCAAAAGTAAATTTCCCGAACTTTCCACGGGGACTTATAGGCTGAAGCTTAAGAAAACTGCAATTGATATAGCAAGCTTTTTGGCAGAAGGTTGGGCAGGTGCATGGAGGCCTGATGGGGCTGGTCTCTGCACTGCAGGCGCCCCTTTGGAAATTCAAGTGGGGCTCATGCCCTCCATAGGGGTCAGAGGAAAGGCCAAGGCTCTTCCTTTAACATGCTTTACTTGGAAAAACAAGCTGGGCGAGACTTACGAGGACTGTGTTGCCCCCATCGATATTAGAACTCCGGAGACATTCTATGACGGGAGAATCATCGATGTCTCCTCCATCACTCGGGCAATAGATCATAGGACGGGCCTCTTTCAGGTATCCGACATGACTATAAGGCTTGTCAACACCGATAAAAAATACTCGAAGCTCCTGGCTAACTGGTTCCTTAAGAACCAACCTATCAACGTATGGCATGCGACCGGATTCGAACCTGAAAGTTCGAAGACTCCGGTTGTGGGCATGATAGTGGAAGATTACCATCTGCAGGGCACTCAATTTGTTGTCAAGTTGAAGGATATTACTCAAAAATACTTCAAAAAGAAAATCCCTCCGAGAATCTGCACTGAATTGACTTTCCCGCAGATCCATCCCGATGAGATCGGCAAGGCTTTCCCGGAAGTCTTGGGTCTCTGCGTCTTAGGCACGGAATTTGAAAATCCCGGGGCTGTCCAGGCGATTTATATAGACACGCTCGTCTATGAATACCTGGCGGCAAACGGGACACTGAATTCTGTGACTGAGGTATACTCTGATGGAGAACTTAAGTCTACTCCGGCCGACTATAGCATAGTTTACCGAGATGGCTGCACATTCATAGATTTCACCGCCGAGCAGAAAACTGATGATGCGCTCAAGAAAATAACATTCAACGCCCAAGGTTACTCAGTTGCCGGCTTGAATTCTATCAATGGCTATATTCAGAACCCGGCTTATATCATCTACTACTATCTTAATAACATACTTGAGGTCCCGACTGAATTATTGAATGTGGCTTCCTTTGATGCTCTTGCCTCGAAGTACGACGATCTGGGGGTCGGAGAATCGGGAAAACTGATCATCCAGAAGCGGCAGGATAGCATGGAAGTTTTGAGACAGCTATTTTTTACCTGCGGGACCCATGGCTTTACGGCTAATAATGGCAAATTCATCGTTGAGAGGAAGGACATCTATAATTATGCAACAGATCTTTTTTTATTCGACCAGGTCGATCTTATGGATGCT
>JABXJW010000332.1 GCA_013375395.1 Desulfobacterales bacterium
GGGGCATTTCCCTTCTTCTGAGGCATAAGCTATGGTAATTGTTTTTACCATTCGCTCTTCAACCTTACACGCCTCAGTCTGGCCTCTGCCGAAGAAGTTACCAAAGTTAGGCACCACGATAGCAGCGATTATGCCCAGGATGGCAATCACTACCAGCAGCTCAATCAGGGTAAATCCCTTCTCGCCATAGCGGAACGATTTTAGGAGTCGCTTCATTCTTCTTCACCCCCTTATTGTCAGCGGGTAGCTACGAGATTATATAGATGTGACTACCGCTATATACAAAGTACCCCGCATCTGTCTCCACTTCAATAGCCCAAAAGTAACTATTCGGATAGGAAAATAGTCCTAGAAAGCGGCCCTGCCGGATAACAGGGACTCAATATTTCGGGTAAAATATCAAGTCCCCCGTGACGCAATTATGGGGGAAATTTAGGGGCGACCGCCCTCACCAGGTCTTCAAATCACCCCCTTTCTACCGGGTAAAGCTGGGGCTGGGAAAGAGGCAAAAAGAAATTCCAAAGCTAGCTGCCTGGTCGGGTGCCCTAGCTTCACATAAGAGACGCGCCAGAATCAAAATCTGGGCGTTTTTTGGGGGTGGTCAATGGTTTGATACCTTGAAAAGGAGAGAGGGGCGTATGCCCCTCTTTTAAAATAGATGAGACTTTTTGTCAATAGTCGTAGATATTTTTGTCTAAACCCCTTGACAACACACCAATTTTGTGCATCAATTAAATCATGGAAAAGAAACCGGCCAAGCCAAAATGTCCCGAGTGTGGTTCAGGGGAGGTGTATTACCGGAGAATACTTAAAGAGTTTGTCTGCCGAAGGTGTGGGCATACTTGGAAACCGAAGGGGGGTGAGAAATGAGGTAGCAGAATAATTTAGCAGACCAAAATCTAAAGAAGGGAGTTTCATTCAATGAAAAGGAAGAGATTAGTAACACTAATTGGTAGCGTCTGTCTAGTTTTGGTACTGGCAGCGCTGTCGTTTATGGCGGCTTGTCCGGCGCCAGTGGAAGAACCACTACCACCAACAGACGGAGAAGAACCACTACCACCAGAAGCTTGGGAGTGGCCAGCGTACATAGTGCTAACCTCGCCTGGTCTGGGAACATCACAGTATGTTTTGACAGTGGCCTGGGGGTCAGTACTGGAGAACCAGACCGGAATGAGTGTAAGAATCGTACCTCAGGACACTGTCGTGAGGCATATAAGTCAGAAGGTCGGCATGTCTACGATAACCACGAATGAGCCATTATCTGCTAAACAGGGTCTTGAGGCGACGACCGGGTATGAAACAAGAGACGGCGGCCCATTCCAGATGAGAGTCTTTTGGAATTCCAATATTGCGCCTTGGGGCTTTGTGGTTAGGGACGATTCCGGCATATATACTCCTCAAGATCTAAAGGGTGCCAGGATCGCCAATCTCGTCACCGCCCCATTTATTAAGGTTGCTATAGATTGCATGCTTGCCCTGGCTGGTCTTGACGAAAGCGATGTAACATTGGTTCCTATGAGTAGCTACCCCGACCAAGCAAGAGCAGTAGCCGAGGGCAAAGTTGATACTTGTTTCCTTTCGCCTGTCAGTGCCGTGACCTTTGAAATATCAGGAACTCCAGGTGGCATACGCTGGATACCAATCCCAACCAAAGAGGAAGACCCGGAAGGGATAGCTAGATGGTTAAGTGGAAACCCCATTGAGTTTTTTGCGCCGTGTCAGATCGGGGTCGAATCAGCCATGGGCGTTAACATGGTTGTACAACCCCAGTTTTATATGACTAGCGCGGAGATTGATCCAGAGCTGATATACCATTTGGCCAAATGGATGGATGAAAGCTATGAAGATTACAGGGGCAAATACCTAACCTGTGAACTACTGGATATTGACACTTTCAAACGCTTGGTAGTGGACATGTCTTTCATACCAATCCATGAGGGAGTGGTAAGATACTTGAAGGAAAAGGGTTTATGGACCGCTGAAAATGAGAGCCGGCAGGAGAAGTATACGGCGTTGGTCGACCAGTACGTTGAGGCTTATGAGGATGCTATTAAGATGGCCGACGAAAAGGGAATAGAGGTAGACCCTGAGAATGAGGAGTGGGTGCAGCTGTGGACGGATTACAAGAAGGAACTTAACCTTGAACCCTTCGCACCGTAACGTAAAGGATGTCGTAGTGTGCTGAGAGATACCTCCCGCCCTCAACTGCCAAGAGGTAACATTGTGAATTTGTGCTTGGCATGGGGGTGGGAGGGGGAAGAGAGCCATTGTAGGTGGAATCATCGCTACAGTCATTAGATAAGGTTGAAGAAGCTTCTAGGTATGGTAATCTGCCTAGGGCATTTAAGCTTCTATTTATTCTGCTGACTGTTTGCGGGGCGGGCCTTGCCGTTTTCACCATGTTTGGCTTTAGCGTTGGCGGAGTAGCATTATTTGACGTTCAATATTATTACCTTCTTATTGCCTGCTTTTTGCCCAGTGCATTCCTGTTGATGCCAATGCGCAAGAAAGACAAAGGCATACTCCGCTGGTACGATATCATGTTCGCCGCCCTTGCCCTTGGAGGCAGTCTCTACTTATTCACAGAGGCCTATTCCATAGTAATGACGGGCTGGTTCCCTGTGTCCCCGAATAACTTTGCCGTCGCCACTATTCTCTTAGCCTTGATTCTTGAGGCAGCCAGAAGGGGAGGAAGCACAGTTTTCCTTATTGTATGTCTATTTATGGGGCTTTACCCCATATTTGCTGGGCACATGCCCGGGATATTTTTTGGAATTAGTTCGTCTTGGGATACCACGATAGGTTACATGGTTCTCAGCTCTGATGGTTTACTTGGAATCCCGTTACGGGTACTGGGAGATCTCCTTCTGGGTTTCCTCGTTTTCGCCGCAGTTCTGGTAGCTTCTGGGGCAGGAAAATTCTTTCTTAACCTTGCCCTTGCTCTTCTCGGCAGGTTCAGGGGAGGGCCAGCTAAGGTGGCCGTGTTATCGAGCGGCTTCTTTGGCAGCCTCAGCGGGAGTATTTTCGCTAACATCGTGGCTACGGGTTCCGTTACCATTCCAACTATGAAACGGACGGGATATCCCAGCCATTATGCCGCGGCGATAGAAGCCTGCGCATCAACAGGCGGAGTGCTCATGCCGCCGGTGATGGGAGCGCTAATATTCATTATGTGTGCGGTTCTAAACATGGAGTATGCTGTTGTTATGGTGGCTGCCTTTATCCCGGCTATCCTCTATT
>JABXJW010000333.1 GCA_013375395.1 Desulfobacterales bacterium
ATGGCCCTTTTCTCCGCCTCAGGCGGATCAATCTGCGGAATTGCTTGTGCGACGTACCAATGTACGCCTCCGCGCAAGCCCTTGATTTGACTAGGGGCGCATCCATGCCCCTCGCCCTTGCGGGCAGCCTGATGGCTGTCCAATTCCGCAGGACTGCGGAATTGCCCTTGACATTGCGAAAAATTGCTCATTTCTGAATTGGAAACTGACGTTATTGCCAATCATCTGAAGGTTCATTTACGGATGGGCACTAGCTACTTTCGTCAAAATTTTGCCACTTAGCAAGGAGAGCAGGAGGAAAATCATGTTTTGTTATCAGTGCGAACAAACAGCCAAGGGGCAAGGGTGCACCAAGATCGGTGTCTGCGGCAAACCAGGCGATGTGGCCACATTGCAGGATCTGTTGATACATGCATTAAAAGGGTTATCTCTCTACGCTGTCGAAGGACGAAACGTGGGCGTAGTTGACCATGATGTCAACGTCTTTACCTGTGAGGCCGCTTTTTCCACTCTGACCAATGTGAATTTTGATCCGGAACGGTTCGTTCCTCTGATCCATCATTGCGTGGAGCTAAGGGACCGCCTGAAAGAGAAGGTTCGGGCTGCCGGCGGAAAGGTCGATTTTCCTCATGCTCCTGCCACATTCATGCCCGAGGCAGCCTTGGAAGAGTTGATCAAGCAGGGCGAAGCAGTGGGGCTAAGATCCGATCCAGCGGTCGATCCGGATATCCTTGCCCTGCAGCACACCCTGCTGTTCGGGATAAAGGGCGTGTGCGCATACGCCGACCATGCCCGGATCCTGGGCCGGCAAGACGATGCAGTTTATGCCTTTATCCATGAAGGCCTGGCCGCCATGCTCAACAACGGCCTGAGCCTGGATGACCGGGTCGGGCTGGTTCTAAAGTGCGGGGAAATCAACCTGAAAACCATGAAGCTGCTCGACGCAGCCAATACAGGCGCCTACGGCCACCCAATCCCCACGAAAGTCCCGTTAGGTGGCAAGAAAGGAAAGGCGATCCTGGTTTCAGGACACGACCTAAAGGACATGGAGGAGATCCTTAAGCAAAGCGAGGGCAAGGGTATATATGTGTATACGCACGGTGAAATGCTCCCTACCCATGGGTATCCGGAACTGAAAAAATATCCTCACTTTTATGGTCACTACGGGACTGCCTGGCAGAATCAGATACGGGAGTTTGCCAAATTTCCGGGTGCCATTGTAATGACTACTAACTGCATTCGGAAGCCACAAGGGTCATACAAGGAAAATATCTTCACCACAGGCCTTGTGGGATGGCCGGGTGTTGTCCATATTGCCGATAAAGACTTTGCGCCTGTCATCGAAAAGGCCCTCGCCATGCCCGGTTTTGCCGAGGATAACAAGGACCGGCATGTCATGTGCGGTTTTGGCCGTAATGCGGTAATGAATGTGGCCGACAACATAGTCGAGGCAGTCAAGGGTGGGGCCATCCGGCATTTTTTCCTTGTGGCCGGATGTGATGGTGCCAAGCCCGGACGGAACTACTACACGAGGTTCGTGGAGATGATCCCCGAAGACTGCGTGGTCCTGACCTTGGCCTGCGGAAAGTTTCGTTTCTTTGATAAGGATCTGGGATACATTGGCGGCATACCCAGGCTGTTGGACATAGGCCAGTGCAATGACGCCTACTCGGCAATCCGGATCGCAGTGGCCCTTTCCAAAGCTTTCAACATGCAAGTGAACGAGTTGCCGCTATCAATGGTACTTTCCTGGTATGAGCAAAAGGCCGTGGCTGTCTTGCTTACCCTTTTGCACCTGGGCATAAAGGATATCCGGCTGGGGCCGAGTCTGCCGGCTTTCATCACGCCCAATGTGTTGGATGTTTTAGTCAAGAATTTTAACATTATGCCCATTAGCACACCGGAGGAGGACCTGAAGGCCATATTGGGTAGAAAAGGCTAACCCTCCGGGCTAAAGCGCTATTTTGGTGAACGTATCATGAAATGTCCTGGACAAGACAGCCGTTACTGGAAACCCGGGGCCATTTTTGAGGTCAAGTGTCCCAAATGCGGACACAAAGTGGAGTTTTTCAAGGACGACTCAACGCGCTGTTGCAAGAAGTGCGGCCATCGATTTGTGAACCCTGAGATGGATTTTGGCTGTGCCTCCTATTGCCCATATGCTGAGCAGTGCCTCGGCGACCTCCCTCCGGAACTTCTGGCCGAAAGAGACGATCTGTTGAAAGATCGCGTGGCCATTGAGACAAAGCACTACTTTGGTCAAGATTTCAAACGGATCGGCCATGCTGCCAATGTGGTCCGGTACGCTGAACGAATAGTCAAAGAGGAACAAGGTAACCCGGCGGTTGTCTTGTGTGCCGCCTATCTCCAAGATATAGGCATCCATGAGGCTGAGCGAAAATATGACCCGGGCGATGCCAGGCATCATGAAAAAGAAGGGGTTCCCATTGCCGTGGAGATCCTGACCAGATTGGGCGCAAGGGATGAACTCATAGATGAAGTTTGTGACATTATCGGCCGCCGCCACCACCCCCGAGACAAAGACCCCTTGAATTTTAAGATCCTGCATGATGCCGACCTCATCGTTAATCTTGAAACACGATGCAAGGTCAGGGAGATTGAAAGAAACAGCTTGCCGAAGATAATCGAAAAAACATTTCTAACGAATACGGGTAAGCGATTGGCCCGGGAGACTTTGTTTCGAGAAGAAAAATGAAAGTCATCAGAAAAATCGTTGAGATAGACGAAGAGCTTTGCGACGGCTGCGGCCAGTGTGTGCCAATGGCCTACCCTAATTTCCACCAAGATTTTCTCAAAGGGAAGGTTGTCATGGTGGGGTGCCCGAAATTTGATGATATACAGGAGTACATCCATAAATTTGTCGATATCTTCAATACCGCCGATATCAAAAGTATCACTGTCGTTGTTATAGAGGTGCCCTGCTGCCAATGCCTGCCCATGATCGTCAAGAAGGCCACGGAGGAGGCGAAAAAGGAGATATCCGTGGAACTGGTGGTCATAAGCGCCAGGGGCGAGGTTTTGAAAAAGGAAAGATCGGCGGCCTAAGGGCTCGCTCAAGAATAGCTTCGCAGAATTGGCGCTCAGATTTGGGTGAGATTTGGCCGATCCGATTGAGCAAAACCACAGGGCACGAAGTGAAGCTGTAGCGCTATAGCTGGCTATTTCGCGGATTTTGCGAATGAGCATCGGTCAAAGGTAAGCTGAAGCTGAGATGCGA
>JABXJW010000049.1 GCA_013375395.1 Desulfobacterales bacterium
AAGGCAACATATCCTTCCGTGCAACCAAATATGACTTTCTTGCAGCCAAGCCGTTTTATCAATTCAATGTTGAAGGCCGCCAGTTCCTTGAATAAATCCAAGTTGCCGCTCCACAGCATGTCATGCCCGCAACAGCGTTCCTCATCGCTGACCACCGGCTCGATCCCGAATCCGTTAAGCATCTTTAACATGTGGCCCGCAGAGCCAATTGGAGAGACATCCATTTCCCTGAAAAGCACATCAAAATAGGGAAGACATCCCACAAACAGATAATACTCGCCCTCTTGTCGAATGCTTCCGGCCTCACGAGCCCAAGCTGTCTTGTTCTGGGCTAATCCACCCTTTTGCATGTTGGCAATTGTCTGCATTACCCCGTCGTGGGCAAATGTTGTCCTGTTGCCTGTCTTGAACGCTTCTTGGCGCACTTGCCTGACAAATTCGAGATATTCGACTTTGGAAGGACACCTTTGCAGGCAACGGCCGCAGGTCAGGCATGACCACAAATCCTGCTCGCCCAAAACCTCATCTTCCAGCCCCAAGTCGGCGCTCAGGACAAACTTATCCACCATCTGTTGAGGCGAAAACCCGGGCAATACCCGGGAAACAGGGCAACTTCCTGTACATACCCCGCAGTCCTGACAAAAAGAGACCTTGGTTTTTTCGATCAGATCGTAAATACTCATGCTGCTACAGCAAGTCTTCTGAGACGATTTGGCCCTAATGCCTTGAATCTTTCGATCGTCTCATCCAGCCATGCCCCTTCAAATAGCCCTTCATGTGGCATTGTGTACGAGATCAAACGCTCCGCACCAAGACCAACCAGGTCAAGGATGTCTTTGGCGGCAACAGTCCGTTTTTCAAACAAGGGCTGCGCTTCAGGAAAGTGACACCGTTCGGGCGGTGCTTTGGCCATTAAGATGCCGTCTGCTCCCAGTTGAAATATTCGCAACACATCGGAAAGACTTACCCTTTCCAGACCAAAAACCATGACCGGCAGAACTTGCGGAAAGTCCCTGCCGAGGGCAGCCAAATGGCCTCTGGTAAAATTGCCGTATTGAGAAAACAGCCCCACTATGAAGGGGTCGGCAATCTGCAATTCTCTCAGCATTATCTCAACCCCAGACACAATGTGTCCGTGAGGATAAAAGCTTGAATCGGCAGCTTGCACCGGGCATTCAGCCACGCATGTCCCGCATGCTTGACATTGAAAGATGTCAATATCGACCTTGCCGTCCGCACCCGTAGACGGGATTTCAAGAGGGCAGGCCCTTACACAAGCACCGCACCCTATGCATCGCTCCTGATCCACGTGCGCCCCAAGGTTGCAGTGAAGGCAACGTTGTGCTTCCCGTATGGCCTGGTCTTCAGTCAACACTGAAGCCACTTCATCGAACCCGGCAAGTCTGCTGTCCGTGGGCAACGTCTCAACATGGCATCTTGGCAATTTTTGCGTCTTTTCGGCAATGCGCGCCGGCAGTTTTTCTGCTTCGCCTTCTTCTTGTGGCTCGGCCTTTGTCAGTGCTTTCCCCGTCAAATGGCAATCTATGGAAACGGCAGCACGTTTGCCTGCAGCAATTGCCTTGACGGCCGTGGCCGGCCCAGTGACGGCATCACCCCCGGCAAAGACGGCGGAATGGCTGGTAGCTAAGCTGTAAAGGTCTTCTACATCGATCCGCTCTCCTGCCTGGGCAAGCTTGAGTTCATCCGATAGGAAAGATGAGTCAGGCGCCTGGCCGATTGCAGCAATCACCATATCCACATCAAGGGTAAATTCAGAGCCCGGCACAGCCTTTGGGGTTCTTCTGCCACTGGCATCAGGCTCGCCCAATTCGTTTGCAATACACTTCAAGGCCGAAACATTGCCGTCTTTTCCGATGATTTCGACAGGGGATGTCAAATAAGATATCCGAACCCCCTCATGAATAGCATCTTCAATCTCCTCTTTGGCCGCCGGCATCTCATCGGATGTGCGCCTGTAGATGATATGAACTTCTGCTGCCCCCAGGCGAAGGGCTGAGCGGGCTGAGTCAACCGCTGTGTTGCCCCCTCCGATTACAGCCACCTTTTTTCCTACCTTGGGGTTTTCCCCCTGGTTGACTTGCCGCAAGAAGGAGACTGCCGAAACCGCCCCATCCAGATCATCCTCACCGGCAATGCCGAGCTTTCGGTCTTTATGGGCCCCGATTGCCATAAACACGGCCTTGTATCCCTGCTCAAAGAGATCGGAAAGCTTGATCTGTTCGCCGATTCGAACGCCTGTCTTGACCTCAATGCCAAGATCCACAATAGCCTGGATCTCATCGGCCAGTACTGCTTTGGGGAGGCGATATTCGGGCACGCCTACTCTCAACATCCCGCCCAAAAGCGGCAATGCCTCAAAGATCGTGACCTGGTGGCCGAGGAGCGCCAGATCATGGGCTGCGGCAAATCCGGCGGGGCCTGAGCCGACTACGGCAACCTTGTGGCCGGATGATTTGTCAGGCAAAGCAGCCTTGTACCGGTCTTTGCCGGCACCGTCAGAGGCAAAGCGTTTTAAGGCGGCTATGGCAACGGGTTCTTCCACCTGGCCTCGCTTGCAGGCAGCCTCGCACGGATGGGTGCAGATGCGGCCGCATACGCGAGGCAGGGGATTTTTCTTTCTTATTGCAGCAAATGCTTCTTCAAACCTTCTTTCTGCAATGAGCTGAACATATTCCCGCACATCAGTCAGAATAGGACAAGCCGACTTGCAAGGCGGGTAGTCGTTATGTTCTTCGTGAGTCGTATCTTTCATTTTCATCCAGTTGTTTGTGTTCAGCAATTGTCATGTCGCAAGCCCAAATTTCTATTCCTCTATGGGCAGCGATACGATAAAGGTCGTTCCCTTGCCTAACTTGCTTTCCACGTGGACCGATCCGTTGTGGGCATCCGCAATCCCCTTGACAATCGATAGTCCAAGCCCTGAGCCGCCAATACTCCTGGTCTCCTCCGTTTTGATTCGATGGAACTTCTCAAAAACGCGGTCAATATCCTCCGGCGGAATCCCTATGCCATTATCCACCACCTTGAATTGTACATCTTTGCCTGATTTATCCAGGGTCACTTTCACGGTCCCCTTTTTTAGGGTGTACTTGATGGCATTGCTGATAAGGTTGACAAAGATCGCCTCTATGCCGCTCATATCGCCACTGAAGGACGGGAGTTTTTCCGCGATTTGGCACTTTATGGCAATCCCTTTTTCCTCGGCTGACAGCCGCATAAGCTCGACGGTTCTTTGGAGAATTTCCGCCAGATCCAATCTTTCGATCTTCTGGATAGACTTTCCTTCCTCAATGCGCCGGTAGTCCAAAATGTCATTGACTAGTGTAATCATCCCTTTGGTCTTTTCCTTGGCCTTGCCAAGCAAATCATTCTGCTTGTCGGTGAGTTCTCCAGCCAATCCGTCCAAGACCACCGAAATCTGCATCAACAGTGAGCTCAACGGGGACTTAAGTTCGTGCGAAACCATAGAAAAAAAATCCGATCTCAGCTTATCCATTGCGCTGATCTTGGAAACATCATGAAAGAGGCCTGCTGCGCCAATAACGGTTCCCCCCTCATTTTTAACAGGGTATACGTGTACCCGAAGCGCTCTTTCCCCGATTTTGATGACCGGTTCTTCGTCTGCCATCAACGAAGCCAAGGAACTATCTGAATTAATCGCCCGCATAAACAGTGAGAACAACTCGTCGGATGCAATACACTCCGAAATGGGACGCTCAGAAGCGTTTTTTCCCGTCAAGCCGAACAGGGTTGCAGCCTTTGTATTGAACAGTACGATGTGCGTCTGCCAATCCGTCACCACAAGGCCGTCAGTAAAACTCTGGAGGATGGCAAGGAGATTCTCGCCATGGCGCACTTTGCTCAAGGCAGATTGCCTTTGGCGTGACAGGATGTCGAGTTGGTGCCTGAGCCTAAAGGCCTCTATGGCCCGATTCATCTTTGTCCAGAAACGATCGGCGGTAAAGCTTTTGCGGATGCAGTCATAGGCACCGGCCCGCATCGCCTCGATGGCCTCTTCACCGCAATTGGTCGACATAGCCACAATGAGGATTTCACTCCTAGCCTTTTTCAGGATGTTGATGAGAGTCATCCCACCCCAACCGGGAAGCTCTAAAGAAAGAAGCATTATGTCCACATCTCCGGGTTGCTTCTGGATGATGTTCAGGGCTTCACCAACAGACTCCGCTGTTCGGACCTTATGACCTTCGTTCAGGATGAGTTCCCGGCATCTCTGCAAAATGGCGATATCGTTTTCTACCACCAACATATTTATGCTCGGTTTGATCAACATCGTCCGGCTAATCCTTGTTGAGTACGTTCTCCACACGACTTACCAGTTCCGTAGGCTCAACCGGCTTGGCAATATAATCGTCAGCCTCGGTCATGAGACCCATATGCGGGGTATATGTCGTCCTGAAGATCGCCTGATCCACGGCCGTCAGCAGAATGACCGGTATCTTGCTCAACTCCGGATCTGCTTTGAGGACGACACAGACGTCGTATCCGTTCATTTCAGGCATCATCACATCCAGTATCACCAAATCGGGTTTCTCGACCCGCACCTTCTCGAGCCCCTCCTTTCCGTCATGGGCCAGGATAACCTCGCAGGCCTTGCTTTCCAAGAGGATCTTTGTCGCCTCACAAAAGTCGACATCGTCGTCTACTAATAATACCTTTTTCATGGCCCCACCTGTAGTCCCTTAGTTATGAAATTCGTGCCTTTTTTCCGGCAGAAAAAAACTCTATATGCTGTTTTCCGACACTGACAATGAAATTTAGGGATTTAGGGATCAAGGAATTCCACAATTCCTGAGTCGCGGCTTGTCCGGGTTAGGATTCGGGATTTGGAAATTATTCCTTGCCGGCTCTTTTGAGAAGTTTTCCGACCCTTTCCAGCAGCACACTACCTTCAATCGGTTTCTCCACGTAATCGTCCACATCGAGCTGCACTCCGGTTTCCAGCTCATAGCGGCGCTGGCTGACCCCTTCCTGTACCGAGCTGAGGATGACGATCGGCATACGGCCATACTTGGCGTACCGTGGGTCCTTGAGGGCCTTGCACACCTCAAAGCCATCCATGTTCGGCATGAGGAGGTCGAGAATGAGCAAATCGGGCTCCTCTTCTTTCAGCTTGGCCAAACACTGCTCGCCATCCTCAGCCGTGACCACCGTGTGGTCGGCTGACTCCAATATCATCTGCAATGCCTCCCGCATATCCGGGTCATCATCTACCACCAGGATCTTGGCGCTTGCTCCCATGTCGCACCTCCTTTGTGTCATTGGTCATTGGTCACTGGTCATTAGTCACTGGTTTTACTTGATGATGCGAGATGCGAGCCGACAGACGACTGACGACAGATGACGGATGACAGATGACTGCTGTCTTCTGTTTTCTGACTACTGCCCTCTGCCCAATGACTAATAACTAAACCACCGGTCTCGGCATCAAACCGGCTTCTTCCACGATGCGGGGTACGATATCTTCCCAGGCTATCGCCATGATGTGGACGCCATGCACCCCTTCAACATCTTTGAGTTGTTCGATGGTTTCCAGACAAATCTTCACACCCTCTTCCTTGGGATCTTTGGCGTCGGCCATCCGGTCAACGAGTTCCTTTGGCACACTCAAACCGGGAACGTTGTTCCGCATGTAACGCGCCATACCAACCGACTTCATTGGTATCAGTCCTGCAAGTATATGGGTTTTCTCGTGCAAGCCCCTGTCTCTGACCATCTTCATCCATTCAACAAACTTCGGAGTGTCAAAGATGCCCTGAGTCTGAATAAAATCCGCCCCCGCGTTTACCTTCTTGGCCAAGCGGGTGACGCGAAATTCAAAGGGGTCGGCAAAGGGGTTGGCTGCCGCTCCGATGAATAACGGAATATCTCCTGAGACCTCTTCGCCGTTCAGGAACTTGTGGTCGTCTCGCATTGCCTTGACCATCTGAATGAGCTGCATTGAATCTATGTCATAGACCCCTTTAGCCGTTGGGTGGTTGCCAAACCTCTGATGATCGCCGGAAAGGCAGAGCACATTGCGAACCCCTAACGCAACCGCCCCCAGGATGTCGCTCTGCAGGCCGATACGATTTCTGTCCCTGACCACCATTTGCAGTACCGGCTCAACGCCCAGCTCTTTCAGTAGTACACAGCCGCTGATGCTTGAAGCACGTACAATAGCGGTCTGGTTGTCCGTCACATTTACAGCGTCAGAGCAAGACTTTAGGATCTCCCCTTTTTTCTGGATGACCTTGGGCGAACTCCCCTTGGGAGGCCCGGCCTCTGCACATACTGCAAACCGGCCACTTTCCAACATTCTTTCCAAAGTACTCCCTGACTTCATGACTTCAGATCCTCTCTGACCATCCTTCTGGGCCCACCGTGGCCAGCCGGCGACCAGTCTTTGACAGGAAAGATCTCTTCCAGCATGTGCATCTGCTTAAGTCCTGTAAGGCGATCGATGATCAATTGCCATGCACAATCCACTTCTTTGCTGATTTCGCATTTTCCGTTCATAGATCCTCCGCAGGGACCATTGAGCAAGCTCTTTGCGCATCTTGCAATTGGGCATATTCCTCCTGTCCTGCCGAGCACACATTCACCACAACCCTGACATCTCTCTTCCCAGATACCCTGTCCTTGCGAGGCTCCCATAAAGTTCGTATTTAAGGCTGGAAAGACCTGTTTATTCAGATATCTCATAGCCAGCTCTTGTACACCAACCCCACATGCCATGGAAACAATAGCATCATATTGGTCATAATACTCAGACAACTGTTGAACGTATTCAGGATCACACTGTCTTTCCAGGGTTGCCTCTTTGACATCCAGGTTTTTGCCTTCTTTCGAGAACGCCATTTTAAGGGCTGAAGATAGGATGCCCACTTCCTTTTTACCACCGGCATAACACACCGTAACGCACTCGTTGCATCCCACCAGAAGGATCTTCTTGCAATCTTGTACAAATCCTATGATTTCATCAATCGGTTTTCTTTCTGCTACGATCATAAAAGAACACCTTTCTGAATTGCCCCTTTGATAGGGCTAGGCCCCAGTGCCTTGATCTTTTCGTGCATCTCTTCAGCTACCTCCGCAAATCGAGGACCATCCGAGGCCGCTATGCCATACATTTCTAACCTTCCCCCCCCGATACCAATCTCATCCAGGAGCTTTCTTGTATATTCGACCCTTTTCTTGGCCCTTAAATTGCCCGCAAGATAGTGACACTCTCCTTCAAGGCACCCTGCAACATACACCCCGTCGGCGCCTTTCCGAAAGGCTTCCATCATATGGATCACGTCGATTTTGCCTGTACACGGAAGTCTGATAATCCTGATACTATCAGGATAAGTCAATCGCATGGTACCTGCCAGGTCCGCGGCTTCATAGCCTCAGTAGATGCAGCAAAAAGCGATAATAATCGGTTTAAACTCTCTCAATTGTTAACTTGCCTCCAACAGTGCATCAATTTGGGTTAATATTTGCATATCCTCGAAATGGGAAAGATCAATTGCTTTGGCCGGACACTCAGAAGCACAGATACCACACCCTTGACATTTGGAAATATCAATCTCTGAAACACCATCATTATTAATAAAGGGAACTTCGTATGGGCAGGCCCTGACACAAATTAGACAAGAGGCACATAGCTCCGGATCAACTCGGGCCACAATACCTCCCACCTCTATATAATCCTGAGAAAGCAAGCGGCACGCCCTTGCAGAGGCAGCCAGTGCCTGGGAAATGCTTTCATCGATCGTTTTTGGGCCGTGTGCCATACCACAAACAAAAATACCATCAGATTGCGTGTCAACGGGCCGCAACTTCACATGGGCTTCCAGAAAGAAACGCTCGCTGGTCAGGGGAACCTTCAGCACATTTGCAAGATCCTCTGTGTCTCCTGCTACAACTCCTGTGCCTAAGACAACCTGATCAGATTCAATGGTAATTTCTCTTCCCAAAGTAAGGTCCTTAAAGGTGACGTGAATTTTCCCCTCCGCCTTTTCTACTATTGGGTCTTCATGTTCCTTATATCGCAAGAAGTGAATCCCCATTTGTCTTGCCTGTCGATAAAAGTCTTCTGCAAAACCGTAAGTCCTGATATCCCTGTGAAGTATGAAGACATTAACATCCGGATTAATTTCCTTTACAGCAATGGCATTTTTTACAGCCTGCTGACAGCAGATACGGCTGCAATTAGGGTTGGAATTGTTTCTGGAACCCACGCACTGGATCATAACTACATCTTTCCATCCCTTGATCTTCTCCCCTTCTGTCAACAACATACCTTCTAATTCTACTTGGGTTCTAACGGACTCATGTTCTCCGTACAGATATTCCTTGGGCCTGTATTCAGTAGCGCCTGTGGCTATAATGAGCGCCCCGTGAGTTACCTCCCTGTGGTGCATGGAGGCCCCCACACCGAGTACTGTCTTAAAATTGCCCTTAGTACCGGAAAAGCCTGCCACACTAGTCTCTGTTAGAACCTCGATTTTTTCGTTATGTTTAACCACCTCAATCAAACCAGCTAGATATTGCCGGACGTTATCGCCCTGCAAGGTCGTCCGGATATTTCCGGCAAACCCTCCCAACTCCTTTTCAATTTCAACAAGGATCACTTCGAAGCCCTGTCCTGCTATATTTAACGCAGCCGTCATACCGGCAATGCCGCCGCCAACAATCAAACCTCTTTTAGTTACCGGAAGTTTTGTTCTATAAAGAGGAGAGAGTTTTGATGCTCCGGCAACGGCCATTCTAACAAGGTCTTTGGCCTTTTCAGTTGCACTATCCTTATTCGATCGGTGTACCCAGGAGTCTTGATCTCTGATATTTGCCATACTCAATAGGTATGGGTTTAGACCTGCCTCCCTGATAGTATCCTGGAACAGTGGTTCGTGCGTCCTTACAGAACAGGAGGCCACGACCACCCTATTCAATTGGCGTTCATGTATACTCTCCTTTATCTTCACCTGGGTATCCTGGGAACAGGTAAACAGATTCTCCTCGGCCACTACCACATTAGGCAGTTTGGATGCATACTCGGTTACCTTCGGGACATCTACCACGCCTCCGATATTGGTTCCACAATGGCAGACGAAAATACCGATACGAGGCGCTTTCCCGGTAATATCCATCTCCTCGGGGTATTCTTTTTCTTTGGTCAGTGTGTGTCTTTGTTCTGACAACAGACTCGATGCAGCAGCAGCAGATCCACTCGCCTGAGTGACTGTTTCAGGTATATCTCGTGGCCCCTGAAAGGCGCCGCAGACAAAGATTCCCGGTCTCGTTGTCCGGAGTGGATCGAAATAGCCGGTGCTTACAAAGTTGTAATGGTTTAACTCAACACCCATTTTCTGGGCCAGATCGATAGATTCCTTCGGTATATCAATGCCTACGGACAGAACAACCATGTCGAACTCTTCCCGAACAACCTTTCCCTCCCCATTTAGATAAGTTATCTCAAGGTTTTCTTCATCATGAGCCGGCAGGATACTGTTGATCCTTGATTTCTCAAATCTGACCCCAATTTCCTCTCTGGCCCTGTTGAAGAATTTCTCAAAATCTTTCCCATGGGTCCTGATATCGATGTAGAAGATAGCGGTATCGAGAGGGATAGCGCTATGTTCTTTAGCTACAATGGCTTGTTTTATAGCATAAGTGCAGCAAACGGCCGAGCAATAACCTTTATCGCCTATACGGGTATTTCTTGAACCAACACACTGCAACCAGGCAATCTTTTTTGGTTCCCTTTCATCGGATGGGCGCACAAGGTGGCCCTGGTAGGGACCGGAAGCGCTTAAGATCCTCTCAAACTCCAGGCTCGTAACAACATTGGGGGAACGGCCATATTGATAAGAATCACTAATAGCAGGATTATATGGTTGAAAACCGGATGCAAGGATGATAGCGCCGACATCTATTGTTATCTCCCTTTCCTTCTGATCAAAATCAACGGCCTCCGCCGGACAGAATTTCTCGCAGGCCCGGCATTTCTTGTCCTTTCTAAAATAGATGCAATTCTTCTTGTCGATAAGATATTTTAGGGGAACAGCCTGGGGGTAACGTATATATGCTGCCTTCCTCTTTATTAACTTGGTATTGTATTCATCAGCCACTTTTTTGGGGCATTTTTCTGCACAGGTCCCGCAGGCAATGCACTTGTCTATATCTATGTATCTGGGGTGCTGGATGAGCCTGACATGGAAGTTGCCTTCTTCCCCTGTAACGCTCTCTATCTCGGAAAGGGTTAGTATCTCGATATTCAGATGCTTGCCGCATTCCACAAGCTTTGGCGACATGATGCACATGGAGCAATCGTTTGTCGGGAAGGTTTTGTCCAACTGCGACATTTTGCCGCCAATACTCGATGATTTTTCAACCAGATATACATAAAATCCGGAATCCGCAAGGTCAAGGGCGGCCTGTATCCCACCGATACCACCACCTACGACCATTATTGCCCCGGTTTTGTCTTTTACCATCTCTTCCTCAAAGTCATTGCCTTAAGTAAAGGCAGAACTTAGTTCGCTTCGCTCACAATTGGAATAATGGAATAGTGGAATGATGGGCACGCAGTGTGATGTTTTGGCGCAACCTTTGCGCTATATTGGGTTTAGTAGGATTTTGGTGTTTTTATCTTCTACATTACTCCAATATTCCATTATTCCATCATTCCTTTCTTAAGATTGCAGGCCGCTTGATAAAATGCTGTACTTTCAATGGATTGTTGAAATTTTGAGACGTCAAAAACCCTTCTATTGCTGTTATATCTATCTGATTCATTGCTAATCCAAGGGTCTTACTGTCAATACCCAAACTCAATCCAAGAAGCTGTGGATAGAGAATAGAAGGGAGAACATGATTGCCCCCTCGTTCACTATTAATCATCTTTTGGACTGCATCGAGCTGGATATGGCAGTATGGGCAAGCATTACACAAATAATGGGCCCCTGATTGCCTTGCGTCCAAAAGCTTTTTCTGTGCCAAGTCGATAGACAGATCATCATTTATTCCAAGCAATGCGGCGCCGCAACAATCGAGCCTGGATCGCCAGAAGATGCTCTCTGCACCCGTTAACTCCACCAGTTTGTCAAATATGGAGGGGTTATTCGGGTCATCGAAGTCAACTATCTCGCTTGGTCTGAGGGCATGGCAACCATAGTGGGTTGCGATCTTGACATCCCTGTAAGGTCTGGTGACCTTCTCCTTGATAGCCTCAAGCCCCACATCATGGTAAAGCACGTACAGGAGATGTCTTGTTTTAATATTTCCTCTAAACTCAAGACCTTCTTTTTTGAGGGTGTTATTAATCCTTTGTCTCAGAGAGGAATCTTTCCTCAAAACATGCTCTGCCTTTTTGAACATTCCAAAACCACACTTGCACAAGACAATCACGTTGAGGTTTTCTTTTTCAGCGAGAGCCAGATTCCTTGCTGCTGAGAGAATTGATAAGCTAAAGTCGATATTTCTTATGGGATATCCGCAACAATTAAATTCTTTTATGTCTACCAGATCCAGGCCCAGATTCTCCAGCACGGCCCTTGAAGAGGATTCATACTGTTTCAGCCTGGCTGGGGTGGTGCAACCCGAAAAGAGTGCGAATTTCAACTCGCTTTCCTCAAATGCCTAACGGCCAGGTTTTTTAGCTCATAGAGCACCTCAGTAACCTCTACACCCTGAGGGCAGTGCTCCTGGCACTGATAACACGTAACACAATCCCATAGCATATTCGAGCCAAGGGTGAGGTCTTTGATTCCTAATCCAGCTACATACATAATCTGATGCGGCAGGAGCCCCAGAGCGTCCTGCGGATTTTCATAGTTGGCAACTACCGGACACACATTTGTGCATGTCTGACACCCAAAACAAGCCGAGAAGGTGTCTGCCTGATTTGATAGGAGTAAACGACTTTGAAATTCCCGGTCAACAGATTCAAGACTCAACACCCTCTCCCGGCTTTTCATCAATTCGGATTCAGCAACAATAGCGTCCCTTGCCCGGTTTAGCGGCTTCTCGTAATCACTTTGTGGTATGCTTTGCCTCATTAAACCTCTGTAAAAGGAGAGGGGTGACAGGATCCAAAATAATGGATACTCCCTTTGAAGCATGTTTTCTCTCATATTGAACCACAAGTCCTCCAAGTTTATGCCGGCAGGACAAATATCGGTGCACCTATGGCAATTAGTGCATAAATATGTTCCGTCTGAAATGAGTTCGACCTCCTCTTCGGTGATTCTTTTACCAGAGATGACTCGCTTAAATGATTGTATCCTCTCAGACGGCAGTATGTTTACATTTTGTACCTCTTCAAAAACTATCCCCATGGAACAGCAAGATGTGCATTGCCCACAGTGCATACAGGCGTCTGTTTCAAGGGCCTGTCTTGTTGCTATGTTTGCAGGCTCTGAATGCCTCCTGTCCATCACACTGTTGGCAAGCAGGCTTAATGGGGATGTGAGGATATGAAAAAACTTACTAAAAGGAAGATATGCAAGACCAATGAAACATGCCAGAAAGTGAATATACCGGAAAAATGTATGAATTCCTGCCCTGTCTAGGGTCAGAGCGACCCCTTTTAGTGTCGCAGCCGTTGCGTAACCTGCAAATGCCCATTGGGGCCTGGAATGACAATCTGCACAACTCGTCTCATGGATCCGTCTACCCGATTCAATGAGCTTGACGTCAGAGGGCGCCTCCAGTTTTGGGGCAACCGTGCCAAATTCTTCTATCCAGAAGGCAGTTAAGGTCTTGAAGTCTTCCTCTTCTTCTTCAATACCGGCATAATCGGCAACCATTTGTTCATATATAGAGTAGGAGCCTATCTTTGCCCCCTCCAAAAAGATACCTGAAATGATGATAACAGCTAATAGTATTATAGCGTACCAATCCATAGGATTCGTCTTCACCCTTGGGGGCCTCAAGACGAATCTGCGGTAAATGGCCAAAGAAAACCCGATTATTACTAAGACGCCAAACAGGTCTCTCAAAAACATAAAGGGATTTATGGTGGGGTAGTAGTCAGGGAATATGGCTGAAGTTACGAACTCCCCAAGGGCATGCATTAGAAGCAGCAGCATAAATGGCCCATATATTAAGACGTGAGCTAACCATCTAAAGAAATCCTCCTTCAGCACCTTTCTCTGCAAAATACAGTCAAAAAGAAACACCTTTGCCAGGGTCAGGATCTTCGTGCTCAATATCGTCAGGATTATCCCGTTGATTGCGGATAAGACCCTTTTTGATGTGGGTATCTTCTTTGAATCTATACTGGTTTTACAAAAGAACCAGGCAGATGTTTTATAGATCAAGCCTATAATAAAGATTGCTAAAGAAGCATATAGGCTGATGTAATAGATCATTTTATTCTTATTCCAGTAAAGGATCCAGGGAAAGAGCAGGGTGGCCCTTCTCCTCCAGGAATGCAAGGATTTCCTCTTCGGAGATCCCCACGGTTTCATCAGCGATCATGTTCGGCAGATTCGGGATGCCGATCTCTTCTGCGATCTTTTTCAGGCGTGGGGCGATCTCTTCCTTCAAGCGCTTGGGCATCCAAACCAGACGTTTGATTCCTCCGTCGCCGGAGATCCATTTCTTCTGGGTGATATTGTATTTGCCGTGCCCTACAAATCCGGGGGAACTGTTGCCTCCTCCCATAGTCCCTGCCAGTGTTGTAAATTTCATGCCGCAGGGCGTCATGCCCGTGTAATCACGATCCACCGTCATCACGCCGTTGCAAAGAGGAAGGATAGCAGCGATACATTCGCAGCATCCACATGTGGTCATGGGATCATGCACGATGCTGTAAAAGTTGTAGTGATCCAGAGCGCCGCGAGATGCCTTGTACAGGAACTCATTGCACCCTTTCCACTGTCCGAATTTTGGATCGAGACACTCTCCCTTTTCCACTGGCTGATTCGGCCCGGTGGGGTTGATTTCATAGGATGCCTTGCAATCCATCCAGTTGTAGGCGCCGCACAGCCCTGTCCTTTCCGGGCTGACGATGCAGACATGATTGGGTGCAAAGGACTGACACAGGGTGCACGAGTAATAGATGTCGACGGCTTCGTCCGTCATTCCTTCGATACGGGCATCCCTGGTTGCGTACACTTGGGTGGCCTGCGCAAGTATTTCCTTCACCTTTTTTTCTTCCGTATGGAGCTTGACTTGGACCTTGTCGAAGATAGCGCCGAAATCTTCGTGGAATTTCGCGTGAAGAATAGAGCCTATGTGTTTCAGGGTCAAGCCCTTCTCCACGGCCTGTTTGGCCACCCTGATCCAGGCAATGTCCCTCTGGCCGATGTGCATCATCCCCTGGGCGTAGTTGATAAAATGATGAATCTGTCTTTCCAGAATGGGCTCAAAGTCATCTTGCATTTTTCTGCCTGCAAACTCGACCAAAATGGCCAGTGGCAGTCTTGATCCGGACTCGATATCGGAAATGTCCGGGCCGAACAGTTCGACCTTGCCGTCTTCCACTTCATCCATGTTCTTGGTTGTCGCCCATTCCACAGCCACCGTCTTGCCGCCGCCGCATTCCAGATAAAGGTCGTCTTTGCGGACACGCTCGCCTTCAAAGGCAGGTCCGTATGATACCGGCACCGGCACCTCTGAGACTGTGACCTTCAGTCCCCTTACCTCAATGGCTTTGGAGACCAATTGATCGTGTGGGATGTTGGAAACCACGTGTTCATAGGTGCACACCCCTGTCGGGAGGATCTCCGGAATAGGTGAGTCGGCGATGGTCGGAAAACCAAAGTTGATAGCTCCTGCTGCCTGTGCATACCATTCATCGGTTACAAGGCCGAGCGGCAAGGCAAAGGCGAAGATCCGATCCTTGTTGTAGATAAGGATTTTTCTAAACTCGCCGGGTTGCAATCCACCAAAGGACATGGCTGCCCGCACGGCAAAGCCTCCTGCAAAACAGACGGAGGTGGGATCCGGGCCGAACGGCACAAGGCGTGTCGGCCAGCCGATCTGAACGCCGGCCTCAATCAATTGCTCTGCAAACCGTTTGCCGTTGTGCTCGGCGTGCATGAAGACATAGAGGTTCTTGCGCTGGAGCTCTTCAGCGATATTCTTTGCGGTCTCCGGGTCCGGGGCTGATCCGAGGACTGCCGCAAAGCCCGGGGCCGTTCCGTCCACAAATTCCACACCGCGCTTTCTCAATATGATATCGTCTGCGGCCCCCAGCCAGATTTGACCATTGCTGATATCCTCTCCGATAAGGTAAAAGTTAGGCTCTTTAAGATACCGGATGACTTCGATGATCTCATCGGCAAAGAGCGTTGCCATGCCCGCATCCAGGGTAGGTCCGAGATAGGGGAGGTGAACCTTTTCCCTGACAGGCGGCGGCAACAGGCTGCGACAATGATCCAGGACCTGTTTCATGTCCCCGATCTTGGCGACGGCTATCCCGAGCATCCCGTAGATGATCGGAAGATAGTAAGCTGTGTTGGGAAATCCCACCTTCTGGTCGGGACCCCATTTTTCAAGAGCCTCCTCATATTCCTTTTCCGCCCTTTCAACGATTTTATGGGCACCTCTAATTGCTGCTGATGCAATTATCTTTGACACTTTTTCCTCCTATTAATTAAATCGGTTCGCGATCTAATACAACGCGGGTGCACCGCTTTAAAAGGGTAAATTTTTAATTAAATCGTTTCGCGATTTAATTAAGCTGCATCGAGCTTTTGCCTCATTTCCATATCATAGAGGACCCTCTCTCTTGCCTTGTCTATGCCGAGGGCCTTTCGCTTCTTGTCAATGTGCTCGATCATGAGCTTGGCCATCTTCTCGGGGTCCTTTTCAAAGGCCCATTTGCCGCCAAGTGTTTCCTCAAACTCATTAAACAGCAGGTCTTTCATGCCCTCGCTTCCCATGATGGGAAATGTGACGCCAAAGACCGTAAAAACGCCGGAGGCCACAAAGTACTGGCCGATAGAGATAGCCTTTTCGCTCATCCACTCAGGCGCGCATCCTGCGGCAGGTACATCACTGAGATCATCCCCCAAACCGCCGTCCTTGACCACGGCAGTGGCAGCCATCAGTATTCGACTGTTATCCACACAGGAACCCATGTGTAGTACAGGGGGAATGCCCACAGTCTCACAGACCGAAGCCAGACCCTCGCCGCAGTACTTGGAGGCCGCCTCAGGGGTCAAGAGCCCCGCCTTGCCGCAAGCCATGGCATTGCACCCTGTGGTCAGCACAATGACGTCATTCTTGAGCAATTCCTTTACGACCGTCAGATGGGAGCTGTCATGGGTAGTTCTGGCATTGTTACAACCAACCACCCCTCCAATTCCCCGAATCCTTCCATTGATGATGTTGTCGTTCAAGGGGCGGTAGGAAGCCCTGAAGATCCCGCCCAAAAGATAATTTATGGTTTCATGGCTGAAGCCGGCCACAATATCGGTTCGCTCGTCAGGAATTAATACCTTGGACGTTCGGTTGGGGAAATTTTCGATGGCTGTCCTTACAATCCTTTTTGCTGTATTAATGGCATCGTGTTCGTCGAACTCTACGTGCGTGGCCCCATCTATCTTGGCCTTTGGGGATGTAGTGATCAGTTTAGTGTGATAGCACTTTGCCACATTGACGAGGTTTTCCATGATGCACTGGACATCAACGATCATGGCATCCACGGCCCCTGTGGTGATGGCCAGTTCCTGCTGTAGAAAATTTCCTGCAATCGGAAACCCGTGGCGCATCAGGATCTCATTGGCCGTGCAGCACATGCCTGCAACCGTGATCCCCTTGGCCCCAACGGATTGGGCCATCTGAATCATCTCCGGGTCCTGGCTCACAGCAGCGATCATCTCGGAAAGTAGCGGCTCATGTCCGTGGACAATAAGATTTACATCTTCTTCTTTCAGGACTCCCAAATTTATCTTGGAAACCAGAGGAACGGGTGTGCCGAACAGAATATCCTGAAGTTCGGTGGCTACCATGGAGCCGCCCCATCCGTCTGCGAGTGCGGCCCTTGAGCCTTGGAGCATCAGGTTTCTGTAGTCCTGATCGACCCCCATGTGGGTGCGATGCATAATCTCCACAACCTCCCTGTCGATTCCTCTGGGAACAATATTGAGCTTTCGCCATATCTCCTGCCTTTTTAGGGGGGCTCTTTTTATGAAAGCAAGCTCGCCTTCCTGCCGGCCGAATTCAGCCAGGGCCTTTTCTCCGACATCGATTGCGATATCTTTGATATCCCTTTCTCCGATCTCCACGCCAAAATCCATGGCCACCTGATACAGCTTCTGTTCATCCTGAATACTGTAGCCGGGGATTTCTCCTTTTGCAGCAGCCACAAACACCTCTGCTACCCCGCGACCATGGTCCGAATGGGCCGCACATCCCGAGGCGATCATCCTGGCAAAGTTTCTGGCCGCTATGGTTTCGGCCGTGGCGCCACAAAGGCCCATGCGTTTTTTTGCTTTTTCAGGATCTTTTGGCTTTTTCTTTGGAGCAGGTATTCGGCATGGTCCCATAGCACAGTTCCGGCAGCAGCTCCCCTCCGAGCCTATGGGACAGGGCTTCATTTTCTCTGCTCGATCAAAAACTGTCTCGATTCCTTCGCCGGCAGCCTTTTCCAACATGGTTCGCGTTGCCGCGTCAACGGTCTTATCACCAATTTCTGACATTAAGATATCCTCCTCTATGCCTTGCTTTTGCGTCTTTCGCTCCCGCACCACTGATCCGCATCCAGATACCAGTATCTCTCACCAGATTGAAGGTACTTGAGCATTGCTTTTCGGTTTCTGAGCTTTTTGCGCCATTGTCCCTTTTCCGCCGGCATGCCAGGCTCGTACGTCTCACCGAGAATCTCTACTTTCTTGCCGGTAAATGATTGCTTCTTGATCATTTTGTCAGTCACTTTGTTTGCCTCCTGTTACAGTCCTGCCGCCATTTTGGCGGACTCAACAGTGTTTTTCATAAGCATGGTAATAGTCATCGGGCCAACGCCGCCCGGCACCGGGGTGATGGCTGAAGCCTTCTCCTTGACTGAATCGAAGTCCACGTCGCCGGCCAGAATAGGCCTCCCCTCCTCCGTCTTTCCGATCCGGTTTACACCGACGTCAATGACCACCACGCCTTCTTTTACCATATCTGCCGTAATTGCCTTGGGATGACCCACTGCCACGATCAGGATATCCGCCTGTTTCGTGTAAGCCGACAGATCCTTGGTCCCTGTGTGGCAAAGGGTTACCGTGGCATTTCCTCCTGGAGAGCGCTGCAACATAAGATTGGCTATCGGTTTTCCCACAATATTGCTCCTGCCCACAACCACCGCGTGCTTGCCGTCGGTTACGATGCCGGATCGCTTCAGCAGTTCCATTATTCCGTGAGGGGTGCACGGAAGAAAGCGCCCTGTGCCGATCACCAATTTGCCTACATTGACCGGATGAAAGCAGTCAACGTCTTTGTCCGGGGCAATGGCGTCGATCACACGGGTGTCGTCGATATGCTTCGGCAGGGGGAGTTGAACCAAAATGCCGTTAATCTTGGAGTCTTCATTAAACTTTGCCACCAGAGCAAGCAGATCGGCCTCGGTGGTGTCGGCGGGCAAGTCGGTCCTTTCCGAATAGATGCCGAGCTTGTTGCAGGCTTTTTCCTTTTGGCCGACATAGACCTTTGAACCAGGGTCGTCGCCTACGAGGATCGTGGCCAGCCCGGGGGTTATGTTGTGCTGTTGTTTCAGGTCTTCTATTTCCTTGGTTAACTCCTCTCGGATCTGTTTGGAGATCTCTGTTCCACTAATGATTTGAGCAGCCATCTTGTCCTCCTCCTTCAAGAAGTGAGCTAAAGTGTCTAAAGTGAGCTAAAGTTGAGGACTTGAAGAAACTATCTTCGTTTCATTGGTTGGATTAGTCTCAGTGGTTTCTAAGCAATTGATCCAACGCAACCAAATAAAACCAATAGACCCGTTCATCTCTTAACTTTAGTTCCTTAGTTGTGAAGTTCGTGTTTTTTCTGGCAGAAAATTTTTGCCATGTTCAACAAAAAGTGAGCTAAAGTGCCTAAAATGTCTAAAGTGAGCTAAAGTTAATGTGCACGCCTTC
>JABXJW010000334.1 GCA_013375395.1 Desulfobacterales bacterium
AAGAGAGAGTGTTGTTTCCGCTTGCTTTTTGCCGGGAATGTGGCCAAGAGTATTACCTGGTCTCTCGCTTTGAGGAGGATAGTAGAGAAAAGCTGATTCCTCGTTCACCATTGGTTGGTGCTTCCGACGAAGATATACCGGGTCAAAGTGGCTTCTTCGCCATTGAAGACGGCGACCTATGGTCAGGAGATGACGACGAACTACCAGAGTTCTGGTTTGACCAATTACGCAGCGGCTGGCGTATTAAGCCGAGATATTCTGAACATCGTCCGACTCGGTATCGTGCTGCTTCTGATGGCTCTTTGAGTGAGTTCGAGGAAGGTTCTGGCATACAAGGGTGGTTCCAACCCAGACCTTTGATGCTATGCCTGCGCTGCCGGGCGGCGTATGACCTACGTGATGGAGACTTCCGTAAACTATCGTCTCTTAGCCAGACCGGTCGTTCTACAGCAACAACCGTAGTAGTGAACGCTACGGTATCTGGAATGGCATCCCAAGACCTACCTCGAGAAGAAGCTAAGATATTGAGCTTTACGGATAACCGTCAGGACGCGTCCCTTCAGGCTGGGCACCTTAATGATTTCGTACAGGTGGCACAGCTAAGAGCAGGACTACTGCAAGCCCTCAATGAAAATGAGACCTTAGCCTTTGATACTTTGGGTCCTGCCATTTTCCAAGCGTTACAGATGACACCCCAGGATTTCTTGAAGGAACCCGTTGAATCTGGCCCAGGCTATGAGCAGGGACGTAGAACAATGATAGACCTCTTGGAGTATCGCGCCCTGGAAGACCTTAGCCGTGGTTGGCGTGTGGCGCAACCTAATTTGGAGCAAGTTGGTCTCCTTCGAATTGAATATGAGGGATTAGCTGAGTTGGCAGCGGATGAATTCCGCTGGCAGGGTCTACCTGCGATTTCTGATGCGACCCCGGAACGGCGCGAATCCGTATTACGAGCAGTGCTTAATCATTTGCGCATGCAACTTGCCATAGACGTGGATGCACTAACAGAACAAGCCACGCGTAGATTGGCGAAGAATGCAAGCCAGTGGTTGCGGGAACCATGGACATTGGATGAGCGCGATGTTTTGAGAACCCAGAGCTTAGCTTTGCTCCCAGGTGTCCAACCAGATGAACGTGAGACACGGTTACGAATAAGACGCCTTGGTGCTAGGTCTGCTGTTGGTCGCTATCTGAGGTCCAGTCGTACTTGGGGTATCGACCATAATATGACCACCGACGAAGTAGAGGAGCTGGTTCTTGGCATTGTCTCTCAGTTACGCGGACATATCCTTACTATTGTGAGCAATCGTAGACAGGAGGAGCGCGGTATTAGAGTTATGGCAGCAGCATTGAGGTGGACACGTGGGGGTGGTCAAGCAATGCCACCAGACCCTGTTAGGACCCGGGCTCTATACCTCAGGAGAGAAATAGGAAGCAGAGAGCCTAATCGTTACTTCACTGGACTATACATGCAAACAGCACAACGATTGCGTGGCATGGTAAGTCATGAACACACGGGGCAGGTTGATGCAGCCGACCGCGTTGAGCGTGAGGAATTGTTCCGCAGGGGAGACTTGCCGGCACTATTTTGCTCTCCCACCATGGAGTTAGGTGTGGATATCCGTGACCTCCATGCCGTTCATTTGCGTAATGTGCCACCGACACCAGCTAACTATGCACAGCGTAGCGGACGAGCTGGACGAGGTGGACGCCCGGCGCTTATAGCTGCATTCGCAGTACAAGGCAACCCACATGACCAGTACTTCTTTAGATATCGAAATCGGATGATTGCGGGTGCTGTTGAACCGGCTAGAATGGACCTCCGCAATCGTGAACTTGTCGAAGCTCACATCTATTCTGCCTGGCTCGCTATAGTTGGATTATCGCTTGGCAGCAGTGTTGCAGATATCCTAGACCTTGAAGATCCAGCTTTTCCGATTTTGGCCGACAAGCGAGCATTTCTTGAGGGCGACTATCGGGTTAGATACGAACAGGAAGCAATCGTAGCTGCACGAGAAATAGCACAGCGTGCCCACGAGCTACAAGATGCATGGTGGTTCAGTGAGGATTGGCTGGAAAACACCATTCGTAATGCGCCTGCGGCATTTGATGATGCTTTTGATCGTTGGAGAGAACTATACCGAGCAGCTGTCAATATGCTCGCACAAGGTCAAAGACTTAGGGATGCACCGAGAGCCACAAGGCAGGAGCGCGATGAAGGGGAACGAATAGAACGCGAGGCGAGGCGTGAAATCGACCTTCTTCTCAATCGCACTCAAAGAACAGAGGAATCCGATTTTTACCCATACCGGTACCTAGCTTCGGAAGGTCTCCTGCCAGGTTACAATTTCCCCCGCCTACCGGTACGGGCTTTGGTGAGCGTACACAATTCTTCACAGTCTATTGATCGTCCCCGTTTTCTGGGATTAACCGAGTTCGGTCCTGGAAACGTAATCTACCACGAGGGACGAAAGTATCGAGTGGATTCTATAGTATTGCCCACTTCTGGAATTGATGAGCGACTCAGGCGGGCACGCCTCTGTAGCATGTGTGGCTACGCTCATGACGAGGACTCCATACTGGCAGATTTGTGCGAATACTGTGGGACCCGATTGGATGCTTCCACATCCGAGTTTCCCCAACGATTGCTGGAGCAGCCCCCGGTAAGGACGCGCTCAGTTGAGAGGATTTCATCTGACGAGGAAGACCGAATACGCAGTGGCTACCACGTGACTACCCATTTTTGCTTTTCTCCTGCGGTTCAGCTGAAGCACGCAGAGGTCAAAGATAATGAGGACAAGACTATTCTCGAAGTACTGTATGCACCGGCAGCGCGTATTTGGAGGATAAATCATGGCTGGAGGCAGGGTGATCACAACGGCTTCCAAGTGGAGGCACAGACAGGACGCTGGCGCCGCCGCGATTTAGACCTCGTGCAGGGGGAAGAAGAAGCTGGAGACGAGGTTTCATTGACAGGCATCAAGCCGTTCGTAACAGACAATAGGAATCTCTTATTGTTGAGGCTCTCAGTGGCTGAACCGAGCGAGGATTTCCTTGTCAGTTTGCTGTACGCACTGAAGCGGGGAATACAATTCGTCCACCAAGTTGAAGAACAGGAAGTTGCAGCAGAACTCATTGGTAAGAATGAACACCGTCGCTTGATGTTCTGGGAAGCTGCCGAGGGTGGAACGGGAGTTT
>JABXJW010000335.1 GCA_013375395.1 Desulfobacterales bacterium
ACATTGGTACGTCGCACAAGCGATCCCGCAGATTGATCCGCCTGAGGCGGAGAAAAGGGCCATTTATGGATGGAAACTAGGTAGGTTTTTTGGCCATCGGAATATCCTCCAGGCGCCCTCTTGGCCGAAAACACCTACTGCGAGTGAAGCGCAAAATCATAGGTGTCCCAAAAGTCCCTTGAAATTATTCTGGATGGGCATTATGGCAGAAACGCGGCCGGGAGAAAAGAGGTGAATACCGAATCTGCTTGACAGGGTTCTTCCAAAGCTGCTAGATTCGACAATAATAACGATTGTTCCAGGATGAAGACGACAACATCGTAAGCCCCGGAATACTTCCGGGGCTTTTTTTTTTAAGAAAAGGTTATAAGTTGAGCAGTAAACATCAGAAAGAAATCCAACGCCGCCGCACCTTTGGCATCATCAGCCATCCGGATGCGGGCAAGACCACCCTTACCGAGAAGCTGCTGCTTTTTGGCGGCGCCATCCAGATGGCAGGGGCCGTGAGATCGCGCAAAGCCGGCAAACACGCGGTCAGCGACTGGATGTCTATTGAAAAGGAGCGTGGGATTTCGGTCACGACTTCGGTGATGAAATTCAATTACCGGGATTTTGAGATAAATCTACTGGATACCCCCGGCCACCAGGATTTTTCCGAGGATACCTACCGGGTACTGACCGCGGTGGACAGTGCCCTGATAGTGATTGACAGCGCCAAGGGGGTGGAGGCCCAGACTGAGAAACTGATGGAGGTGTGCCGGATGCGCAACACCCCGGTCATAACCTTTATCAACAAGCTTGACCGGGAGGGAATGGACCCGCTGGACATCCTTGCTGATATTGAGGATAAGCTGCAGGTTGAGTGCATACCGCTTTCCTGGCCCATCGGCATGGGCAAAAGCTTCAAAGGCGTGTACAACATTTACCGCCGGCAACTGCACCTTTTCACCCCCGGCCAGGATACCCGGCCGCAGGACGGTATAGTGGTCGGGGACCTTGCCGACCCGATGCTTGAGGAATTGCTGGGCAGCCAGTCGGATAAACTCCGGGAGGATATCGAGCTGCTGGAAGGGGCGGCCGATCCTTTTGAACATAAGCAATATCTAAAAGCGAGCCAAACACCGGTATTTTTCGGCAGCGCCATCAACAATTTCGGCGTGAAGGAGTTACTGGACGCTTTTGTCGAACTGGCGCCGGCGCCCGGTCTTCGCTCAACCAGCAGCCGGCCGGTCTCCCCGGAAGAGGAATCCTTCTCAGGCTTTGCCTTTAAAATCCAGGCCAATATGAATCCGGCCCACCGGGACCGGATCGCATTTTTCCGTATCTGCTCAGGGAAATTTACCCGCGGCATGAAGGTGCGTCACCACCGGCTCGGAAAAGAGGTGACCCTGGCCAACGCCACTATCTTCATGGCCCAGGATCGCAGCAATGTGGAGGATGCCTATCCTGGCGATATTATCGGCATCCACAATCACGGCACCATCAAGATCGGCGATACATTCACTGACAAGGAGCCGCTCAAGTTTACCGGTATTCCCAATTTCGCGCCCGAGCATTTCCGCAGGGTGCGGCTCAAGAACCCCTTCAAGGTCAAGCAGCTCAACAAGGGTCTGCTACAGATGGCCGAAGAGGGGACTGTGCAGGTGTTCCGGCCGATCACAGGCAGCGATTATATTCTGGGGGCGGTGGGGGTGCTGCAGTTTGACGTGACCATGGCGCGGCTCAAGGCAGAATACGGGGTGGATGCGGTCTACGAAGGGGTGGATTATGCCACGGCCCGTTGGATAAGCTGTGATGATCGCAAGAAACTCGAAGAGTTTAAGGACAAGAACAAGGCCAACATGGCCCTGGACGCTGAGGGGCATCTGTCCTTCCTGGCAGCCAGTGAGTGGCGGCTATCCCACACCATGGAGCTTTTCCCGGATATTGTCTTTCACAAGACCAGGGAATATAGTTGAGGTTAAACAAGTTGGTTCGCTTTGCTCACAATTGAAGCTCCATGCAGTCCGCCTTGGCGGACGGGGAATGCGCTTGCTTTTTGAAGTTCAACCTGGTCGACAAGGTCTCCCACCTCCCCATGATTTTGGCACCCCTTCCCTTTCCATAGGCCCCCGTCTCCGTCCGTACTTTCACGTGTTCAGTGCACTTTATCGCCGAATGGCTCCATATGGGCGGTCACTAACAAGAGCAGGGTTGTATGTTCAGCTCATTTTGCTCCGCTATGAAGAATGTCCGAAAATGATCTTGGATTTAGAATCGGGATACCTTGGAAACTTTTTAAGACCAATAAATCTTTATCCCCCGTGACAATGTAATCTGCATTTGAGGCAACCGCTAAACCAAGATTTTTTATATCATCAGGATCACGACAAACATCCGATGCGAGGTGTACTGGAATTGAGATATCTGCATGCTCATGTAAAAGTTCACCAATACTGTCAACGATGTTTGTAGGAAGCTTGATCTTAAGCCGGAGATTTCTCAGAATTTCATCGAACAAATCATCACTGAGCACAATCTCATGCTCGCTGAGACATACCTCCATAATGGATTCACAAAGCCCACGAGCAGCAAAGGCAGCAATAATGACATTGGCGTCAAGGACAATCTTCATGAAATAGCCCTGAAGACGTCCTCATCGGTTAAAAAACCTTGAGCCTCAGCAAAAGGTAATACCTTTTTTCGAAGGGCACGAAATTTTTCGACCGCAACGTATCGCCGTATCGATTCGCGCACAATGTCGCTAACAGGTTTATTCTGTTCCTGACTGAGCTTTTGCAAATCAGATTTTAATTCATTTGGTAATCTTATGGTTAGTGTATTCATAGTAAGACATTGTAACACCAAAATAAGGTAAGTCAAGAATTAAATTTCACATGCAACGACAATCTCACCTGCGGGGCTATCTATCTAAAATAGCAGACAATGTATCGCCGCCAGGTTGAGCGCCGGGTTCTGCCCCTCTGTCTGCCTGCTCGAACGATGGCCACGATCCCTTGAGTCGAGATATCAGCCTTAATAGAGGGTACGTCCAAAGGTGAGGAAGGGACCTGTTCTGGAACCAACGCGAAAGTCCGTCCGTCTTTCCGCCGAATCAGGACCTTGCCCATCGATTCAGCCTGTTCCAAGACCCTCGCAAGCTTCTGCCGAGCTTCTGAATACGTGTAAACCTGCATTTAGATCGGAAGAGC
>JABXJW010000336.1 GCA_013375395.1 Desulfobacterales bacterium
AGTGGGCATGTCGCAAATTATCTGCCTTGACAAATCGCTACGAGTGAGCTATATTTAAAAAGGCATGTCGCAAACTGTCACATGTCGGACTGATCGTTCTACGAGTGACTTTTTACCGTCTAACCTCAAAATCCCCATGGGGACCCTTACTGAAAGAATCCGGTAGTCTGTCGGGGTAGAACGGCTGTATTTTCCCAGGGGTTAAGGCCAGTTTTTCAAGCCTCTTTATAGCTCTAAGCCTACGTTGCTCTGAACGTTCACACTCACGAGCTAAGTAACGAATAAGCCGATTAGGTAGGCCGAAGCGAGACGTGTTGCATTACCTCCTTCCACATGCAATTATACCCCTTATGAAGCGTAGCGTATACAGGACTTTAGTACTACGGTTGACATAGCTTTTTGCGGTGGTGTAGGGTGAATCGAGGCGGTAAGTTCAAAAAACCGAAGGGGGTAAAAATGTGGTATATTGCGATTGGAGTTGTGGCGGTTGTGGCGATTGTGGTGGTAGCGGTCCTCAAGGGGATCGACGGGGCATTAGCCATGACGGGGCTATCCGTAATAGGTGGGCTGATGGGCTGGACGGTTAAAAAGGCCAAAGATGAGGGGGGAATCGGTAAGGCTCAAATACCCGTCGTCGAGATCAAAGGTACAGGTGGGGAAGAAACGGTAATCATTCAGCCGGTCCCGCAGAGGGCAAAGGTAGCCAAGAGCACCAAAATGATTGACTTCGGGATGATCGAGATAGAGCTTCGAGAGTATATAGCCAGTGAAGGCTGGCGGTTTAGATATTCGACGCTATACAGCCTGGCTCACAATAGGATGGTTGGCCTTAAGATTGACACCCTGGGTCAAGCCGTTGCAGGAACCGATTGGCTGCTCGGGCTGGCAAATGAAGCGTTCATGGAAGCGTTCCACTTTGAGCCGAGCTATGACCTCAATGTACTCGAGCAACAGAAAGAGCAATACAGGAAAGACCAGTGCCGATGGCTGACGGACCATGAAGGGGTATGCGTGAGTTGGGTAGTTAGGCTATTGCAGCATAAAAAGGGGCTAGAACGCCTGGGGCGGTTGGGGGTAGACTGGCAAAAAGTCCCCAATACCCATAAAACGGTGTGGATGATAGGCGAGCTGGCGATGAATCCGGCGATAGTTATAACCAAAGACAACGAGAGCAAACAGGGTCAACTACCTGGGCTAACTGACAGGAAATAGATAAACCTGCTCGGCCAGGGTAGTAACCTCAACCACAACGCCAGGCTCGACAGGAAAGCGGACATAATTCTCGATACGGCTTTCGTCGAGGTTGGATAGCTGCTCTAGCTTAAAGGTGGGAACGCCGTCCTTGTAGACGGTGACTGATTTTAGTGCAGGGTGGTTGATGCTGACCGTCTTGCGGTAGTCTGCCGGTATCGGTACCTCCGGAGTATCAAACTCCTTATCGCCTCCGTAGCAGGTCCCCTTGCTGTTTTTGGCCTCGGCTCGGAAGTGATAAGTACTCTCAGGGTCCAGGTCCGTGATTGTAGCCTGAAATAGATCATTGGTGACCTTCCCTGTCTGCCAGTCTGTGTTGTCACCATAGGCTACAGTATGACCGTAGTTAAACCGGACCTCGCAAGCCTCGCCTCCGTCGTCGGTAAGTTTGCCGTGAAGCGTGGCCTGGTTATATTTGACATTATCTGCATCAAGTGTCTGGACCGTTGGCAGTTCAATGATGGGATTACCCCATTCCTCGAATAATACGTCCTGAGTCGGGAGCATACCCCAGGTAGAACCACCATCCCAGGACTGGCCGGCCTCGCCTCCCTCGTAGGTGGGTGAACTCTGATCCAACCATACACGGACACACTTATCAACGTTGTTCAGCTCACCGTAGAACACGATCGCATATTTGGTCGCTGCTGCTAGGTTTGCAGGTGTGGGGAACTCATACTCTCGCCAAACCTTTGATGTGGAGTGACTAAGCATGGTTACCGACACAACGGCCAAGTCGCCTCCTGTGGGCTTACCTGCGCCGTCGGTGGCTCTTATCTTGACGTAAAAATTACCGATGGGGTCGCCTACCCTCTGGACCAGGAGCTTAACACTGGTTATCTCATGGGCGTAGACGGTGGTAAACGTCTGGCACTTATAGTTGGAACCGAAACAAGGAAAGTAAGAATCGTCGCCGGTGTCGTAATATTGATATTTCGTCGCCATGATGATTAATTAAACCATAGTACCTGGATTTATCAAAGAAACGCCAGGATCATAAAATTTTATAGCTGTGGGGAGCTGCCGGCAGCCGATTTTTCGGGTACTACAAAAAACCAAAGAAGCCTCCTGGCGTGGTGGTCACGGGATGATAAAAACCTGCGGTTGCTGCAGGGCGATCTTGAGCGCAAACTTATCCCAGGTCAAGGATATGCCGTAAGAGTCAACTATCCCGTTGGCGATAGCGTACCCCTCAAGGTAAATACGGGCTGCACGACTTAAACCATTCCTCCATTCGAGGGCTGCTTGAAATCTGGCTCTCTGTGCGAGCTGCGTTTTACTCGGCTCTCCCGACTTCGGCCTAACCACACGTCGTATCTGTTGACCGTAGTGACGTTGATATACGGCCTCTCCCTGT
Organism: Desulfobacterales bacterium; assembly: GCA_013375395.1. Taxonomy (GTDB): domain Bacteria; phylum Desulfobacterota; class Desulfobacteria; order Desulfobacterales. The sequence continues at coordinate 2,609 of JABXJW010000336.1, forward strand.
CTGCCCGTTTTAACATCACCTACTGAGTTGATGATCTTAACCATAACTACCTCACAGCCGTCGAAACCTTGGAGCTGGTCCCTCTGCCTCCTGGGGGGGTGTTAAGGATTATACTTGTGGTGCTCTTGCCAGAAGAAGTCAACGCCGTCTCTGGATGCCTTGACCAAAGTGTTAAAGCCTTCGATCTTAGCATTGTACTGTAATATCCACCCCTCGAAAGTGACCAATTTGCCGGCATCCTCCGGAGAATCGACAATAAATCCTGCCGGTGGGTAGGCATAGACAAAAAAGATATTGCTCACTCCCCAACAAGCGAGCACATCGATGCTAGAACTGTGCCAAAACTTCTTGAAAGCGGTGTGTGGATCGTTGCCTGGCAGTTCCAAGTCTCGATATACAGCTGCGTACTCTTTGGCTTCGGCATCCGCAGGATAAACAGGGGCGGTCCCCAACTTAATTTTTTTCCGTTTCACCATAGAATTTAAAAATATCATGCTGCAAAAGAAATTGTCAATCCGTCTTTTGCGATTTCGTCACCACTGGGTGATGGGGGTCTTGGGGAGGTCACT
>JABXJW010000050.1 GCA_013375395.1 Desulfobacterales bacterium
CAGGCAAGTTAATAAATGTGTAACTTCCTTTGAAAACCAATATTCCAATATTCCACCATTCCATTATTCCATGCGCGCGGCAAAAACCCAGGCCTCGAAAACCTCCTATATTTTCAATAGGTTGTAGAACTTCCGAGACGTTAATTCAGCCGCAACCTTTCGAGAAGTGATACCATAAGGTTCGAGATAAACCTCTCGGATAAATTCGCCTGGATGTGGGGGATTGTACATGTTCATTAGTGATAATCCTCATAATCAACAACATAGGCATTACCGTCTTCAAATTTGAAAACAATACGCCAGTTTTTACTCACATCTATTGCCCATAGTCCTTTCTTATCGCCTTTGAGAGGATGAAGTCGAAAACCGGGTAAATCCATATCCTTAATAGAAATAGCAGTATCCAAGGCGGTTAGTCTCATTCGTAGTTTCTTTCTGTGAGCGTTTTGAATACCTGCTGTACTGCCCCTGTTGCACAAAATTTCTGTAACAATTTGGGTCTTTGAAAATACAGTCGCTCCAACGACGGATAAATTTTGAACCGTGTAAAACTCGGGCCTAAGTGAGCCTAAAGAAAGAACGGCATCCACTTGTTAAATTGTACTGAGAAGGCTTGCTCCTTGACGAGTACGTGGGTGTGATCCTCTAACTTCCCGTTCTTTCTCAACGCTCACTAAGCCCCTCAGACAGTTACCCGCTTCAAAATTTATCCGTCGTTGGAGCTCCTTCGAACCCATTTGTTTCATAAGGCTAAAATGATACAAATTTCTTTATGCGCAAAGCATTTAATCATATTTATTTCTGGCATATTGCGCTACATGCAACATGAAAAATAATAACGAGTCTGTAGAAAAAGTCAGATTTGAAGTGAACAGGGGGGCGCGTCTCAACATTTGACATTTCAACCCTGTCCGATTGAGGCGCGACTTCGTCCGATTCGCATTTTAATATCGAGAGCGCAAGGACAACGACACTCTCAAGGTCATGCCCCTTGGAGAAGCATACGCTGCATGGGTTGCTGTTCCAGAGGGAGAAGCGCCTACGGAAGCCATCGACCTGACCCAAAAGGCGTTTGAGCTTTAGAAGGGTCCCTTTCCGGCCTTTGAAATGGATGCTCCGTGGAGCATCTCAATCCGGCAGCGAACGCGAAGCAAGTTCTTGCGCGGTGTCAGAACCCCTAAAACTCCCCTAAGTGCTCTTTTCAACGACGAACAATCTTCTTGACTTGGGGTTTCATAGTGGGTAGGCTTCATAAATGAAAGGAGGTGCTAACATGCCTGAAATATTGGATAGATTGAGGCCTCGGTACATCGTTGACGAAAAAGGTCGGAAGACTGCCGTTGTGCTTGACTTCGGCGAATACGAAGACCTTGCGGAACTTATTGAGGAGCTTGAGGATGCCAGAGATCTCCTAAAGGCAGAACTGGAAGCAACCGACTTTACCCCATACGAAGAGTTTCGGAAAAGATGGCTGAACCCCTGAGGTACAGAATAGTCATTTCAAGAAAAGCGGAAAAGGAGGCAGAACATATCACGCCTCTGCATAGAGACAGAATTGACAAGGCAATCCTTTCCCTTGCCGCCGACCCAAGGCCACATGCTTGCAAGAAACTGACACATAAGGAAGGCTACCGTATCCGAGTTGGCAACTATCGTGTTCTTTACACGGTTGATGACCAAGCCAAGGCTGTGGTTATTTATCGTATCAAGACTAAAGGTAAGGGCACATATAGATAGTATGCTGCATTTACCTTCTGTTCCGACCCTGGTATCCCTCCTGAGCCTGCGATGAGGTATCACAAAATAATGGGACATCCGGGACGCTATTGATTAGGTTGAATAACTCTCATGCGAGATGTTCAAGACAGTGCTCAGGGGCGGTAGACTAGTAAAATATGGCAATGCCAAGCGCAAGACCTTCAGCCGTAAAAACTACATCAGGACTCCTGATCCTCGGCAAGTGGAAGAGGAGGCTCTTCAAGGGAATGGCTCGCGGAATTCATAGCCCCACCCCTTATCCCTTGATCACACCCATCGGCTTCAGCCTAGCCACCTTCTTGCCGATGCCTGCCTCGTGGACCACGTTGACCACGTCTCTGACATCCTTATATGCCTCGGATATCTCCTCCCTGATGGTCCCTTTGCCGGCGCCTCTAACATAGATGCCTCGGTCTTCCAGTTCCCTGACAATGGCGCGCCCCTTGGCGATCTTTTGGGCCTGGTGCCTGCTCATCACGCGGCCGGCCCCATGGCAGGTGCTTCCGAAGGTCTCTTTGAGCGCGGTCTCGGTACCCACCAATACGTAGGAATAGCGTCCCATGTCTCCGGGGATCAAGACAGGTTGGCCGATCTCTTTGTAGTCTTCCGGGATAAGTTCGGAGTGAGGTGGAAATGCCCTGGTCGCTCCTTTGCGGTGGACGCACAGTTTGCGCTTTTTGCCGTCCACCTCATGTGTCTCGATTTTGGCTATATTATGACAGACATCATATATAAGATCGAGCCCCAGATCCTTGGGCCCCATCCGGAATATTTCCTGAAAGGTCTCCCGCACCCAGTGCGCAATCACCTGGCGATTGCAAAAGGCAAAGTTGGCCGCACAGGCCATGGCCGAAAGGTATTGTCGGCTTTCCTTGGAGGAAAGAGGCGCACAGCAGAGCTGTTTGTCAGGAAGATCTATCTTGTATTTGGCCGAGGCCGAAAGCAATAGCTTGATGTAGTCGTCACAGACCTGGTGCCCAAAACCCCTTGAGCCGGTATGCACAATCACCGTGACCTGGTCTTTGTGCAAGGACAGAATACGCGCAGCAGCCTCGTCGTAGACCTCTTCCACGTAGCCGACCTCCACAAAGTGGTTCCCTGAGCCCAAGGTGGCTATCTGATCTTTGCCGCGCTTATAAGCCCTGTCGGAAACATTGTCCGGATCAGCACCGGCAATACAGCCTCCGTCTTCGATATGCTCCAAATCCTCTGTGCTGCCATAGCCGCGAGAAACCGCCCACTTGGCACCTTTGACAAGCACATCTCTCATCTGCTGGGCAGACAGTTTCAGGTCCTTGCGCCGGGACCCTACTCCACAAGGAATATTCCTGAACAGAGCATTAACCAAGGCTGGTATCTGCCCCCTAATGTCCGCTGCATCAAGGTCGGAGCGCAGGAGCCGCACGCCGCAGTTAATGTCGTAGCCCACGCCGCCGGGAGAGACTATACCGTCATCCATGTCAAAGGCCGCCACCCCGCCAATCGGAAAGCCGTAGCCCCAATGTATATCAGGCATGGCCATAGACCGGCCCACGATTCCCGGAAGGCAGGCCACATTGGCCACCTGCTCAAGGCTTGCATCCTTTTTTATAGCGGCCAGCATCGCCTCATCCGCATAAACCAGCCCCTCGGTCCTCATCTTGCCGATTTTGGGAATAACCCAGCGAAAATCATCCAGCTTCTTTGTCTCAATATCGACAGACATAACAATCACCCCTTACAATTTGCATAACAATTCACTGACGGCTTTGTAAAAAGTCCAACTTCTGTGTTGCGCTGCATCCTTCGTCACTGCGGCGTACCATAAGTACGCCTCATTCCTCATGATTGCGCCTGACGGCTTAAAAAGAGGTGCGCGCCTTGAATTTGGAGCTTTTTACTTTGCCGTCTAATTTGGACTTTCAAATAACTAAATCATAACCATTTGATATAATTGACAAGTTATTTTCGGTTACAGTGCCGCAGGCGGCATAACATAGCTTTTTACGAGATCATCATTCACTGGGCCCCAAAAACCGCTGAACGCCGGCTTTCAGCCCTGTACGAATTTCAAATTTTGATTTCGAATTCTAAATCCGTAATTCCATGATCCGTCAGTTGGTTCATATGTCCAGGATGACCTGGGCCTCCCACGCGTCATTGGTCTGCCTGACATAGAGTTTATGATAGGTAACCGCCTTGATGCCTGTTTTTATCTCATGGCGCGCAGGGTCAAGAAGCTCTCCCCACACAAGCGCTTTTAGGTGGTCGTCCGCGATAGCCTTGACCTCAAATCTCCTTAACAGGACCCCCTCGGTATCAAAAAGGTAAAGTAGCTCGCTCAGCCAGCCGACCATCAGATTATCAAGCGCATCAGCGGCCACCTCTACGACCCTTTTTTCCCTTTCCTTAATACTTTCAACTGGTACCACGGTTTCAAAGAGGGCCTCGGCGGCATGGGCGAACAACGCCTGCAGGCTTGTGCCGTAAGCCTTGAAACCCAGATCCCCTGTATGCTCTATGAATTCGTATTTTCTTTTCACCGTTGGCGCCACGCCTGTATTTGACGTATAACACGATTCGGTGAGCCTTTCTACATACTTTGCTCACCGGTCCCGCCATTGCAATAACAAGCCAAGGCCGGCGATCTCCTATGAAACAGCGCCAAACGCATGTACGCGTGGAACACGAAAATTTCTTGACAGGACCGAAAACAAGGGGCTATAAATATAATTTTTGTATCAATGCATATAGCACCCTTGCTCCGAGAAAAACGGGGCTACTAACATCCAAGAGGAGGAGCTATGAGAAGGTATGAGACTGTTTTTATTGCAAACCCCGATCTTTCCCAAGAAGAACGCCAGCCTCTCTTAGACAAACTGAACAATATCACCTCTGGCGGCCAAGGATTCCTTGTCAAATTTGATGAGTGGGGCCACAGGAAGCTTGCTTATGAAGTCAATAAACAGGCCCGCGGATATTACGTCCTTATGAACTTTTGCGGGAATGGATCTATGGTGAAGGAGCTTGAACGAAACATGCGCCTCGATGATCGGGTCCTCAAATACATGACCGTCCTTGTTGACGAGCATGTTGACGTGGAGGCACTCAAGGCCCAAATAGAGGCAGCTAAAGAACAGAAATCAGAGCCGGAACCGGCCCAAGAAGGGTCTCAACCAGAGGAAACAGGGGCTGCCGCGGCAGGTAACACGCCGGAATCCACGATACCTGAAACAGAAGCAGCAGAGGATGCATCATCAAGCGAACAGGAGGAACCCGCAAATGGTACGGTTCAAGAAGCGTAGGAGAAGAATATTTCACAGGAGAAAGTTCTGCCGGTTCTGCGCCGACAGCAGCCTCACCATCGACTATAAGAATCCACGAACGCTCAGGCTCTTTACCACAGAGCGGGGCAAGATTATCCCTAGACGCATATCCGGCAACTGCGCCAAGCACCAGCGACAACTGACCACGGCAATCAAACGGGCACGGACCATTGCGCTGATGCCGTACGCGGCAACCCTGAGCCATTATTAATGCCGTGGCTCATGCATTCTACCGCTTAGGCGACAAACAGGTTTCACGTGTTGAACAAGTAAGGAACGTCAGCTGTGACCCACGTCACTCACGGCCAGCGCCATAAAGAGCTCGTCATGGCCATCGCAATCACCTCCTTGATCGCCATGGCGGCCCTGTATCTCCCAGGTCTTGGGCTCCTGGTAGGCGTGTTTATTCCCATTCCCGTTCTTTTCTATCGGTCAAAACTTGGGCGTTCCCGGGGTGCAATGATCCTGATTGCCACAACCCTGATTATCGCTTCTACGATGCACTGGAGGTCTGTGCCCTTCACCGTGTTCTTTTTTGAGATGGGCCTTGTGGGGTTCATTCTTTCTGAGATCTTTGAGATGAACCTGTCTGTGGAAAAAACAGTAGCCGCGACCACGGGAGTCATCGTTGCCACATGGGGTCTGATGTGGGCGCTTTACGAGCTGCTTTCCGCAAACAGCCTCTGGGGCCTCATGTCCAATTACCTGACCAAAAACTTTGAGCTCGCACTTGCCATGTACAGGGAAATGGAGGTGTCTGAGGAAAAAATCAACATACTTGCTCAGTCCATGGAAGGCATCCTGTACGTTGTGCTTCGCACCATGCCAGCTATTGTAATTGCCTCAACCCTCTTTGTGGTCTGGAGCAACATCCTTTTAGCCCGCCCCCTTTTGCGAAGCAAGCAACTTTTTTGCCCTGATTTCGGCGCCCTCAACGAATGGAAAGCGCCCGAGCAACTGGTTTGGCTGGTCATTGGATCGGGCGTTCTGCTTCTGGTTCCACGTGGTGGTCCTAGGCTCTTGGGGCTCAATGTCTTGATTATCATGACGACTATATACTTTTTCCAAGGGATTGCTATTGTATCTTTTTATTTTGAGAAAAAACGAGTACCCAGAATGCTTCGGGGCATCCTATACTGCTTGATAGCCATCCAGCAGCTTTTGCTTCTGCTTGTCGCCGCAGTGGGATTATTTGATATGTGGGCCGATTTCAGGCGAATAAAAAAGAGGAGTGGAGAACTGAATGAAAGTAATACTTAGAGAGACGATTGAATCGCTCGGAACCATCGGAAACGAGGTCAGCGTGGCCAATGGTTATGCCAGAAATTACCTGCTTCCACAAAAGAAGGCGATCCTGGCCACAGCGGCGAATCGAAAACTGCTTGAACGCGAGAAGATCCAACTCGAACTTAAGGCCGCCAAAGACCAAGAAAATGCCGAGGCCATAGCCGAGAGGATCCAGGGGGCGGTATGCACCATTTCAGCCAAGGTATCCGAAGGAGACAAGCTCTACGGCTCGGTCTCAACGCGGGATATTGCCGATCAGTTGAAAACACAGGGCCTTGAGGTAGGCAAGAGGATGATTATGCTCTCTGAACCGATTAGGAGCCTCGGATCATATATCGTGCCCGTACGCCTCCATCCTGGTATCAAACCGGAAATTACGGTCAAAGTAGTTGCGGAACAGGAAACCCAATGAGCACCGATGATCTTTGGCTCAAAAAGGTTCCACCACACAATCTTGAGGCCGAGCAGTCTATCCTGAGTGCCGTCCTGATAGAAAACAACACGCTGCCTGAGGTCTTGGAGTACCTCTCCGAGCAAGACTTCTACCGCGAGGCCCATCGCAAGATCTTCAAGGGTATGGTGGATCTCTTTGAGCAAAATGAACCCGCCGACCTGGTGACCCTCACAAACTACTTGAAAGAGAAGGGCCAGCTTGAATCGGTGGGAGGGGCGTCTTATCTGGCCGAATTGGTAGACACCGTGCCCATGGCGGTCAATGCCGCCCATTATGCCAAGATTGTCCAGGAAAAAGCCACCCTGAGGCGCCTTATCGAGCAGGCAGCCTCCATCACTACCCGATGCTTTGAAGACCGGGGGGATGTGGAAGACATCCTCGACTTTGCCGAGCGTTCCATATTCGACATCTCGGAAAACAAGATAAGACCGTCCTTTTTCGCGCTGTCTGATATTCTAACAGACACATACAAGGCTGTAGAAGATGCATATGAGAACAAGGTCCTGGTTACCGGTGTTCCCACAGGCTATCATGACCTGGATGAGAAAACCTCCGGATTGCAACCGGGAGACCTGATTGTTATTGCCGGCCGACCCAGCATGGGCAAGACGGCGCTCGCCCTGAACATCGCACGAAACACCGGCCTGGAAACCGGAATTCCTACGGCTGTTTTTTCCCTGGAGATGTCCAAGGAACAGCTCTCTTTGAGGATGCTTTCCGCAGAAGCCCGAATCGACTCCTCGCGGATGCGAGGCGGGTTTGTGGGCGAGTCGGACCTGGCCCGTATCAACCGGGCCGCAGGGGCGCTCTATGACATTCCCATCTATATCGATGATTCACCGGCCGTCTCCGCCCTGGAGATACGCGCCAAGGCCCGCCGCATGAAGATGGAAAAAGGCCTGGGCCTTGTTATTATCGACTACCTCCAACTCATGAGGGGACGGTCGTCAGCAGAGCGGCGAGATCTGGAGATATCCGAGATCTCCAGGTCGCTAAAGGCCTTGGCCAAAGAGCTCAGCCTCCCGGTGGTAGCGCTGTCCCAGCTCAACCGGAAGGTGGAAGAGCGAACCAATAGGCGTCCCGTGCTGTCTGATCTGCGCGAGTCCGGCGCCATTGAACAGGATGCCGACGTCATTTTGTTCATTTACCGTGACGAGGTATACCACAAGGAGGAAGATAACCCTAACAAAGGAATCGCCGAGCTCATTCTGGCCAAACAGCGCAATGGCCCGACAGGCACGATCAGGCTGACCTTTTTGGAACAATACACCAGATTTCAAGACTACACAGCCGAACCCAAACAGTCGGCGGCTTAGCAGACCTGTGGGCTTTGGCACAAGAGTAGCTTGATTCGTCTTGCACCGGGGCTCGTTTGCGTATAAAATAAATAATGGTTTTTCGAAACGCTGAACTAGGGATCGAGTAATCAAAGTTCATGGACATACAGGCGGCCTTAAGGCAAACCATGTCCGCCGTCTGACCAATCTTTATCGCCGCCGAACACCACCTGCCTATGTCGTCTCACAGGAACTGGCCAATGCCTTGTGCCGGCTCTCTTTTGAGATACGCCGCCAGATCGGCGTGTTGATCGACCGCCGGGGGCGGACCGCCTATGTAGTGGTCGGCGACCACCAGCAGATAGTCATCCCGAATCTGGAGAAATATCGTTCCGGCGAAGGCCGCCTCAAGGGGCTTCGGTGTGTCCACACCCATCTCCAACATGAACCCTTGACGAGGGATGACCTGATGGATCTGGCGCTTCTCAATCTGGACCTGATGGCCGCCATTACCATGGACAGAGACGGCAAGGCGGATCGCATCCATGCCGCACACCTTCTGCCAGAGGGGATAGGCGGCGAAAATTGGGAAATCCTTTCTCCACTGGACATAGGAAAACTCGACATCGATTGCCAGGGCCTCATACGCTCACTGGAGTCGGAATTGGCCAGTAAGGCGGGAGCTCAGAAGGTAAAAAGAAAGTGGGAACTTGCAGTGCTTATCAGTGTCACCACAGCGGCCAAGCACCTGGCAGAAGACTCTATGGCTGAACTGGCAGAGCTTGCAGAATCCTGCCGGATTGCGATCGCAGGCTCGGTCATTCAACACCGCCGCAGGGTAGATCCCAGGTTTTTGATAGGAGAAGGAAAGCTCAGCGAACTGGTGATTCTCGCCCTCCAAAGGGGGGCGGATCTTCTAATATTCGACCAAGAATTGAACCCTTCCCAGGTCCGCACTATCACGGACCTTACTGAATTAAGGGTCATAGACCGAACCCAGCTCATCCTGGACATATTCGCCCAGCGAGCCCGCAGCCGTGAAGGAAAGATTCAAGTGGAGCTGGCCCAGCTCAAGTACCTCCTGCCTCGCCTTATGGGCAAGGGTACGGCCATGTCTCGGCTCACCGGAGGCATCGGCGGCAGAGGGCCCGGCGAGACCAAGCTCGAGATTGATCGACGCCGTGTTCGGGATCGCATAGCCCATCTGGAAAAATTGCTTGTCCCTATCCAGAAACAACGGATGCAGCGTCGGGCCAAGCGGAACAAAAAGGGCTTGCCGATCATATCTATCATAGGATATACCAATGCAGGCAAATCGACGCTTATCAACACGCTCACCCGCAGCTCGGTGGTGGCCGAAAGGCGGCTGTTTGCCACACTAGATCCCACCAGCCGCAGAAAAAGGCTCCCAAGGGATGCAGAAGTCATCATTACCGATACGGTCGGCTTCATCCGGGAACTTCCCCGGGAGCTGATCACAGCCTTCCGCGCCACCCTTGAAGAACTTGCTGATGCCGACATGCTCCTTCACGTCATAGACATTAGCAACCCGAGATTTCCCGACCAGATCCAATCTGTGGAGCGTATCCTTGAAAACCTTCATCTGGATCACATACCAACTCTAAGGGTCCTCAACAAGCAAGACCTCGTGAACCCAATGACCGTAAGAAAGCTGGCCCGCAAGTGGGGCGGCATCCCCGTCTCGGCCGGTGATGAGCAAACTCTTGACACCCTTTTGGACAAAATGGAAATTCATATCCGGCGCGCAAAGAGGTGTTCCAGCGGCGCCGATCCGGCTAAAACCTTTGCAGCCTTGGCCTAGCGCGAAAATTTGTCCTATCCGGTCCAAGCACTAGTATCCTTAATTAAGGCCTCAAAAAACCCTTTTCATACTGGCATAGAGTTTGCTTGTTACCAAAAGACAAAAGACGAAAGATGATGCTCCCAAACCAGGCCTTGGAGGATATGAGGGGCCTGGCCTTAGTCTATTTTATGGGAATGCCTTTTGGTGTGGTTTTCCTTATCTGTCTGCGGCCGGGTAGTGTGCAACCGAGGGCTGCAAGGAGCAAGGGCCATTGGAGACTTAGTGTATACGGTTTGTCCAACGAGCTATAAGGGCTTGACAACACATGTTCCCAGTGCTAACAGCCCCTCGAAATAACTCAGCCCCGTGCCTTATTATTATGGTAAGGGTTTTCCTATAAATGGACGATAATAGATAATACTAGACAGGAACACTTGATATGAGGCTCTACCTTAAAGAAGCAATCCTGGTTGTTGTTGTTTGTACAGTAACTGCGTGTTCGCCGGCGCGGCAGAAGGCTTTCTATCATAGCACGGCGCCTGAATCTACCGCGGCGGTGGCCATCGAGGGAGAAGGCAACCAACCTGTTGAGCAGGTTGTTGAGCAGGTTGAAAAGAGCCAGCAAATCCTTGATGAGGCATTGGAGTTTTGTCAGGCTTCACAAGATTTTTGGGGACAGGGCGACCTTGAAAACGCCTTTGCCTCTCTGGATCAGGCTTATAACTTGATCTTAAGAACAAATACTAATGAAAATCCCAAATTAATCCAGCAAAAAGAAGACATCCGGTTCATGATCTGCAAGCGCATGCTTGAAATCTATGCCTCTCGACATACTGTGGCAAACGGCAACCACGATGCCATCCCAACGGTCATGAACCGACATGTTGAAAGGGAAATCAAGCTGTTCCAGGGCCTTGAAAGAGAGTTTTTCCTCGAGTCTTACAAACGCTCCGGCACATACCGCCACGAGATCCTCAAAGCCCTAGCAGCAGCGGGCCTTCCAAGAGAGCTTTCGTGGCTTCCGCTGATCGAAAGCGGGTTTAAGATCAAGGCCCTGTCCCGGGCACGGGCCCTCGGTCTATGGCAGTTCATACCCTCCACGGGCTATAAGTTCGGCCTTAAAAGGGACCAGTGGATAGACGAACGGATGGACCCCAAAAAGGCCACGCAGGCAGCTATTGACTACCTTCAAGAGCTCCACAAGATATTCGGCGACTGGTGCACGGTGATGGCCGCATACAACTGTGGAGAAGGAAAGGTTCTGCGGGTCATACGAAATCAGAACATCAACTATCTTGACAACTTTTGGGATCTATTTGAAAGGCTCCCATGGGAAACGGCCCGTTATGTGCCCCGGTTCTTGGCCGCTCTCGCTATCATCAACAACCCGGAGAAATTCGGATTCGACCTAAAAGATACAGACAAACCCCTCTCATACGAAACGGTCACGATCTCAAAACAGAGCCGCCTGAAGGACATAGCAAAAGCTATAGATTTGCCTAGTCAAAGTCTTGACAGCTTGAACCCGGAACTCCGCTATAAGGTAACCCCGCCCACACCATATGAGCTAAAGGTTCCCCGGGGAAAGGGTAAAATTCTTCTCGCGAAACTGGACGAAATTTCCGTATACAAGATACCCCGGAGGCTTTACGTCTACCACAGAGTCAGGCGGGGTGAAACCCTGTCACACCTGGCCCTCCGTTACCGCACCAGTGTCCGTGGTATTGCGGCAGCAAACAACCTGCGCAGGCGCCACCTCATCAGAGCCGGACAAAGGTTGAGGATCCCCACAAAATGGAAAGGACCGATTTACGCAAGTGCAGGCAAAACCGGGGGGGCCGCTCTTTCAAGACCGCTTTGGCACCGTGTTAGGCGGGGTGACTCACTGTGGCTGGTAGCTCGACGATACAACACAAACATCCGGACGATCATGCACCTGAATAAACTAAAGCGCACCCGCCTCCACATTGGCCAAGTGCTCGCTATCCGTAAGGGAACCGACGAGGTGGGATCCAAGGTAAGCACGACCTATCGTGTTAGACGCGGCGACAATCCATATTACATCGCCAAGCGGCATGACATGAAACTAGAACGGTTTCTCCGCCTCAACAACCTGACTCCCAGGTCCAGAATATATCCGGGGCAAGTGTTTTTGGTGGATGTGGAATAGATAAGATCTCCACACCTAAAGAGACCGAGCAAAGGCTTGCCGATCTAAAAAAGAGCGGTTTCACAAAGCCGATTATCTCAGGCGACCATCCTGGTGTCATCGGCCTTTTTTGTGCCCAAGTAGCTGGAAAATGTCAGGCTGGTAATATACATCCGGGGCCGAGGTCGATGTCTCATCCTAATGCAAGATTAGGTGCGGTGAGACAAAATACGCCGTCAGCCCCAGATTTCTTCCTATTTTTTCCTTTTAACTTACTAGTAAGCACCAAATACGTCTATGTCAACATGGACATAACGGGGAAATCAAGGGCGACTCGAGAGGATAACAAGGCAGGCACTACGAAGAAAAAAAGCCCCTGAAGCCAAGCAAACCCAATCTTCCGTTACGAAGGGCGTTGCCTTCTAGGGGCCCAGGGAAAAGGGAGAGTCGTTTCTGACCCCTCCCTTCCTCTTTCACAATTCAATCCGGTCGATTTGATGCCAACATTATCAAGTTCCATATCAAGTTCCGTGCCAAGCCGGGCCGCAAAAACAATATCATAGAATTTCCGAACAGTTAGCTCGTGCTATACTACAAACCGCATACAAAACATTGGGTAAGAAAAGTTATAGGGTAAGAAAAAAAATGCCACTTATGGGAGTTATAAAGGACAAGAATAAGGCTGTAAAAAGCAGGCAGACCCGGACCCAAATCCTTATTAAACCCATTTATTCCAGCTTAGTCTTATCATCAAGCAAAATGTTGGAGGAGGCGCTCTGACAAGGCATGGAAGAAGGCTTGTCAGGATGTGGGAATTGGTGTAAAATTATAAACCTACAAAATGGTGAGGCTGTGACGTATAACTTGCCTAATTTTTTTGCGATTTGCCCCCGTAGCTCAGAGGATAGAGCAAAGGATTCCTAATCCTTGCGCCGCAGGTTCGATTCCTGCCGGGGGCACCAGTGATATCAATGAATTAGCCCATCAAGATGTTTCCGTCCAAACAAGAATTCCCTTGAGCGGTCATTAAGACGTTTTTTGCCGATAAATCTCGGTGAAAAGGAATCCTGAAACAAAGGATGTGGTGTGGAGCATATTGGGCATATATGTTTGTGACTTCTTGGGGATGACTCAGAACAAGCTATCCTTATGAACTCATTACTCTTAACTGGAATCATGATGGCAGGTTATTTCATTGCTTACCACACCTACGGAAAGTTTTTGGCACGCAAGATTTTCAAGTTAGACCCACTAGCCGTCTGCCCAAGCACCGCGCTTCAGGATAACCATGATTTTGTTCCCACCAAAAAGGAAATCCTTTTTGGTCATCACTTCACCTCTATTGCAGGCTTAGGCCCTATCGTCGGGCCTGCCATTGGCATCATCTGGGGCTGGATACCTGCCGCCATCTGGGTCTTTTTCGGCTCAATCTTTTTCGGGGCTGTCCATGATTTTGGCGCTCTTGTGGTCTCTCTTAGAGCAAACGGAAGATCGATCGGCGATCTGGCCGCCGACATCGTGAACAATAGGGTCCGCACTCTTTTCCTGCTGATAATCTGCTTTGAACTCTGGATAGTCATTGCGGTGTTCGCCCTTATCATTGCCATTCTTTTCTGCATGTATCCGCAAGCGGTTATACCGGTCTGGCTTGAAATTGTCATCGCCTTTTATCTGGGCCACATGATTTACAAACAAGGCAAAGATGCATTCTGGCCCAGCATTGTCGCCGTGCTTATTATGTATGCTACGGTGATCATCGGGGCATACCTGCCTGTTGACTTCAAGGTCATATTCGGCATGAGCGCTAAATCAGCTCTCATTGCCTGGATCATTATTGTTCTTGTCCTTAACGCATGGCTCGCTTCGATTCTTCCAGTGCACACATTGCTGCAGCCACGGGACTTTATCAACTCCCACCAACTCGTAATTGGCATGGCAATGCTGGTCCTCGGCGTAATTATTGCCAATCCGGACATTGTGGCGCCCGCCACCAATTTTACCGCCAAGGGAGCGCCTCCTGTATGGCCTTTTATTTTTGTGGTCATTGCTTGCGGGGCAATCTCCGGTTTCCATAGCCTTGTCAGCTCAGGAACTTCATCCAAGCAGTGTGAAAAAGAAGCCAATTCACTTTTTATTGGCTATGGCGGTATGCTGATGGAAGGGGCCTTGTCCACACTGGTCCTCGTTGCTGTAGCCGGAGGGATCGGACTGGGACTTGCAGGAAAAGGTGGACAGATCTTTACCGGTGTCGCCGCCTTTGAATACCATTATGTCAGTTGGGGAGCCGCTGCCGGGTTAGGCTCCAAGCTCGGGGCCTTTGTCCAGGGTTCGGCAAACATGATCCAGAGCTACGGTATTCCAGCCAGGGTAGCAATTGCCATTATGGCGGTCTTCATTGTCTCCTTTGCGGCTACCACTGTGGACACGGCAACCCGTATTCAGCGGTACGTTATTGTAGAACTTTCCAGTGCCTGGAATTTCAAACCGTTGTGCAGGCGACAGGAAGCCACTGCATTTGCGGTTATATCCGCCGCCCTCCTTGCCTTCTATGACGGCAGCGGTAAAGGAGCTCTGAAGCTTTGGCCGCTGTTCGGATCTGTCAATCAGCTTCTGGCCGGTCTGGCGCTGTTGGTAACCACCATCTACTTGGCACGCCGCCAGGTCAAGATACTGTATACGGCCATCCCCATGGTGTTTATGATTGTCATGACCGGATGGGCCATGATTCTCAACATTCAGAAATTCTACATCACTTCGAACTGGCTTCTCCTGTCCGTCGGACTGGCAGTATTTCTGCTGGAACTATGGATGATTATTGAAAGCGTAGTGGTGCTCAAGGAGGTCTGCGGCAATAGCCTGGGCATGCCGGAGACAGTAAGCTGACAGCCCGCCGGCAGCCCATCGATCAGTACAAATTACGGTTAAAAAGAAGCTGAGGCTCCTTGATGATTATCTGGGTAATGTCAGTAGTCCGTTGCTGCTCGTAAATTGTATCGTTAATGGAACTGATCTTGCATGATCTTATGTAGGATGCTCAAGATAAACTTAATTTATTGAAACCCGTTACCGAGAGGAGTACTCTTACATGGCCCTGACAAAGGCAAACATAGTAGACTCAGTCTCCCATCGGCTTGGGCTGAGCAAATCTGAATCAGTCCAACTGGTTGAATCCCTCTTGGGACTCATCAAGAAGGCCCTGGAAAATGGCGAGGATGTCTTGATCAGCGGTTTTGGCAAATTCTGTGTCAAGCACAAGAGCCAGCGGAGAGGAAGGAATCCTCAGACCGGAGAAGGTATGATGCTGGCCCCCAGGAAAGTTGTGGTTTTTGGTTGCTCCGGGGTGTTGAGGGATAAGATCAACGGAAAAGAGATTTGATCTTGCAAGACACCGTTGTCTTACAGCAAGAAGGACGTTTGCGCCGTCCTAATTACGGGATTCCAAAAACAAAAAGGTGGCCCAATTGCTTAGGGCCACCCTTGTCATTCCGAAGAAACTGCTAAATAGCACCTTTTAAGGCTTTGCCGGGTTTGAACGTCACGACATTACGTGCCTTAATCTTTATTTTTTCACCTGTCTGGGGATTTACGCCATTTCGGGCCTTGCGACGCACTTTTGCAAATGTGCCAAAACCAACCAGCGCGAGTTTACCATCCTTTTTTTTCAGTGTCTTCTTGACGCTGCCAACAAACGAGTCCAAGGCATTGTTAGCCGCAGCTTTTGAGATACCGGCATCCATTGCCATCTTTTCAACCAAATTTGCTTTTGTCATGACTCCCTCCTCCTTTGGTTCGTATTAGTAAAGATCTGCAACCAGATTTCAATAGAACACATCTTTTTTTTGAAAGTCAAGACAAAAACACAATATGTAGGAAGAAAAACGCCACTAGACGCCATATACTGTACCTGATACACCTTTCTCGGCTTCCTCCTGCGGCAGAAAGTCGGGAGAAGAAAGAGCGGCTTCTGTTTTGACTTACTTATAATCGATCCTCTCTTTTAACTCTTTGCCGCACCTGAAAACCGGAAGCTTTTTTAGCGGCACCTCGGTGGATTCTCCTGTCTTCGGGTTCCGCCCTGTGTACCCTTTATAATCCTTGACATAGATACTGCAAAGCCCTCTGATCTCGACCCTGTCGCCATTAGCGAGGGCTTTGGACATTTCATCAAAGAACAGTTCAACGACATGTTCAGCCTTGCTTTTTGAAAGCCGCGTTTCCTCTCTCAGGGCCTCTATGAGTTGTGTCTTGGTCATGTGTTGTCCTCCCAAGAATATCAGTTAAATTGATTTCACAAAGGATTTATCAGTGAAAAGGGGGTTTTCAAAGCCCTAGATACTCACCATTCCGGGGAGGGATATCGTCCCTCCCCGGAATGTGGCAGCAACCGGCCTGCGGCGATACTTGCAAAATTCGGGTTGAGTTACATGACTTCCACACTTTCCTGCGGACAAAACAGGGCCACCCGCTCTCCGGCCAGGATTGGTGCACGTTTATATTCTTCTTGGCTAAGGAGGACACTGAAAGGGAGCCCAACATCTACAAGGGCTCTCACGTGGCCCCCTTCGTCGGTGAGCTGGATCACCCGACCAACCAACCTACGGTCTCCCGCATCGGCGGCCTGAACCGGAAGAACCTTGATCATCATAGGATTCACCGATATTTTAACATATCCGGTCTTATTGGTCCGCACCGCAACTTTTAACTTGTCATGAATCGAGCAATATTTGTCTCCGTTGCCGTCCGCGGTAATCGGTCCGGTAAAGATATTCTCATAGATGGAAGATGCGGGTTTTCCGTTGAAGAGAAAGACGATATTACCGGAGAGCCTGGTTGCCTGTGATGTGTTGTGTGTGGTAAAGATGACCGAAATCCCTTTTTGAATGTTAATATCCCTGAGTATGGCCTCAATGGCAATCTGATTTTCAATGTCAACATTGGAAGTCGGTTCATCCAACAGGATCACCTTCGGAGAGCAGGAAAGTGCGCGAGCAATTGCCACTCTCTGGGTCTCTCCGCCTGAAAGCCTGTTGGCTCTTGCCCCGGCAAATTCACGCATTCCAACCAGATCGAGCATCTCGTGGACGACCCTTTCTCTCCTATCCTTTGGCATCTTCCTTACCTTTGGCCCGAACTCTACGTTCTTGTATACGCTTGTAGTAAAAAGAATAGGGTGTTGCTCGACTATCACCACTTCTCTTCTCAACCATTGAAGAAAACCTTCGGAATAATCGACTTTCCTTGAGTCATAAACGATTTGGCCTGTGGTGGGAAGCAGCAAAAAACTCAGGATTTCCAGCAGGGTCGTCTTGCCCGAGCCGTTAGGGCCGAGCAATCCATATACCTTGCCTTTTTCCAGGGTGAGTTCAGGGATATCGAGAACTTTACGGTCCCCATACACCTTGCTGAGATTGGTGATATCGAAAAGCATCAGACTCTCGTTCTCCCCTGCAGATAATTGAAAAACAGGTTCACCCCAAAGCTTATAGTCAAAAGGACCAACCCCAAGGCAACAGCCAGCACGAATTCCCCCTTGTCGTACTCCAAGGCCATGGCCGTGGTCATGGTCCTGGTAAACCCCTTGGCATTGCCACCGAGCATCATGCTGATCCCAACTTCTGCAATAACGCGTCCAAACGATGCAATGACCGCAGCCATAATGCCGAACCTTGCCTCTCGAAAGACCACGCCTGCTGTTTGCAGCGTAGTGGCTCCCAGGGTCATGGCACTCTTTCTGTACCGCTCGTCAATGCGGCTGATGGCTGCAATGGTAAAGGTGGTGACAATCGGCATAATGAGGATGACCTGGCCGATGACGATCGCTTTTTGTGTGTAGAGAAGGTCCAGGGGGCCGAAGATCCCCCTTCTTGAAACAAACGCATATACGAACAGACCGATGACGACCGTGGGAAGGGCCAGCAGGGTATTGAGGATTGTGATCATCATTCTCTTGCCCCGAAACTCTTTGAAGGCTATTGCAAAACCGGCCGGGATGCCGATGAGGCTCGCGATCAAGGTTGACGATGAGCTTACCTTCAAAGATACAAGGACGATGGCACAGACACCTGCGTCCAACGACTTGAGAAGCAGGATGGCGGAAATAAAGCTGTCTATAAGAAGGTCCATGGGCGGTCGTCAGTAGTCACTTGTCAATAATGGAGTGCCTAGAGTCACTATCTTGCCTCTGGAATCGCGTCAGGATAAAAGAGCTGCAGGCCAAGGAGCTTATAGCCGGCAATGATGGACTGGCCCCTTGGCGAAACAAGCCACCTGGCGAATCGATTCGCCAAGTCAAACTTTACGTGAGGATGTTTCCCTGGGTTCACCGGAATCAAGCCATAAGGATTGTACAGCATTTCATCGCCTTCGCAAAGTACTTCCAGTTCCATGCCCCCTTCTCTGCCGAATTTGTACTTTATGTAAGTCCCGCGATCTGCCAGCGTATATGCCATTTTTTCATCCGCGTAGGTGATGGTCTTTCCCATTCCCTGGCCGATGGAAAGATACCAGGCCGCCAACCCCTTGGGGTGTTTGAACGTAAGTTGCCTTTTTTTGCCCTTCGTTGCCAGGGTAGTGGTTTTGGAAGCGAGCGAGACCCCCGCAGTCACCCAGAGATTTTGCTCTTTTGTGTGGGTGCCGCTGTCGTCGCCGCGTGATACAAACCTGGCTTCGGCCATTGCAATCTTTTTCAAGGCTTGAGGGGCGTCTTTCATGCCCCTTATGCCAACCGGGTCGCTCGGCGGCCCAAGGATTACAAAATCATTGTGCATTACCCGGTAGCGCTTCGTGCCGTATCCCTCGGTCACAAATGCCTCCTCCCTTGCCTTTGCGTGAACGAATATCACATCTACGTTTCCATCCATGCCATCCCTAATGGCAGCCCCGGTCCCCTTGGCAAAAACCTTGACCTCTATTGCCGTAT
>JABXJW010000004.1 GCA_013375395.1 Desulfobacterales bacterium
TGGAGTGCAAACGCGAAGCTTTTGACCCTGAGCCACAGAACCTTGCTTAACTTGGCAAGGCAAATGACAAACGTTTCAATCCTTGAATAATTGGCAGGTCTATGACACTGACTATAGTGATCTGTGGTTGGTACTTTAAGAATGAGGATATATACAGCAGGTTGATGGCTGAAGGTGGAAACTACAGCAATATAGACGCTAAATTTTACATCGCCTCGCATAGGAAGCCGGAAGAAATTGATAAGAATATGCTGAATGGCGCTATTCAATTAGGTTGGAATGTGTTGTACTTTAGCAATGAGGGGTGGGAATGGGGAGCATACCAACAATTTTTGACTTGGCAAAGGGGTAATGATGCTTTTAGTGACTATTACCTTTTTTTACACGATGACATTATAATAAAGAAATATGGTTTCTTGAAAGCATTCCTTAATAAAATTCAAGGTGGATTCAGTTTAGTGGGAAATAGCCCTACTATCTCTAAAAAAGAAGAAATAAGATCGCATTATCCAGAAGATGTGCTTTGGGCTAAAGTAAATGGCTTTCCTATAAGGTCAAGTCAGTGGAATGTTGTGCGCGGCTCTTGTTTTTTTTGCACGAAAGAGGTGGCAGAGACAATCTTGATCAAAATGCCGATCAAGAACGGTACTGATCTGCTGTTTGCTAATTGTAGCCTCAGAGTTTTTGGGGGGCTAGTCACTGATAGGTTTGGAGAAAGATCTATTGGATATATAGGAGAAAAACCTAGATCAAGCGCCTATATTGATGAAGAGTTTAGAGGTAATAAGCAGATATCAAAAAGTGCAAGAATTAGGTCACTAATTCGTCCATATATCAACAGGACTATGATTAAGAGAATCCTAAGAATAAAGAAAGTTTCACCGATAAAGAGAGGTATGGGTTTGAAGATTAATTTGGGTTCTGGTACGAAATGTTTATATGGATATTTCAATGTAGACATAGCCAGTCCATGTGCTGAAACGAATGCTGATATTGAAAGCGTAGAGTTTAAAGATGATAGCGTGGCTGAAGTTTTGATGATTCATATTATCGAACATATTGATTGTGTGAAAGTTCCCAGTCTTTTAAGAAAAATATATAGGTGGCTCAAAGCAGATTGTCAACTTATTGTTGAATTTCCAGGTGTTTTGAAAGTATGCAGCTTGGTTTTGAAAGGGAAAAATAAACCTGAAGAGTCACGACAATCTCGGTTTGGAATCAGAGGGTTATACGCTGGACCTACTGAGAATATGAAGGGCCATGATTATCATAAAAGGGGTTGGACTAAGAATAATATGTATCCGATTCTACAAGAAATTGGCTTTAGAAAAATATATGTGGAACGTCCAGAGCACATCGATACAAAAAGAGGCATTAGAATTGTCGGAGTGAAATAAAGGGGATCTTATATTGTGTCGATTTATTTGGATATTGGACTGCAGAAAACAGGTTATCATAAGCTTCCCTGAAGTACAAAAGAGGGAGTTACATGCCACCAAGCGAACCAACTGACATACCTGCGCCTACGATTGTAGTCGGCATGCACAACTCCGGTACGTCGATCCTGGCTGAGTTGCTCCATGAACACGGCCTTTTTTTGGGGGCGAACATGAGCCACTACGAGAACCGATTCTTCACAAAACAGATCAATGAACAGATGATGATGGGAGGCGGTGGCAATTGGGCGAACCTTCCTATCATGTCGATCGATGAGGTTCTTTCTTTCAAAGACAATACCGGTCATGTCATCAGAGAGCACTGGCTCGAAGAGTTCAAGGCATTGGGCTATGATGGTGTGTCGCACTGGGGTTTCAAGGACCCCCGTACGTGCGTATTCTTACCTCTTTATTTGGAGGTGTTTCCGGACGCGAAGGTCTTACATATTGTCAGGAATCGAGACGATGTCGCTGCTTCCCTATCGCGCAAGCGAAAGAAAGGCGTTGATCGGATGGATGATCGTGACCACTGGAAGAACCTTGCGATCCAATACGTTGACAGGGTACGTTATTGCAAAGAGCACTACTCTATCGAATACCTCGAGATTCAATACGAAGATTTTTGCCGCAACCCCGAGCCCTTGGCGGAGACTGTGTTCAACTTCGTTGGCATCGAGTTCACGAAGGACGCCAGGGACTTCGCAAACCAACGTCTCTACACATATCGCATCGGTAGTGCGAGGCCCCTCCACCAGCTCTTCACACGATTTCGCAGATACATCGAAAGGGTTAGATAATGAACCTAGACGTGGTTAATGAGTGTGAAATGAAGAAACCCTTACTCAGGAGTTCAAGAAAGACGCGATCAGGTTGGTGGCAGAGAGTTGTCACAGTGTGGTTCAAGTAGCCCGTGGTCTTGATATCGGTCAGAGAGCTTTGAGGCCTGGAGTTTAAAGAGGATTCCAATGAAGCCTTTCCTGGCAACGGTTGCATGAAGCCTGATCAGGAAGAACTGGACCAGAGATACCTGAAATCTTGAAATGACACATAGGCTCAGCAGGCAGAGATAACAACAATTCACCTGGATCTCTAATTGTCTTCTATAACGGTTTTTTGAAAATTCAAAAGTCACAAAAGGGTAGTAAATATTAGCAATTCGTTTGTAAAGTTAAGCATACAAACTATCGTGATCCGCATCTCTCTGGTCGTGCTCAGTTTGGCAAGTGGAATTATCTACGCCCGCTGGCTGGGGCCAGAAGGTGTCGGTATCCTGGCACTGCTCGTTTTGGCCAAAAGTTTTGCTTTTCGTTATGGAAATCTTGGCTTCGGCAGCTCGTTCGCTTATTTCGTGGCGGCGAAAAAGATCTCTGCTCAGCAGATTCGCCGAATGGTATGGCTTACCAGCGTTGTTGTGTCCTTATTCAGCGTGATGGTTCTACTTGCCGTCTGGCGCTGCGACTTTTCTCCCTGGCGAGACATCCAAACTGAACTGTTCTATCTTAGTCTTCTCTCGGTATTTCTTCAATTTTTTATCAATTTTCATCAGCGCGTACTTAGCGGGGAACTCCGGATCAGCGCGATGAATGTCGCTAATATCATTTCCACTGTAAGCCGTATTTTGTATCTGGTAATTTTGGTAGTCGTGTTCAAACTGGGAATTCTGGGCGCAATTAGCTCTGTTGTACTGTCAGATCTGACGACCTTTATTTATCAAATTCTGCTTTCCACAAAAGGCAACGCAAATATCATAGAAATCGCCGAAAACGACAAAACAGGTAAACCGAATGGTACAGGCGCATTGGTTGCGAGTTTATGGCGTTATGGCAGGTGGAACTACCTGGCAATGTTTTCAGCTTTCTTCATCGAAGAACTTCCATTAATACTCCTGAAGACTTTCTCAGCTAACAATGTTGCAGTCGGCCTTTTCACGAAAGCCCGGGGACTGGGACGACAATCGCGAATCGTGGCTGAGCCTGTCGCCCAGGTACTTTTTCCCTTCACCGCCGCCTCTGAGAAAGAGCTGGCAACCAAGCGTACAAACATATTATGCCGAAATTCCCTGATGATCATGGCACTTGTCGTATCACTGATGGCGCTTTTCATCAAGCCCATCATTGTTTTTTTATACGGGGAGGAATTTCTACCCTCGGCAGACATCTTTTATGTCTTGGTGCCGGGTATCGCTTTCTGGCCGTTAGGACGTTTTTTGGGAACTCATGTCGTGGGTTCTGGCAAGTCTAAAGTGATGTTGTTTATGAGCTTGATCACTCTGGCGGTGACTATCCCGGTCTGCTGGTACTTGATTCCACGGTATGGTGCGATTGGCGCTGGGCTCAGTGTAAGTGCCATTTATATGGTCCGCGTTCTTCTCGGCCTGCTGGTTTACAAAAGGATCATTGGCACTCCCATTTCAGAAGTTCTTGTTCCGCGCAGGACAGATTGGGTTTATTATGAGCGTCTTCAAAAGATGGTGCGGGACAAATGGTTTAAGAAGTGGAGAGCTGCCGAATCCTGAGATCTTTCATCGGAGTTAGTTAGTTTTCGTAATGGAATTCCGTGGCAGAAAGTTGAGAAGAACTTGTTTGCTGGCATTTCGCCATGGGGCTTCATTTTAGTCATCCGTGTTGCAAAACGATTCCTTTCTGAAATGAGAAAATAGAGATTTGAATATCCTATTTTGTATAAGCTCGTTAGGCATTGGGGGCCATGTCATCTCTTCCATCGCCCTTGCAAAAGAACTTCATCGCAGAGGACACAATATAATATATGCTTCCGAAGATGGCCAACTAAGAGAGGAATTGGAAAAATGTGGAATGAAATGGTACCCGCTTCCCTTATTCAACAGATATTCAAGAATCTTGCAATTGATTTTTAATAATATCCCGAAGTTGCTTCACATAATTGCAAAGGAAAAAATCGATATTATTC
This sequence comes from Desulfobacterales bacterium, assembly GCA_013375395.1. Classification (GTDB taxonomy): domain Bacteria; phylum Desulfobacterota; class Desulfobacteria; order Desulfobacterales. Next base: position 4,365 of record JABXJW010000004.1, read on the forward strand.
ATAATCACGAAATTAGGCGTGGACTCGTTTCAAAAGTCCCTGCCATTTTAAAGGATGTTCCAAACGTTACCACAATTGCTGGAGGCACGCTGCCTGACATTCTACCGGCAAGAGACGAAAAATTAATCGTTTTCAGTAGGGAGTTGCAGGAAGGCTTCATAAACAAATCCGGTTGGAATGGCAACAATATCTATGTAGTTGCGAATCGAATAGATACCGAAAGATTTCGACCTGGAAAAGCTAATAGCGACTTAGCCGAAAAGTTGGGAATATGCGGAAAATATAGGAATGTGCTTGTTATGTCGCGTTTTGAATACCATGGAGGAAAAGTCGAGGCATTACTAAACATCCTGAGAGCGATTCCCAATATTTACGATGAGATACCGGATCTGAAGGTTTCTATAGCTGGACACGGTTCACAACAGCGTCTTATTGAAACCGAGGTAAGCAAGATCAATCGGCAGATGCAAAAAGGGGTCATAAAACTCGTTGGAACGATCCATGAGCCAGAGGGATTATTTCCCATTTTTGACCTTGCATTTGGTATGGGGAGGACTGCTCTGGAAAGTATGTCTTGTGGTATTCCAACGCTGATCATTGGCTCTCGCGGTTTTGGGGGTGTCGTTTGCCGGGAACAGGTTGATGAGATAGCCTATTGTAATTTTTCAGGGCGTAACGCCAAAGAAAATACCGATGAAAAAGAAGTGGCTAATACAGTCATCAAAATTCTGAAGAATTCTGAAACAGCCCGGGAATTAAGTGCCTTTTCAAGGCAATATATACTGGAAAATTATGACATAAAAGATGGAGCAAGTAAGGTTGAAAAGATTTATGAGAAGGTCATGGATAGTTCTCCAAACAGAACCTCTTGGCAAAAGACAACGGATCTTATGAGATGGATTTATGGTATAATAGTGATATATCCTTACCTACTGGTTAGAAAAACGCGGAGAGTTTTTCAACTCCATTAGCTCAGCTTAAATCGAATCGTTTGCGCCTCCAAAACTATATTATGAATAATATCCACCATATTTGCTTGAATCCGTTAGACCTTCCAATGCTTTCGGCAAATCTACAGAAACAAAAATAGAAGTATAGCTATGAGACTACTATCTATTGCCTATAGAAGCGGGTTTGCTTCTTATTCTCGAATAAAATGCTTTCGCACACCTCAAGTGTGGAAATTTATGGAAGAAAGTCAACGGCGGCATAATAAAAAGCGGGGAGATGGGAAAGGAGATGGGGTCACCCATTAAAGGGTAGGTCAAGAAAAATATGTGAGATTACAGATTACAATGGAAACGGTGATAATTTGAGCTAGTTGCAGCCTTAGAATGGCATTTTGGGGGTCGGAAAGACCGGTTTAGGAGAATCATAGGTGCAAATGGCAAGGGCGAAAGGACATTACATGCCTGGGCACATAATGGTACATAACTCACTGCTGCGACAACAGAGAATTCTTATTCAGATTTGGGAAGGACAGGCGACGATGGCTACAGTGGCTATTTGAGGCTAAGAAACGTTGTGGGCTGGTAATATTGAACTACATGGTAACTTGGAATCATGTCCACCTAGTTGTCGTCGATGCCGGCGGGCGGGAAGTGATACCGAGGTCCATTCAGCTCATAGCGTGCCGGACGGGGCAGGAATACAAGCAAAGGAAGAGCCGCAAAGGTGCATTTTGGGAAGACCGCTATCATGCAACCGCAATAGAGAATCGTAGTCACTTATTACGGTGCCTTGTCTACATTGATTTGAAGATGCATTTAAAGAGAAAGATGTGCCCGGAGGGATAACACTGACTGATGCTAAATAGATGTGAATCAGAACAGATGGGAAAAAGAATCATCTTATCGTTTGTGTTTATGATCACTTTCTTTATGATAAGTGGCCTCATCTTGAAGTGTCCTCCTAAAATCGCCATCGCGGGTTCAATAGGAATGATATTTATTGTTCCTATTATCGTAAACCCTACGTTGGGTTTGGTGCTGATTGCCGCGGTGAATCCATTTCAATGGGTATTCGCATTACCTCAGTTTGTATCGTTATCCCGAACGCTTGGTATCCTGGTGATATCTTTATGGCTTGCTCACAAGGTTGCTGCCAGGGAATCCATTAACATTTTAGGTGGCGATCAAGCCAAGTGGATTTTGGGATTGTTAGCTGTCATATTCATCTCGTGGGTATTTAGTGTAGATAAGATGCAGGGTTATATGGGAAGCCGAACCTTAATGCTGGTTATTGTATTATACCTTATGTTCATAGATATGTTTAATTCCGTTAAATATGTAAATATCCTAATCTGGTCTATTGCTTTATCAGTCGGCTTGCTATCTTTATGCGGGTTGGCCAACTATTTTTGTGGGGGGAACCTCTTCGTTTATAGTTATCAACCAGAGAGGATGTATCTGTCAGGACCATTCCCTAGACTTGGGGGATTTTCGGGTAATCCGAATGGTTATGCTATGCATTTATTAGTAGGGATCACTATTATGATTCATTTGCTCAAGTTTGCAAAGACCGTATTGCCAAAATTACTTGTATTAATCTTTTTAGGAACTTCAGTTGCAGGTGTTTTCCTGAGTGCATCCCGGGCAGGGATATTAGGTCTGGCAATTATACTCATCCTTTATTCATTTAGGAGGAAGGATATAAAAAGCATAGTGATTTCGGCCTTATTGTGCGGAATGATTTTTATTACTTTCAAAATGATATGGCCTTCCGTTGAAAGTCGAGTGGTAGGTTTAACATTTGGCGGCCAGGACATTACAATCCAAAATAGAATTAATAACCATATGACAGGACTTAAAATGTTTCTTGATCATCCGCTGACCGGCGTTGGCTTGTCTAACTTTACTAGGATCCGTTTCGACTATGAACATGATGTTTCCTCAGGGTACAGAGCCCCACACAGCATCTATCTCCAAATCCTGGCCGAGCTTGGAATTTTCGGGCTAATTTGCCTGATTGGGTTAATTTGTTGCACATTTAAAACTTTAAGGATTGCTTCAAAGGGGTATCGATCGATAGGCGATTTTGAGCTAGAGGAATTTTCTAAGATGGTTATGATAGGCATTTTTGCTTATTTAGTTGTGGGGATGTTTCATACTTATACCTACGACAAATATTTCTGGTTTTTAATGGCTTTGGCGCCGGTTTTAAGACGGCTTTATGAGCAAGGTCAGTTAGTAAAAGAGAGATAATCGGGGAATGAAGAATGTTACAGTTTTAGTTCTTTCCTTTATGTACCCAAATTTTGTCAGAAAAAACATGGGTGTCTTTATCCATAATCAGGTAAAGGCACTAAAAGATTCCGGTTGTAATGTTGTAGTTATAGCCCCCGTTCCATGGCGACCAAGGTTATTGCGGTGGAGGAAGAAATGGCAGATTTACAAGAAGATATCACAGAGAGAATGGGTCGATGGAATTGACGTGTTCCACCCTAGATATTTCAGGCCACGAGGGGGAAATTGGGTTTACTGCTGGGAAGGGATGGCAATGTATATGGGCATCAAGAGGGTGATAAAGGAGGTTTCAAAGATCTATGATTTTGATCTCATCCACGCGAACAGAATTATTCCTGATGGGTATGCGGGTATTCTATTAGGGAAAAAGTTTCGCGTTCCGGTTGTCTCCGTGGCCCGGGGTTCGGACACCTATGAGGTACCCTTTAAGAATAGGCTAAATTATATTGCTGCCAGGAACGTACTAAAGGAAAGTGATCAGTTGGCTGCAGTCAGTGGGCAACTGGCAAGGATTATGACATCCATTGGAAGGCCAAAGTCCCAAATTAAGGTGGTCCATAATGCCTGTGATACAAATAGATTTCGATATATGGGTGGACGGAATTTAATAAGGGAAAAAGTAGGATTATCTCAGAGGAGGTTAGTCATCCTTTTTGTAGGAACGATCCACAAAAAAAAGGGGATTTACGAGTTGTTAGATGCGTTTAATAACTTGAGGGACCATAATAAGCATATTTTCCTCGTTTTAATTGGGGAGGGAAAAAGTACATCTCAGTTGAAAGTAACAATAGAGAAAAGAGGTCTACAAAATTGCGTGAAGTTAACAGGTTATATACCTAATGATAGAATGCAACTTTGGTACAATTCAGCAGACATATTCGTTCTTCCTACCTATCATGAGGGAACGCCAAATGTAGTAGTAGAAGCCATGGCTTGTGAATTGCCGGTTGTGGCCACGGATGTGGGTGGTATCCCCGAGATACTCAGTGATGGGAAAACAGGAATTATCGTTAAGCCAAGGGATGCCTCAGGATTGGCAAATGCTTTAGATCGTCTTATCAATGATGCAAAACTGAGGCGAATGCTCGGAAAAAATGGGAGAAGATTCGTGGAGGAAGAACTTACCTGGGAGACGAATGCTTCTGAGTTGATAAAGGTTTATGAGTCTGTCATGTAAGTCTTTAATCCTTAGTGCTGTCCTTAATATACTAAACACTTTGAGATTTATAGGGAAAGGTAAATGAGTAAAAGAAAAAGTGTAAGGATTATGAAACGGATAGGATTACTATGTCTATTTTCTATTGTTTGTTTTGCTTCCATTATTCTATATAAAGAGATAAGTTACATACCCTCTCCGATTTTGATTCCGGACGGAATGGAGATTCAATCTAATGTTTTAGGGCATTATTATCGTGACTATAGCCAAAGGTATTCAAATATAAGCAAAAAATACATTTTTGACAGAAATGGCGTGCCAACCTATCATCTCAAGGGAAATTGTTACTATCATCCGGTGCGTATAAGCCAGTATGCTCTCGGAGCCTTTGAATATTTCCTCGATACCGGAAATAACGATGCCAAGAACGCTTTTTTAACATGTGCAGAGTGGCTTACGAATAATTTGAGAAAACATGGAAAGTTCTTTTATTGGGAATATCGCTTCGGCCATACAGACGTTCCATGGTTTTCTGCTATGGCGCAGGGACAAGGGGCTTCCGTTCTTTTGAGGGCTTTTTCTGAAACACACGATAAAAAATACTTGCATTCAGCAAGGAAGGCCATAGAACCAATCGCGCATGACATTTCCCAGGGGGGGGTCAGTGTCCTTAAGGAAAACACTTACCTTTTTCCTCAGGAATATTCTACAAATTCTCCATCTGAGGTTCTCAACGGAGCTATAAGTGCCTGGTTTGGCGTTTATGACTATTATCGGGCCACTGGAGACTCTGAGGTAGAGCAATTCTGTGAAGGAATTATGAACACTTTCCTATGGTGTATAGAGGAATACGATACCAGTTACTGGTCATTGTATTGTCGTTCGCCTAAATACCTAGCCTCTCCTTATTACAACTCTGTGCATGTATGCCAACTTAAAATCCTTTATTTGATTAGCGGTGAGAAAAAGTTTTTGAAATATTCAAAAAGGTTTGAAACCTATCAAAGTAACTGGATAAATAGAACCAAGTATGTCCTTGCAAACCACTTAAGGCAAATAAAGGAGCATGAGTTTAGCGATATCTATAAATTACCTTCATTCCTTAAAGAAACATTGTTTAGGAGATAGAAGTGGAACTACGGCTTTGCCCACTATGGAAAAAACGAGAGAATGAGAGGCGTTTTTCGCAGAGAGGCTGCAATGTAGTTTTCTGCCGCAATTGTGAACTGTTTTTTATACATCCCTATCCTGAAAGGGTGGATCATGTTCATAATCGTGTATCAGATGATGATTTTCAGGAAATTGAAATCCTTGATACCGAAAGACATTACCGCAGCGAAGTTCAATTCCAAAAGAGATACTTTACTTTAATTGATCAAGAGGTTAAAGGTGGAGCCTCTATCCTTGACGTCGGTTGTGGAACCGGCCATTTGCTTGAGCGGCTCAGCATATATCGTAGTATCCTTTTCCGATAGAGAAGTTTTCATACAAAACAAGATTCAATCAGCGACTTAAGCGGTTTTCCTATGATAAACCTTGATCGCAAGAACTCTTGATTTCAGCCTCTATGGGAGGCCTTGGAAGCCCCACCAAAACCTCTTGTGATCAGCACAGTCTCACCGCCTTGCGGTTGAAAAGGAACGGCTATTGTGAAATTGATCGGCTACTGCGCTCACCTCGTCCGCTGTAGAAACCCAGATTAATTGACACGAAAATGAGCATTTTTTGTCGGAATAAATTGATTGGTTCATGAAACTTCCACATTATTTTGAACCGATGAAACGGCTTTAATACCTATATTTACTAGGTTGCCCGCGTTGAAATTGGTTCATTGAAACTGAAACAGGTTTTAGTTGACTATGTTTTGAAAAGTCCAAACAATTTGAGAAGCTGCCAACACATTGTCTTAACAGAGGATTCGCACAAAGCTTTTCCGAGCCCGAGCGAGGGTCGTATTCCCTCACCGTCGCCAGTCTTGCAAAGAACAGGGAGCTTTAGATCGGTGAAGGCTGCGAAGCACCCGAAGGGCTTGGCCTTTACCGATCTAAAGCTATGTCCGTGCATGGTGACAGTCACTCAAATCGGTTCAAAATAATCATGAAAAAACAGTCCATTTAAACTGAGATCCTACACCGCTAACCGTTCCTTTTTGGGGCGATCTGCAGCCACGACTTAGTCATTCCACACTGCTGATTTCAAGCGTATAATACAGGGACACAAAACCATGAGGCATCATATATGTATAATCACCTCTATACATCCTGATTTTGATGCGCGAATTACAAAGCAGGCAAGATCATTGGCTGGTTATGGATATAAAGTTGATCTTGTATGCCCCTGGAATTGCCATGATGCGAACACTCCAGGTACTAATTTCCTGACTTTCAAGCGAGCTAACAGACGACTAACGCGTTTTCTTAATTATTTCAGAATAGGGAAATGTCTGCATAAGAAGCCTTATGATCTCTATCATTTCCACGATATCGATATCTTGCCGCTATTTTGCTTGGTCAAGTTCTTAGCAAAAAAGCCCGTCATATATGACGTACATGAAAACTACCCAGAACAGATGCTCGTTAAATTCTGGGTTCCTAGATATTTGAGACCGATATTATCTTTTCTTGTTAAGCACGCTCAGCGCGTCTGTGCATATTATATTCGCAACTTGATCATAGTCGTTCCCTTGCAGGAAGCTGAATTCAAAGCCTCCAGGTACAAGAAGGTTATGGTTAGAAACTTCCCGTCGACAGATCTCCTAAAAGGAAAACAGAATGATTATGAGAGCCGGCCCGATACTATTATATTCACAGGCAAACAGAATATTAATAATGGTTCCTTATTACTCCTAGAAATAGCAGAGAAAGTTCTAAAGAAACATCCTCGTGTCCAGTTCTTGGCTATCGATTTTTTTGCCGGTAATGATGCTCTAAAGAAGGATATGCTGGATTACATTAAGGACCATAGTCTTCAGAAGAAGTTTGCATTCCTGCCGTTCAGGAGAGCGCATGAAATCATGAAGTACTTGAATAAAGCAACAATTGCCATATCGCCCAATCTCAAAGTACCACAACAAATTATGGGGATACATACTAAACTTTTTGAGTATATGACTGGCGGTTTGCCTATCGTTGCCAGTAAGCTGCCCCATCAAGCTGAAGTAATTAGTAAGGCTAACTGTGGGTTTTTAGCTGACCCGGATTCAATCGATGAGTTTGTAGACAGGATTTGCTTTTTGATTTCCAACCGATCAGAGGCAAAACAAATGGGCGAAAACGGGGTCAGGGCATTTTTAGAACACTACTCATGGGAAATTGAGGTCACAAAACTCAGAAAAATGTACGATGTATTGCTAAATTAACTGTTGCTCGAAAGGTTAGTTGGTCCTTGTCCAGCCGTTGTAAAATAACGGTTTTGTACTGTGATAAGCCTCAAAAACCATTTTTAGCTCGTTTTTGTAACAGTGGCCGCAGTAACTTGTCTTGACAACTGGATGACACGGCCGGTCTATTTGGTATCGATTATGTACTTTTGAGATCGCTATGTTGCAGGGAACGAGACGTCTTCCCGACGGTTTCAAATGGCTAAGAGTCTGTTTAGCTCGTTTCTTGGATTGGTGATGTAAGCTGTGAACCGCAATCTGCTATCTATATCAAACAGGCAAAAGAGATGAATATCCTGATAGTTATGCTCTACTGGTATCCTTATGAAGGGCCTTTAATGCCTATATACGGCGCGATCTTTAAGGACCTTATGGGAGAGGGGCGCAAGGTTACCATCGTTACATCGTTTCCCCACTACCGCAAAGGCCGGCCAGAGACATGGGACGAGTATCGGGGTAAACTTTTTGAAAAAACCGCATGGGAGGGAGCTACGCTAATACGTAGTTATGTATTTGCGCCTGTATTTAAGAATACCAAGTTTGCTTTATTTTACCGAGCCTTGAATTTTATCTCCTTTAACATTTCGTGCATCATTGCCGGCATATTTATGACCGGGAAAAAAGATCTTATTTTTGCGCCGTCCTCGCCGCCCCTGACAAACGGTATATGTGCACATATTATTGGATGTTTCAAAAAGATTCCCTTCATTTATAACGTTCAGGATGTCTATCCGGATATGGCGGTCAAACTCGGGATTTTAAACAATAAGGGAATTATCAGGATCTTAAGAGTAGTTGAGGATTTTGTGTACAAAAAAGCCAAAAGGGTACTGGTTATTTCAGAGGCTATGAAAAGGAATTTGCTGAAGAAAACTGTCGAAGAGGATAAAATAAAAATCATTTCTAATTTTATTGATACAGATTCTATTAAGCCCATGGCTAAGGAAAATGAATTTTCATTGAATTTTGGGTTAAATAGTAAGTTTGTTGTTATGTATGCCGGGAATATAGGTTTGCCTCATGGGTTAGAATTTGTTGTAGAAGCTGCCGAGATACTTGCAAAACACAAGAATATCGTTTTCGCATTCGTTTCCCGCGGAGAATACAAGGATGAAATGATGGGTCTGTGTAAATCAAAAGGTTTAAAGAATGTTGTTTTTTCCCCGCAACAACCGGAATATAGTGTTCCTCAGATATGGGCCTCTGCGGATGTTTCACTGGTGACCTCAAGGAAAGGGTTATCGACAGACTCTGTACCATCGAAAACGTTTGCAATCATGGCGAGTGGACGTCCTATTATTGCCATGATTGATGAAGGCAGTGAGGTTTGGAACTTAGTTGAAAAAGCTCAATGTGGAATATGCGTTGTACCGGAGCGTCCTGATCTGTTAGCAGATGCTATTTTGAGGCTTTGTAGCGGTGAAGCGGACAGAAAAGACATGGGTGAAAACGGTCGCAGGTTTGTAGTGAAGAATTTCTCTCGTAGCGTTACAAGCCAGAAGTACGAAGAGTTGTTATTGAATGTTCTTAATGAATAACAAAGTCTATGCTGTGATCCATTAAGCAGTGGCAAGTCGAAAACGAGCTGTGGATCTATTCGAGGAAAAGAAGATCTTAGAGCAAACCGCGTCGGTCTACAAGGCAGCAAGGGCTTTATAGGGGCCTGGCCACCCTACTACAAATACGAAAGACATTCCTCAATTAGACAGGATCAACAGGATGAACAGGATAGTGTTTTCTGCCTTTCCAGCCTGCGGCCTCTCCGAGCTGTAAGGTCTACGAGCCGGAAGCCGTAGGGACCTACGCCCTCTCCGAGGCGTAGGCTTGTCCCTCTACGAGCCGGAGGCCAGAGGGAAGAAAGGCAGAAACAAGAAATCCTTTGAATCCTGTAGCGCGAAGCATCCCGCAGGGATAATCCTGTCGGACAAAACGAACCATCTTCCTCTTTCAATCGACCTGACAATCTCATCTGAGAATGCATATGACTTCTTACGGCAGCCAAAAGAAGAAAATCCTTCTATTTGGTGATATCCTGTTGGTGTTTATTGCCTTTTTCCTGGCTGCGTCTATCAAAGCAATTGCTTTTGAGTCGTTTCACCTCGGGCTTGTTCTGACAAGAGTTGATCGGATGGTCATTATATGTATCTCACTCTATCCAATTACCTTTTATGTCTTTGACCTGTACAACCAAAACCGGTGGAAACATAACGTCAGGCTTCTCGTTTACATAAGCTCAGCCATTCTGGTTGCCTCTGGCACTGTTGCCTTCCTTTCTTACATCTTCATTCCCAATATCGTCATAGGTAGGACAATTCTATTCTTTCATATCATCTTTAGCATATTCTTAATATTTGCCTGGCGTAAAGTATTTGAACAGGTCTTTTTGAAAGGAAATTACAGCAAAGATAAAATTCTGCTTATTGGAAATAGCTCCGTTGTAAAAGATATTGAATCCATGGTTCGAAGAAGTGTTGCCACAGGCTCTGATCGTCTCGCTGTAATCAGGGACTATTCTGAAAATCCTGGAACGTTGTCTATGAATGGCTCGATACCTGAGAAAAACCTCTCCGACCTGGTCATCAATTCCGGTTTTAGCGCGGTGGTCGTGGCAGAGCGCCTCAAGCATTTTCCCATACTCAGAAAACAGCTTTTGGACCTAAGATTTTCCGGCGTTGCTATCTACGATGCTCCTTATTTTTATGAGGCAGTGACTGGCAAGGTGGCAGTAAATCATGTCAAGGATTCATGGTTTTTATTCCGTAATCAGGGCGAAGCGTTCAATCCTTTTATCTATCGGAAGATAAAGAAGATTGTTGATAAATCTCTAGCTCTAGCCGGGATAATTTTTTCATTTCCATTGATGCTGCTGAGTGCCTTGGGCATCAAACTTACGTCGAAGGGACCGGTGTTCTTCAAACAGGAACGCCTGGGGCAAAATGAGCGGCCCTTTACTTTGTTGAAATTCCGCACAATGGTTGACAATGCGGAAAAGGGCACTGGCCCGACGTGGTCCAGTGAAAACGATCCAAGAATCACAAAAATTGGTAGGATCTTGCGGAAAACCCATCTTGATGAGCTGCCCCAAGTGTTTAGTGTGCTAAACGGGCATATGAGTTTTGTGGGGCCTCGTCCTATCCGGAGACATTTTGCTGACATACTGGCCAAAGACGTCCCCTACTATCGACTCCGGTTTGTCGTGAAACCCGGACTTACAGGCTGGGCTCAGGTGCGGGGAGATTACGCCGGTTCAGAAGAAGGCCAGGCCGAGAAGCTTGAGTATGACCTGTATTATATACAGAACCAGTCTATTCTGTTTGACCTTTTCATTGTGCTGAAGACGGTGCAGACGGTGTTGTTTCGGAGGGGCCAGTAAAATATATAGCCACCCCAGTTAAATAGCTTCGCTTTGAACAGGGCAGACCCATGCAGACTCACGCGGACCTTTATAACTGTTCACCGCAGACGCAGAGAACGCCGAGATGTAAGTTTTTCATTTGCCGGGAGGTACCGGCAAATGAAAAGCGCTCCACCGCCTTTGGCGGGATGTAGATTGCCCGCAGGGCTGAGCTTTTTTTCCTGATCGTCATCTCCCGATCAGGAAAAACTAATCTCCCTCAGCGTTCTCTGAGTCTCGAACGAGCACAGCGAGCGGGCGGTTAAATAGATTTTGAGATTACGAATGGAATGATGTAGCAGAACTTGCTTGCACAGAAATGCAAACGATAACATGCTCCCCGCAATAAAAGTCGAACAGAAAATTGAAATAGGCGGCGTCTGTTGTTCAATAGGCTTTCTGGACGGGTTCTTTAAGAAGGAATTTGCTTCGATTTTTTCAGACTACAGGCGGTGGGGGTTTAGCTCTGAAGGAAACCCTGAAATCGGTATTATGGTTAAAGAGGGCCGCGTTGAAGCCCCCCGCAGATTGAAGGAGTATGTATTCTACCATATAGTAGACTATGATTCCGTTTATGCGACCCTCGCCTTTGATACCAGGAGCTTTGAAGGAGAAATCGGTTTTTCCATCAAACGAGGTGACCGATTCACGCCAGTTAGAATCGTAGAACTCACTGAAACGTTTATATTCAACGCCTATCTTTTCTACTTCCATCTCAATGATATCGGAACATTCGTTCATTCCTGCGGCATCGTGGACGGAGAAAACGGTTATCTATTTGCAGGACCGGGTGGAGAGGGCAAGTCCACAATTGCCTCATTGTCTTTGCCGAGAACTATCTTGTGTGATGACGTAATCCTTTTGCGAAAGAACGATAAGGGCAGGAGACTGGTCTTTGGCACACCTTTCTCCGGGGACCATGGTAGCGTCAATGGCGGAGCGGAATGTAAAGGAATATATTTTATTCGGAAAAGTTCTATCAATGAATTGGTTGCCACGAGCCTGATCGATGGCACTGTTGAACTGATGAGAGAAGGGGTTATGGGGGGCTTTATGTCGATTGACGGAATTCAACGCATATATCCCCAATCCAGACTGTTTGACTTCCTGCTTGACCTGCTGTCCGGGGTGCCATGTTTCAGAATGAAATTCAAGAAGGACGATTCCTTTTGGAAGGTGATAAATGAACATGAAGACTAACCCAAAAAGGAAGAGCGATCTTGTCTGGCGTGAGGTGGGCGGGGAGATAGCCATAATTTCTCCTGACAACAAACACCTGCATACGCTAAATGACGTTGGGTCAAGAATCTGGCAGTTGCTCGACGGAGAAAATGATCTATCTGCCATAGCGGACATAATCTCTGCCGAATATGAGGAAGAAGAAGAGGTGGTGGAACTGGATTTGGCAGAATACGTCGAGAACCTCAGACGGCTGAAGCTCCTGGAGGGCTGATATGGAAAGCTGTGAATATCTGCCCAGGCCACGGGATACCTATGAGGCGTTTATGGTAGAGAAGTATTGGAGGGTGAATCGGCCCAACAGCATCCACTTTGAACTCACGAATCGATGTAATTTAGAGTGTATCCATTGCCTTTTCACAAAAGAAAGCACAGATGAGCTGTCAACGCACGAGACATATGAAATTCTTCTTCAACTAAAGAAATTGGGCGTTTTCTATTTATCATTATCTGGAGGTGAAATCTTTATTCGAAAGGATATAGGACAGATTCTCGATTTTCTGCTGGAAAACAGATTCCTTTTGAACATCTATACTAACGGAACGCTATTGACCAACACGCTCGTAGATAAAATTGCAATCCTGCAACCCTTGAGAGTAGAAATATCTGTTTACGGAGCGACAGCCGGGATTCATGATCGGATTACCACGGTTGCCGGGTCTTTTGAAAAAACGATCGGCAGCATAAAGGCGCTTAGAGATGCTGGTGTGTCGGTCCTTTTCAAAGGCTTCCTTTTGAAGGATAACTTTCACCAGCGCTGGCAGATGATTGATTTAGCCAACGAAATACGAGTGTTATATGCCTTTGATTTTAACGTGATTCCCAGGTTAAATGGTAATATGAGCAATTTATCAGTCGGAATATCGATAGACCAGGTTAAGAGGATTCATGAAGAAGTAGCAAAAGAAGGCCTTATCTTGAGAAACCACGTTAAGATCAAAGTCAGAGATTCTCAGCTGCCTCAGGGAGGACGGGTGGTTTGCAATGCTGGGCGGATTAATGGCTGTATAGGACCTAACGGAGATGTTTTTCCCTGCCCTGTGCTGCGGCTGACCATGGGAAATCTTATAGAGAAAACTTTTGAGGAAATCTGGAAGACCAATGAGATAGACGATATCAGGGACATGACGCTGGATGATCTAAAGATATGCTCTGTTTGTCCGGATCTTGAGTATTGCAACCGTTGTCCGGGCGTTGCCTATCTGGAGACAGGAGATTATTTGGGACCGGCACCTCTTTCCGTATGTAGCAAGACCAAAGCCTTACCAGCCAGCTGAAAAGGGGGTGATGCGTATGAATGACAAGAAATATGAGAAACCTGCTATTGTTACAGTGGAGGTTCCTGAGAGAACCGCTTATGCCTGTAACTTGGGAAATGAAACCTGCCCTCATGCTTCAGGCGTGGTGAATCACGCCATATGCAGCGACAATGGTGGTCAAGGTAGTGGTCTCTGGGGCATTGGGGTGTGCGACTGACCTCCCCAGGCTAGCTACAGGCAGAGACACAAAGGGGTGTCCGGTCCCTTTTTCAGTCTTTTGAAACCAGGCTCAGGAAGTGCCTCTTCAATTTTTCACACTTCGGCGAAAGGAGGTGAAAAGTAATGGGAAGAACAGGAAGGTTATTCATCGTTTTGTTATTTTTTACTTTAACGGTAGCCTTGACAAACTCTGCACTGGCTAAGCTGATCCCAGACCCTGTCGGTGATACGTTTGGGGATGGCTTAATTGATATTATCAATATGGACGTCCAGTTTGACAGTGACAACCTGTACATTAGTGCGAACTTCGCATCTCAGGTGTCCGAACCGGGGACAGGAAATCCTTACGACCTTTATGGATTCATCGATCTGGATGTCGACCAGGATCCGAGCACCGGTGGTCCGGCCTGGAGTGACCTCCTCTTTGGAGCGTCTACCGATATTGGGTCGGATTACTTTATTATGTTCGACTTTACGGCGCCTCCCGATGGGTTGGTTCAGTTATATGCTTTTGGCACCCCTACTAGTCCTTTTATTGACGATGTGCCGATCAGCTTCTATACAAGGTCCTTTTCGGCAACGGTTCCTTTGGGTGTCATCGGCGATGATGGCTGGGTGAACTATGGCGCTGTATTCGGAACTATTAATGGCCCTAATGATCTTGTCCCGAACGACGGCTATGCTACGAGTCAAGCCGTTCCAGAGCCGGCCACTATGCTGTTGCTCGGCAGTGGCCTGATCGGGCTTGCCGGCTTGCGGAGGAGCTTTAACAGGTAAATATGTGTGCGGAAACGGCAACGTTCCGCAAGGAATATGCTAGCGGCATTTCTTACACCTGGGCGTGAGGAGGAAGTATTGCGGACGGAAAAGGCCAATGTGATCATTGAAATGCAGGAGGAGCTCTTTCGGAAACAGGGCGAGGGTTGGTTCCGGATCGTTTCCGGCAGTATGCGCCCACTCATAGACGCTCAGGACAGGGTACTTGCCAAACACATGGAGGCAGATGAAGTTGAGCCGGGAGATATTATCCTTTTCAAAAACAGTCATGTTTTGGTCACCCATCGCGTCATAAGGATTTTGAGACGAAACGGGAAAACCATGATTCTTCAAAGGGGTGATGCAGGCGGCAGCGCAAGCACAGTGGCACCTGAATCTGTCATGGGCAAAGTGGTGGCCGTTGAAAAGGATGGAAGATTGTTAAGGCTTGACTGCGGGTGGGCTAGAGTTGTAAACGCCTTTTTAGGATTCCAGAATTGCTGCTCTTATGGACTTCATTTAAGGATTGCCGCCATTAGGGGGCGGCTAGGAGATAAGCCAGGCTTTCAGTATTTAAGAAATCTATATCGAATCTTGAGGAAACCTTTTGCTTTTCTAAATCGAGCAATAGCAAGGACCCTTCTGACATAACCCTTCCGAATTAACGGCGGAACCCGCTTCAATCTGAGTCTTAATCAATCACTGTCCTAGCGGTAAGGAGTAAGAAGCAGGCCACAGTACGATGGTTTCCACCTACCGGGCAGGGCAAGCGAGGCAGGCGGGGTAAACAGGGGAGGCGTGGTAAAGAGTAGGCAGTAGGGAGAGCGCAGAGGACATAAAGACTGTGTAACCCGCGCCATTCTGTCGACTGATTCCGACCCATTTTTGAGAAACCGAAAGGCCGCATGCAATCTTGGCTGCGGCCTTTTTTATGTCCAATTTTTCTTTAACCGCCTTTTTGGGGATGGGGGCGGAGTAACACGAGTGACGGCTGTCTAATAATAGGTCGCTGCTATGTAATTGCTGTCGCTCTTTGACTATTCAGACGAAGATCATCAGCAGTGTCGGAGACACCACGTACCAGTACAATGTGGATGGGTTCTTTACTATAGCTCAATCTCCATCAGGTCCTCAGCCAGCACAAGAGGGCCTTGGTAGGTTTTTCGGCACTGTTCGGCCACATCCACCCTGTCGCATTCAGGGTAAAAGTGGGTGAGTATAAGTTTTTTCACGCCTGCCTCAGTGGCGATCCGGCCGGCAAGAGATGGCGTAAGATGCCCTTGAACCTTCATCTCGTCCGGCAGTGCGGACTCGCAAATCAGCAAATCAGCCCCTTTGGCCAGCACTACCAGGTTTTCACAGACATCGGTGTCGCCTGAGTAGACAACGGCTTTGCCCGTGGGTGCCGTGATGCGGTAGGCGAGGCTTTCGTCCGTATGGTCCATGGGAAGGCTGTCCACGTCAAACAGGCCGCAATCGAGGTGGTCGCGGTCCTTATTGTCGAGTTCTTCAATGTTCAGCAAGCCTGGTGCAAGCTCAATCCACTGCCCAAAGGCCGATTTCAGTTTTTCATAAAAGTCTGCAAACCCCTTGGCCGCTACAATTGTAAACGGCTCCCGTCGCCTGTAGCTTTCAGGATACTTTGTGGCAAACAAAAAGGGGACAAGCTCTGCCGAATGGTCCGGATGCAGGTGGCTGTAAAAGATGTACGAGATCTCATTAATGGTGATGCCCGCCTCAAGGAGCCGTCGCATCGTGCCTGCCCCGGAATCAAACAGGAGCGCGGTCTTGTCTATTTGTATCAGAAGCGAACAAGCGCTACGCTTCAAGGACGGAACGCAGGTTCCCGAGCCGAGTATGGTTATTTTCATCATCTATAGTGCCGATCTGTTCAGTGGGTAAGGGAAACCGCTTCTCTTCGGCATCCAATACCTTTCAGTAGGTATGCAAAGATCTTGGGTGGAAATGGCTGTATGCCTGCGTTCAGCGATTCCCCTTACCCACTGAACTGTTACGATAATATGGAACACCGAATCAATCACCGCATGCCCCGGGCAGTGCCGATTGCCTTGTACACGACCGCACTGGCCAGGTAGGCAACGTCTTCTGCTGTAGAAAGGTAGGAGCCGACCGAGGCATCAAGATAGATGCTCCCTTCGGCCGGAAACTCCTCATCCCCTTTCCACACAGAAAGCACCACCGGCACACGGGGAAGTGCGAGGACCTTCAGTGACTTGTCTCCCGCCAGTTCCACGATCTGACCAACGGCTCCGGCTACCTTTTCCAGCATCTCTGGGGCATGGCCGAAGCATTTCACCAGGGGAACGATGGCACGTTTCACAAAGGCCGGGTAGTAAAAGGAGCCGGACGGCGCCTCGCGGAAGGTAATCCATTTGCCTTCAACAGGGGCGCCGGTGGCTGTGATCAAGTAGTGGAGCATGACTACCTGATCCGGGATTTTAAGCTCGTTGTCATCTTCATCAAAGGAAATCCGTCCATCGGATAAAGTCAGATGGTATGTGTTGCCCAAATACGGAATCGTAACCCGCTTTGCTGTGGAAATGGTTTCAATTGAAAGGCCCGCATTCGCACAGCAGGCGTCTATGTCAAGTTTTTCAAGTCTATCAAGCGCCAGTGCCCGCGCTGTCTTGTAGTCTTGCTCTGTCGGCATGTTTCTGACCTCCACAACTCATAAGACGGTTGTCGACCAAAAGGACTGCGACACGAAAGATTTATACATACAACAGGCTCGGCACGTCAACCATTTCATGCCGGGCACCCGGCCCTTTCACTCTTACCGTTGATACACGGCCGGTCTGGAAAAAATTGAACAAAAGAGATCCCCATTGATGGCTGACAGACGTACGGCTGTTTGGATGTATGCTGTTGGATGCCTTCCGTAGTAAATGCCAACGAGACAGAAGAGAGGCTCAGATGTTACCCTAAAGACTCCTTGACAAAGGCGAATCTTTGCTGTTAATTTTTGTGTAAGTTCCACTGTCACCGGTCAATCCCAACCAAAATGGAATAAACTGAGTACCAAGACCCGGTTCTCGCAAAGAGAGCGAGGTTTGAATGTTGCCAATCTCCCTGAAGATATGGCTAGACAGGACACACGTAATAAAGTGACTTTTCTTAGGCGAGTCATAAATTGGATTGCCAACCATATCCTTTCACCACGGATGGAAGGCACCGAGAAGTGGGAAAGGGTGAAGGAAGAAGGCAAGGCCATCCGTGAGGAAACCAGAAAGCTATCTGAATGCATCAGATAGCCCTCCGGGTGAACCGAACCTAAGACCCTGCTTAGTGGAGAAGGGGGTCGACGCTTGAAGTATGTTCACTGAACAGGAGTACGCATGGAATAAGGAGAGCCCTCATGGGGCATCTCTTTTTGAGGTCAGGTCCGGCAATACCTCCTGACAGGTCCGTGGGAATAAGCATGACAAATGATAAAGGCATAATAAACTTTGTGCGACATACGCTGGGGTGCACATGCCCGGACGAGGTATTTGACCAGATTGAATGCCGTGACGGTGGAGGTCGTACAAGCACATACACGCAGAGTATAACCCTCGGGGGACGATTACTCATCTATATTTGGAAAACAAATGATCCGTCGCTTGTCGAAGCCGAGTTGCCGGCAATGCTTGCCGCTGGAAAGAATGAAAGAGACCGGCGTGGCCTGAACAGGTTTCGTGCCGTCATAGCAACTGATGATGTTGATCGCATCGGCTCGATTGCAAAACAGCTATTCCGGGACCTCAGCGATAAGGACGAAAAAGTGCACCTACATGTTGTCAACATGCACGATGTCGCCAACTTGGGCAAGCAAGATGTGTAAGACCCGTTGCCCGTGCTTCCCCCACCGTCAGCGCCCTGGATAAGTTGCCCTGTTTCCTTGAGCACGCCTCACAAATCAAAGCGCATCGCCAATCAAAGACTCACGTCAAACTTCTGACGTTTTGTTGCCTCGCCTAAACACGGGTTTCTTTCAAAACCATAAAAAAGGTTGTTTCAATGTGACCTATGTCATTGTAATATTGTCAATATTGCCCGAGAAAACCATTGGCATGAAACCTGCTTAATCCTATTGAGATTTCAAGGAAACAAGAAAGGAGGTCACTGCTTGACTGGTATCTATGAGATAAAGGATCATTACTTTGGCATTCTGAAAAGACATGCGACAAATTTTCTTGGCCTTGGCATAACAGTCCTCTTTTTGGCACTTTGCTTGTTTCGCTTGGAGATTCTCGACAGGATGGATCTCAAGTTCTACGACGTAATGATGAATCTAAGGGCTGATGCTAAAAGTCCAAGCAAAGTCGTCCTGGTGGACATAGACAATGATTCCATAGACAAGCTCGGCAGTTGGCCTTGGCCTCGTTCCCTTATAGCCAAGGGCATCAGAAAGATAAACTCCGGCCGCCCCAGAGTCATCGGGCTCAATTTGATCTTGAGTGAACCCGAGGATCGCGCAGGTTTGAGGGCTGTTACGGCCTTGAAGGAGTTTTTCGTCCAAAACCTTCTGGAGCAAACAGGCACTCAAGGGCAGTTGCTCCGCCTGCGCATGCTTAATGCCGAGGCGAGGTTGGACAGCGACAAAGAACTGGCCGAATCGATCATGGATTCAGGCAAAGTTGTGCTGCCGATTTTGGTCAAGGAGTCGGAGGTGGAGAACGGGGCAACAGAATCGGGTGCTGTTCTAATTGATCAGTCGATCAGGAACATCGGACACTTCGAAGGCTCGAAATGCCGCAAAGCCGGCAAGATACTCCTGCCCCTTGGTGCATTTTTAGAAGGCTCAAGCGGCATAGGTCACATCAGCCCCGTCTGCGACATGGACGGAAAGGTCAGGCGCGAGCGGCTCTTGTATGAGCACAACGGGCTGTGCATCCCTTCCTTCACTTTAAGATTGGCGGCCCTCTATCTAAATGTCTCGCCGGAAAATATACTGGCCGATTTGGGCTCGGTCATTTACATGGGCTCCCTTGAGATTCCCGTTGACTCGGACTCTGAAGTTTTGGTCGGCTTTAAAGGCCCTGCCGGCTCTTTTGAGAGTTACTCCTACTTCGATGTCATAAACAATGACGTTTCGTTGAGTGTGTTCAAAGACAAGCTTGTTTTGCTGAGCGCTTCTGCTGCTCGAACTATGGAGCCGCTCAACACGCCCACCGATTCGGCCATGTCCGTGGGAGAGTTCTCAGCCAACAGCATATGGGCAATACTGAACAGACAATTTGTCAAACAGCCTTATTGGGGCTTCGACGCAGAGCTTGCGATGATACTCGTTTTGGGGCTGGTGATTACATTTGTTTTGCCAAGATTGAAGATCATACTTGCGGGCATTACCTTTTTGGTCTTCTTTATGTTGCTTATAGAGGGTTCAGTCTACTTGTTTGTATCAAATGGCCTCTGGGTCCGGGTGACTTACCCCTTCTTTCAGCTAGTCTGTGGCTATGTCGGGCTGATAAGCATCAGGCACTTTGTACCCGAGAGCAGTGAAGAGGATCTGCATTATGTGCCCGCCGAGACAGACGTGGCGACCGGACGCTCTTTGCAGGTCAAGGGAATGCCTGGGCTGGCTTTGGATAAATTCCGCACGGCGCCTCTGGACGACAATATGAAAGATATCCTTTACAACCTTGCCTTGGATTACGAGAGAAAGAGTCTGTTCGCCAAGGCCGCGGCCGTCTATGAGCATATAGAGGCGCACGACGGCAAGTTCAAAGACGTTCGCGAAAGAAAAAAGAAGTTGGTGCAGGCCGACGAGACCATGGTGTTAGGCGACGGTGACGCCCCTCAGGCGAGCGGCAGCGAAACAGTTTTCACTCTGGGCAGGTACAATGTGATCAGGCAACTGAGCAAAGGCGCTATGGGCACGGTTTTTCTCGGCCAGGACCCTCGCATCAAGCGAACCACCGCGATCAAGGCCTTCCGGTTTACCGATGACTTCGGGCCGGAAGAGGCCGGGAAGATGAAAGAGAACTTCTTCTTTGAGGCCAAGAGCGCAGGCACACTGTCGCATCCAAACATAGTCACCATCTACGATGCGGGCGAAGAGCAGGATCTGGCCTACATTGCCATGGAGTATTTGGAAGGTGAGAGCCTACAAGAATATACGAAAAAGGAAAACCTGTTGCCCATGCGCAAGGTCATAGAGTATGTGGCCGCCGTCGCAGACGCCCTGGATTACGCACACGCAAAAGGCATCGTCCACCGGGATGTTAAGCCTGCCAACATAATGCTTGCCAATACCGGCGTTATAAAGATCACCGATTTCGGCATAGCCAGGATCACAACTGCCTCCCAGACTCGGACGGGTGTGGTGAAGGGCACCCCGCATTATATGTCCCCGGAACAGATTTCAGGCGAAAAGGTGGATGGAAGGTCGGACATCTTTTCATTAGGTGTAGTGCTATTTGAGCTTTTGGCCGGAGAGCGCCCTTTCTCCGGCGATAACCTGGCCACGCTTATGCATCAAATAGTGAACGTGCCCCACACGGACCCGAAAAAAATGAGCCCCAGAATAGTCAAACCCCTTGGGACCATAATAAACAAGGCCCTTGAGAAGGACCGGGAGAAACGCTACCAGAAGGCATCCCAATTGGCTGCACATTTGAGAGAACTCAACAAAGCGATAAATGCCGTTATCGCCAAGAGGAGGACGAAAAGAGCGGCGCAGTAGCTGTCAGGATTGGAACTTAGGGGCTTTGCCCTCTCCGCGCTGTAGGCTTCCGGTTTGTAGACCCTACGGCTCGGAAAGCTCTACGAGCCGGAAGCCGATTGGAGTAGTGGAGTGTTGGAGTAATGGTGATCGTTCAATCAGCAGGCATTACCGACGCAGGTAGAAAGAGGAAGAGCAACGAAGATGCCATGCTGCTTGATGACGACGGGGGGCTTTATGTTGTGGCAGACGGCGTAGGAGGCCACCGGGCGGGGGAGGTGGCCAGCAGGCTTGTTGTTGATACTATTCGGGGCCATATGGACAGTTTCAAGGGCAGCGACGCCGAAGAGTCTGCCGATTTCGACGGGACCCTCTCTATTGAGGCCAACCGGCTTCTTTCCTCAATCCAGGTGGCTAACCGGGTAGTGCACCAGGCATCCAACAGCAAGGAATCATTGCGCGGTATGGGCTCCACCGTGTCGGCGGTCTATTTCGCTGCCGACACCTTCGTAGCGGCCAACGTAGGCGACAGTCCAATCTATCTGGTCCGTGATGGGACCATAGAACTGCTGTGCGAACTCCACACGGTGATGGCAGAGCAGGCTGCTGTCGATCCCCACGGGATCGACAGGCTGGGGAGAAATTACAGACATATGCTCACCAGGGCCATAGGGGTTGAGGAAACGGTAAAGGCCTGTATCAGTGAGATTCAGTTGTTCAAGGGCGATATCATAGTTATCGGTTCCGACGGCTTAAGCGATAAGGTCCCGTCTGAAGAGATATTGGATGTGGTCAATAAAGATAGGCCTGATAATGCCTGCCGGTCGCTTGTGGATCTGGCCAACGAACGTGGTGGAGATGACAATGCAACCGTTATTGTGCTGAAGGTAAAGGCGCTCAAACAAGAAACAGGAGGGATTCTCGGATTGATCTCTCGGATCATCTCTTAGAATCCTTTTTGTTATGTTTTTAATCCCCCGTCCGCTGCGGCGGGGGATTAAAAACATAATAAAGAAAGGGGCTTGCGATGCCGACTTTGATGCTTAAGTTCCAGGGAAAGACCATTAAAGAGTATCGCCTTGAAAAAGGAAAGTCTCTGAGCATCGGCCGGAAAGACGACAATGATGTGGTTATCGAGAACCTTGCTGTATCCGGACACCATGCCAAGATAGACTCTGTGGATGACGGTTTTTTGCTGACCGATCTGAAAAGCAAAAACGGCTCCTTTGTCAATGAAAATCTTGTCACTTCTCACTGGCTCAAACACGGGGACGTCATGACCATCGGCAAGCATAGTGTTGTTTTTGCGTACGAGGAGGGTGAATCTCGACTCCACGAGGCTCCGGATGCGATGGACCAGACAATGGTAATGGATACCGGCAAGTATCGAGACATGCTGGCCAAGAGTCTGCCAAATGGGGCCAAACAGGTGCTGGAAGGTGAGCCCGTCGGTATTTTGTCATTTTTGTCCGGCGGCCGGGGAGAGATGGGGATTACCAAAAAGTTGGCCAAAATCGGTAAAGATTCTTCCTCCGACATTGTGGTGGACGGTTTCATGGTGGGGCCGACGGCAGCCACCGTAAGCAAGAGGCCAAACGGATATTATTTGAGCTATGTTGGGGGAATGGCCAAACCAAAAGTCAACGGTGAAACCGTGAAAGAATCAGTCAAACTTGAAGAGTTTGATGTAATAGAGATAGGCTCGGTGAAACTACAGTTCATCTATAAGGACTAGCAAAACCTCCCTTCCCTGAAGGAAGCGGGTTCTGCTGCGGCGCGCTTCGTACAAGGATGAGCGAGCAGGTCAAAAGGCCTTCTTTGACAACAAGATGTTGCTGCGTGTCAGTCGCTGGATCAGGGTGTTGGAAAAGATCTTGTAGAAACTAAGTTGTGTGCCCGCGGACGTCTGGTCTATGAGCGAGGCGTTGATCTTCATCAAAATGGTATCGCGGAGCGTTTCAATAGTGGCGGTCCGTGTGGTCTTGGCCAAGTACGCCATTTCACCGAAGCAGTCACCCTGTTCCAACACGGCCAATTGCGCCCGCTGCTTTTTGACAATAACCTTGCCGACAACAATAATGTAGAAACAGTCTTCTATCTGCCCTTCGGCAATTACGGTCTCACCGGCTTCGTGCTTGAGCCACTGAGTGGCCTTGAGGACCTCTGTCAGTTCAGTTGAAGCAAAATCTTTGAAGAAACCTATTTTCTTAATGGCATTGAGTTTCTCCGCAGAATCGATTTCTTCATCCAAGAACCTAAGACTATCGAAAGATGCAGACAGTTCCGAGGCTAATTGCGAGGCAGTCCGGTAACGTTTTGCCAAGTCCTTTTCCAAAGCCCGCGTGACTATGCGCTCCAGAGATTCGGGAACATCACGCCGGTGCTTCTTCAAGGACTCGGGGTTTTCATTGGTTATCTTGAAAAATGTGGCCACGTCCGAGTCGGCCTCAAAGGGTTTGGTTCCTGTCAGGAGTTCATACATCACCGCGCCCAAGGAGAAGAAGTCGGACTGCGATGTCTGCGGTTCGTTGCGAATTTGTTCGGGTGAAGTGTATGAGACAGAACCGGCCAAACTTCCCTCTGGACGACGGCCAGAGGCGCCCTCCACCGCAGCAATGCCGAAGTCGGAAATCTTGGCGCCGCCTTGCGCGGAAATCATGATGTTTGTCGGTTTGATGTCGCGGTGGATGACTCCGTTTTGGTGAGCGTAGCCAAGGGCCTTGGTGCACTGGAAGATGATTTTCACCACCTTTTCGAGCGGCAGCAGGTTTTCCTTCCGGCAGTACTTTTTCAAGGTGGATCCGTCGACATATTCCATGACCAGGTAGCTCTGGTTGTCTTCCACCGCAGCATCGTACACCGATACGATGTGAGGATGCGTTAATTTACCCGCAACCTTGGCTTCGTGGAAGAATTTTTCCTGAAACCGCTCAAGCCCCCGTGGGTCCACAGGAGGAGAGGTCAAGGTGGTTTTGATGGCCACAAGGCGATCAATAAAAGGGTCCTGGGCCAGATAGACCACACCCATGCCCCCGCTCCCCAGTTTCCGGACAACTTGGTATCTGCCTATTTTATGAGGTATTTCTGGATACTTCACGAAATCTATCCTAATCCGGGCAAGCCCGCCCGACATTCGCCTGACCTGCCTGCCAGTGCCAGGCATTGGCAGGCGGGAGCGCAGCCGATGGCGGACGGGCCGGAACCAAAAACCGGCTATGAGGCGAATGGCAAACCCCTTAGCCCTTTGCCGGTCACTCACGAAAAGGCATCATGAGTCCCTATCTATATGATGTCGGGTAGTCAATGTATTTCTTGGTAATTTTGTTTCCACCAAAAAACAGTTATCATAAAACGCTCTTGACTGGAAGACTCTTTGGAGCGAACCTCACCGATTGCACAAAATGTGATAGTGTATTAGACACCAAAACCTGTTACCTTTCAAGATCCTTGACAAAAACTCGCTTTGATGGTAGAGACTTTTTTCAAATCCATACTGATCGTTCTTGACCCAAAAAAGAGGATGCCGTGAACCGAACGCCAAGACCCTGTTTTTCGTGAAGAAAGGTGGGGTTTTGTGTTTTTCAGGCTGTTGCCAAATAACGACAATACGGATTCCATCCCGTTTTTGATACGGCCCTTGTATCTATCGTCAAACTTTGGAAACCGGGAAACTGCAGGAAGACGTGGACAACCTTAGCTAGTGCCCATCCATAAATGAATTTCAAAACTCTGGGCACTGATGTCAGTTTCCAATTCAGAAATGAGCAATTTTTCGCAAGGTCAAGGGTAATTCCGCAGGACTGCGGAATTGGACAGCCATCAGGCTGCCCGCAAGGGCGAGGGGCATGGATGCCCCGAGTCAAATCAAGGGATTGCGCGGAGACGTACATTGGTACGTCGCACAAGCGATCCCGCAGATTGACGCCGATATTGCGGAAAAGGGCCATTTATGGATGGAAACTTGCTAATATTCTTTAAGTAGACGTATCAGCTCGTGTCATCATTTCAGGGTTCGCAGCTTCAAGGAGAGTTCCTCAAGCTGGGCAACCGATGCCTCGCAAGGGGCTCCAGTAAGGAGGCAGGCTGCCTTTTGGGTCTTTGGAAAGGCGATAACGTCCCGGATGGAACTCTGTTTGGCCAGGAGCATAACGACTCTGTCAAACCCTATGGCAATACCGCCATGAGGGGGAGCGCCAAAATCGAGGGCCTCCAGAAGAAAGCCAAACTTCTTCTCATAGGTATCACGGTCGATATCCAGGGCCTCAAACACCTTTTCCTGTACTGCACGCTGATGGTTGCGGATGCTGCCGCCGCCGATTTCAATTCCGTTAAGTACAAGGTCATAGCTCCTGGATCGAACAGCAATCGGGTCATGGGTAAGCAGCCCCATAAGTTCCTCAATGGGGGCCGTAAAGGGATGGTGCACGGCTACATGCCGTTTTTCATCCTCGTCATATTCCACCAGGGGAAATTCGGTCACCCACACAAAGTCGTATCGGCCCTGGTCGATCAAATTCAGCTTCTTAGCCAGGCGGCTTCTGAGCCGCCCCAGGGCCTCGTTCACCACTCCGGGTTGATCGGCAATGGAAAAAACAAGGTCACCGGGTTCCATGTCAAGCCGCACCTTGAGAGCCTGCTTTTGCGAATCGGTAAAGAATTTGGCAATAGGCGATTGCCAGGCATCGGGCCGGACCTTGATCCAGGCCAGGCCTTTGGCTTTGTATATGGCCACAAACTCCGTCAGCTCATCGATCTCTTTTCGGGAAAAACCGATGCATCCTTTTGCATTAACGGCTTTTGCCAGGCCGCCGGATTTCACTACGTCTGCGAATGCCTCAAATTCAGAGGCGCCGACAATGTCAGACACATCTTTTAGCTCCAGGCCGAATCGAAGGTCAGGTTTATCCAGGCCGAATCGGCCGGTTGCCTCTTCATGGGTCAGTCGCTTGAACGGGCGCTTGATCTTTGTGCCGAGGGCCTTCTTAAAAATGGAGGCCATCATCCCTTCGGTGACCTTTATCACATCATTTTCTGTTACAAATGACATCTCCAGGTCGATCTGGGTGAATTCCGGCTGTCGATCCGCACGAAGGTCTTCATCCCGAAAGCACCGAACAATCTGGTAATATCTGTCAAAGCCGGCCAGCATCAGAAGTTGCTTGAAGATCTGAGGGGACTGAGGCAGCGCATAGAATTGTCCGGGATTGACCCGGCTTGGCACCAGGTAATCCCGCGCGCCTTCCGGTGTGCTCTTGGTCAGGAAAGGCGTCTCAATATCAAGGAATCCTAAGCCGTTCAGATAGGAACGAATCGCCGCAGCCGCCTGGTGCCTGATGGCAAGATTTCTCTGCAATGCCGGCCGTCGCATGTCAAGATAGCGGTAACGCAGAGCGATATTGTCGGATACCTGTGTATCGTCTTCAAGGACAAACGGCGTGGTACGCGACAGGTTCAGTATCCTCAGTTCCGATGCCATGACTTCGATCTCGCCTGTTTTCAACTTGGAATTAGTCATCCCCTCGGGCCTGGGCCTGACATTTCCCCGAACTGCAAGCACAAACTCGTTTCGAATGGCATGTGCCTTGTCGTGAACAGCCTTGTTGTACTCAGGGTTGAAAACCACCTGCGTGATCCCTTCGCGGTCGCGAAGGTCTACAAATATCAGGCCGCCATGGTCCCGCCTACGCTGGACCCAACCCATCAGTGCCACTTCTTTGCCTTTGTCTTTGGCCGTCAACTGCGAACAGTTGTGGGTTCGTTTCATCTGTCCGAGGGATTCAAGCAAGATTTTGTCTTTCATCATTCGCCGCCGGCCTCTTAGGCATAGTCCCTATGCCTGATTTTTACTTCCGGTTTATCCGGATTAATTCCTTGTTTTGTTGACAACAACTTCTACCAGGTCTTGGAGCCGAACCTTTTCCTGCTCCTTGGTACTCATGTTCCTCAGCTCTGCACTTCCCTCTTCCAGTTCGCGGTCACCGACGATAAGCACATACGGAGCGCCCAGTTTATTTGCCCGCCGCATCTGGGCCTTAAGGCTCCGATCGGCAAAATCCATCTCGGTACGAACATTTTGCATTCTCAACTCTTGCAGCCAGCCGAAGGCCCTGTCCTGGGCTCCCGTGCCCAGGGCAGCGATAAAGAGATGGGGTCGCTTTTCAAGGCCCTGTCTCTGGTGCGCAAGAAGCTCGATTAATCGATCAACGCCGATGGCAAACCCGATACCGGGTTGATCCGGCCCGCCTAAGGCCTTAACAAGGGAGTCATATCTTCCTCCGCCTGCCACTGCGTCCTGGGCCCCCAAGGCCTCGGCAAGGACTTCAAAGGCAGTGCGAGTGTAATAATCCAATCCCCTCACCAGGCGGTGGTTTGTCTGATAGGGTATTTGAAACCTTTCCAGGCTCGCCTGAACTGTCTCAAAATGGCTCCTGCATTGATCACAAAGGTGATCCAGGATCGATGGAGCATCCAGCATGGCCTCCTTGCATGCCGGCACCTTGCAGTCGAAGATCCTCAAAGGGTTTTTCTCCCGCCTCCTGAGGCAGTCCGAACACAGTTCAGCGGTGCTCTCTGTCAAGAACGATCTTAATGCCTCCTTGAAATGTGGACGGCAGGCCGCACAACCCAGGGAGTTGATATGAAGCATGATGCCGGAAAGCTCAAGGCGGCCCATTAGGGTCATCAACAGCAGGATCAGCTCTGCATCCGCCCTTGGGTCCTCCAGCCCGAAGACCTCTGCGTTTATTTGGTAAAACTGCCGGTACCGGCCTTTCTGGGGACGCTCCCTGCGGAACATCGGCCCGATCGTGTACAGTTTCCATACCGGGTCTTTTGCATACAACTTGTGCTCTATGTAAGCCCTCACGACCGAGGCCGTGGCCTCGGGCCGCATGGTGAGAGATGCACCGCTTCGATCTGCAAAGGTGTACATTTCTTTTTCCACAATATCGGTATCGGCCCCAATGCTTCGGGCAAACAGCTCGGTCTGCTCAAGGACGGGGATTCTAAGTTCGGCAAAACCGAAGTCGTCAAACAATTGGCGCGCCACATCTTCAAGATGTTGCCACAGCGCGGTTTCAGCCGGAAGAATATCCTTAAATCCCCTTACAAGCGTGATCATTGGCGATTCATATCCACAAAAGCAGGCATAAGGCGAGGGGCAATGGGCTAAAGGCTAAGGGTTTTGCCTCTTGCCCATTGCCCCTCGCCGGTCAAATTCAAGCAGCTTGAGAACATAGCCGCAATTTCTGCCCTCCGGGGCGTAGGCCCTCCGGGCTGTAGGCCTCCGGCTTGTATACCCTACGGCTCGGAAAGCTCTACGAACCGGAAGCCTCCGGGCCAGAGGCCCGAAAAACACGAATTCTACAAATTATGGTTTTTTGCGTCAAAAGGTGGCTCTTTTAGCCCAAGACGGCCGCGTAAGTCAATGCAAATTACGAAAGCGTCAGAATTAGAATTGGTGTTTCGTTTCATATAGGCGGTCACTTACGCCAAAATTCCGGCACAAACAGGACAAGAACCGTGTAGATTTCGAGTCGCCCAAGGAGCATGCACAGGATGAGCAGCCACTTGCCAAGCGCCGGGATATGGGCATAATTCTCCGCGGGCCCCACCAGTCCCAGGCCAGGCCCGATGTTTCCAATGGTAGCTGCAACGGCTGCAAAGGATGTGACCACATCGACTCCCATAGCGGCAAGGAAAAAGGAGCATAGGATAAACATGCCCAGGTAAAGCATAAAATACCCCCATATGCTGTGCAGGACTTGATTCGATATGGGGCGGCCCGCCAGTTTGACCTGGGTCACTGCGCGGGGATGGATCAGGGAAAAGAGCTGCTTATACGAATGCTTCAAAAGGAGCATGATTCGCAGGCACTTCATCCCGCCGCCGGTAGAACCGGCTGATGCCCCCAGAAACATGCAAAAAAGTAAAATGCTTTGGGCAAGAGGCGGCCATCTTTCAAAATCCGCCGTGGTGTATCCGGTGGTCGTAATGATGGAGACCACCTGGAAGGCCCCGAAACGGACAGCCTGTGAGAAGGTCTCGTATACCGCGTGATAGACATTGAAAGTGACTGCGACTGCGAAGATGGCGACTACACCCATGAAAAAACGGAACTCCGAATTACGCCAGAACGACAGAGGATCGCCCTTCAAACATTGATAATGAAGGGAGAAGTTGATTCCGGCAAAGAGCATAAACAGGATCACCACCGTGTCGATGTACGGACTTTGATACGATGCAATAGAGGCGTTTCGTGTGGAGAATCCCCCAGTGGCCATGGTCCCAAAGGTGTGACACAGGGCCTCAAACAGGTCCATGCCTCCCAGCATGAGCAGCGCTGTTTCCGTAGCGGAAAAAAGTACATAGACCTTCCACAAGACCATGGCCGTGTCTCTGATGCGAGGCTTTAATTTGTCAGGTACCGGGCCCGGGACTTCTGCTTTGTAAAGCTGCATCCCTCCGATGCCCAGAAGGGGTAAGATGGCCAGGGAAAGTACAATAATCCCCATGCCGCCCAGCCAGTGAGTCAGGCTTCTCCAGAAGAGAAATCCTTGCGGCACTGCTTCTATCTGGGTCAAAACCGAAGCGCCGGTGGTGGTAAAACCTGAAATAGATTCAAAAAAGGCATCAGCAAAGCTGTTGAACACGCCCCCCCAATAATAAGGAAGTGCCCCGAAAAAACCAGCGGCGGTCCACCCGATCGCCACCACTCCCATCCCTTCGCGGTGGCTCATGATCTCGCCCTTGGAGCTTCTGAACAGAAAATAGAGTACTGCACCGCTTCCAAGGACGACTGACATCGATTTCAAGAGAGGCCCCACACTTCCGTCCTGGTAGTAGAGGCCGAAAAGTAGCGGGAAAAACATTGTCAAACCGAGAAAAAAGATCAAAATGCCTACCAGATGGAGTGTATAGCGGAGCCTCATTTAGAAGTACCCCACCTTGACCATGAGAGCCTTTTCAACCTGTGGAATGCCCTGGCGGGTAGAGAAGATGATGATTCGATCTTCCGGCAGGATGACACTGTCACCGGCGGGGATAATGACCTCGTCCCCACGTATCATGGCTACAACCAGCGCCCCTTTGGGAAATGGTATCTGTTTGAGAGGCCTTCCAACAATATCGGACGTCTCCAGTGCAACGGCCTCAAGGACTTCAGCCTCTTCCCCTTTGAGCGCCTTGGCAGACAAGACCTTGCCCCGCCTAACATGCTGCAATATGGTATTGATGGCGGCAAGCCGCGGGCTGACGACGTGTTCAAGGCCAATGGCCGAAACTAGAGGAAAGTAGCTGAACTTGCTGATACGGGTCAGGGTCTTGCGCGCTCCCATCCGTTTGGCAAGAAGGGATATGAGGATGTTGGTCTCTTCGTCTCCGGTGAGTGTTACCACCACGTCCATGTCCTGGACGTTTTCCTCCTGAAGCAGGCCCTGGTCGGAGCCGTCTCCCTGCAGGATAATGATTTTGTCAAGATGTTTTGCCAGCTCTTTGCAGCGCCGTGGGTTTTTTTCGATAAGCTTGGTATGTATGGACAGATCCTCAAGGGTCTTGGCCAGCCTGAGGCCAAGGTTGCCGCCTCCTACAAGGAGGATGTGGCCAAGGGATTCAGACCTCTTTCCGAAGATCTTCAAGGCCGCCTGGAGTTCTTTTTCTTCTGAAATAAAGTAGATCAAGTCCTGTGCCAGGAGTTTATCGTCTCCGGAGGGGATAATGAGGTTTTCGTCTCTAATAATGGCTGCTACAAGGATTTTCTTCTTGCCGGTCTTGTGTTTTAGGTCAGCCAGCCTGAGCCCGGTCACCGGACAATCTTCTTCCAGGCGCACGCCTATGAGTTTGACGCGACCGTCGGCAAATTCACCTACGTCCACGGCGCCGGGAACGACCAGGAGCTTCTCAACAGCCCTGACCGCCTCTGCTTCCGGGTTTATGAGCACATCGATGTTATAAGGGTCCTGCCTTAGGACGTCGTGATACGCAAGATATTCTTCGCTTCTGATACGGGCCAACTTAATGGTTGTACGGGATAAAACGGTGGCAAAAATGGAGGCTACCAGGTTGGTCTCATCGCTGTTGGTGACGGCCAGCAAGATGTCGGCTTCTTTTATGCCTGCCTGTTCAAGGATAGCCGGACAACTTCCTAAGCCTTGTACGGTTTGCACATCCAGGTTTTCAAAAACGCGGCGAAGGGCATCCGCGCTCTTGTCAATAACCACCACATCTTTTTTTTCGAGGGCTAGACGGCTGGCAATGTGGAAGCCGACCTCCCCTGCGCCAACAATAACAATTTTCAACGGAACCGCCTCCGGATCGGTTTGCCTTGCTCGCTTGCACAGATACTATACCAGCAAAACTGTGTCAACGATGCGTCGTGCCAACGGGATCTTGATGGAAAAGGTAAGGTTCATGGCATAAACTTCGGTAAGTGCGATCATTTGGGATCGTTTGCCTGCTGTGATTCTTGGTCATTAGGTTCCGGGAGGCTGATTTGGCGGGTTTTCTTTTCGGCAGGACTCAGATACAAGATCTCCGCTCCATCTCTTTTCTTGATTCCCAGTTCACTGAATTTTCTGGCCGAGGCCAACACCCTCCGTTCAAAGGAGCCTACGACCTGATTATAGCTTGATGCACATTTTTCAATGTTTCGGCCAAGCCTGTCGAGGTGCTCCGCCATGGTGCTGATTCTCTCGTATAGTTCCTTGCCCAGGTTGCTGATGAGTTCGGCGTTTTTGGCCATTGTTTCCTGTCGCCACCCGAAGGCCACGGCCTTGAGAAGAGATATAAGGGTTGTCGGCGTGGCCAATATGACGCCCTTGCTCACACCTTCCTCAATCAGTCCGGGATTGTATTGCAAGGCGGAGCTAAAGAAATTTTCCCCGGGGATAAAGAGGACCACGAATTCAGGCGTCGGCTGGAATTGCTCCCAGTAAGTCTTTTGCGACAGCTTGTTCATGTGGGCCTGGATCTGTTTGGAATGAAGGATTAGCTTATATGTTCTTTCTTCATCCGTCTCAGCTTCCAGGGCTTCCAGGTAGGCAAGTAGCGGCGACTTGGAATCGACAACGATCTGTTTTTCATTGGGCAGCCTCACGATCATGTCTGGTCGCAGCCGGCCATGCTCGCTCTGTCTGGTTTCTTGTTCGAAGAAATCGCAGTAGTTCAACATGCCGGCCAGCTCGGCAACCCTTCTGAGAGTAATTTCGCCCCACCTGCCCCGCACCTGAGGAGTTCTCAGCGCCTTGACAAGGTTGGCGGTCTCCTTCTGGAGGAACTGTTGTGTGGCAATCAGCGACTCCACCTGCTGCGACAGGCCGCCGTAAGCCTTTTCTCTCACCCTTTCCATTTCCTGGACCTGTTTGTTATATTTCTGCAATGATTCTTTGATCGGCTCGACGACCTGTTTCACCTCATTTTGGCGCAGTTCCAGGTCTCGCTTGGCCCCTTCCTGGTATTTGCCGAGGGTCGCCTTGGCCAGTTCAAGAAATGACTCATTACTGTTTTTCAACGCCGTAGCAGATATGGCCTGGAACGTATCGGTGAGATCTTTCTTGGCCTTTTCGAGCAATTGCAGCTTTTCCTCTGTTGCGATGCGCTCTTTTTCTATGATGGTTTCAAGCTCTGCCTGTTTTTCTTTCAACCCGGTGATGGTCTCAGTAAGCTGCCTAATTTCGCCCGTCTTTTCTTCAAGGGCCTGTTGCAACTGCTGCATCTGTTCAAGTTTGGCCTCTGCCGCAGAGCGCTCTTCGGAGACCTTCAGTATGCTCGCCTCTACCCCGGTCAATTTTCCTTGCAGGTCGCCTATCCTGCTGTTTCTGTCTTGAAGCTCTTTTTCCTTGCCGGAGATGACTTCCTGCAACCTTGCAATCTCGGCCCGGCCTTGGGAAAGGTCACCACCGGTCCTTGATTTTGCCACCAGCCAGGCGATAAGCCCACCGAGAGCACCGCCAACCAAAAAAACGAGGATGTAGATTAGATAGTCCATTGCTCGTCCTGTTCTTTACGAAGCCGTCAAATTTTATAATCAATTCCCGGTGCGTTGTAAACATTTTCCCAAAGATTTCATCTTTGTTTTCACTGTTTGCCCTGATTTTTCCTCCTGCCACGCCTACCCCACGGGTAGGGAATATCGTACTTTGCCAAAAGAAGCATATCCGACAGGCACATAATTTTCAAAGGGCAAGCGCATCCAGAGAACAAAAATAGAGGCTGCAACCGATAACAGGCCGGAAGGCTATATCTGATTGGCCGGAAATTTCGCAATGAGTTTTATGTCTGATGTCCATCAATAGTATTGCAAAACCAAAAAAATTATGATTAGTATGAAAGATCAAAACAGGCTGCATCGGCGCGCACATGACATTGTTCCGTTGCGAATCTAATGAGGGTGCAGCGCAAAAGGAGGACAAGATGGCTGTTAAGGTTCTAATTAAACGAACTGTACCCGGAAATAAGGCAAAAGATCTGATACCTCTTTTCAGGAAGATGAGAGGTCTTGCTGTAAACCAACCAGGCTACATTTCTGGCGAAACATTAAGGAGCCTCGATAGTCCTGAACAGTTTCTGGTCATCAGCACTTGGCAGGCATCTGATGACTGGAAAAAATGGGTGGCAAGTGAAGAAAGAAGGGAAATTCAGGACAAGATAGATTCTTTGCTTGGAGGAAAAACCGAATACGAAATCTTCCATTATGGATTTACGGAATAACCGCATGACATTGTTGCACCGTATTAAATAACAAAAGAATTTAATAGCCCGAATTTTCAGTCTTTCCCCTGCACGATATTTCAAGTCCATCGATTCACCCAAATTTTCTCCTGGAATTTGACAAACATTGTAATATCAACTAGATATTATTTGGTGTGGAATCATGCAATAAGACAAATGCGGCTTTTCGGCACCTTAGACTGAACTTACGGAGAAAAAGTGAAAAGATTCAAAATAGTACCTCTATTCTTGATGATCATCCTCCAGGCTGGATGTGGAACCATGGATAACGCTCCCCACAGAAATGTACTTGAAGATAAGAGGCATGTGTTTATAGGAACATGGGAAGGTAAGCATGTGGGTCGTAAAGAGAAATTATTGCGTATATGGATACAGAACCGTTCAGAAGATGGAACCTGCTCAATTGTTTTTTTTCATCATACTGAAGAAGGACTCCAGAAATCTACACAGAAAGGTAAATGGTGGATTGAAGGTAATAGGTTTTACGAAATTGCCCCTGATGTAATGAAAGAGCCTGACGCATACCGATTCGAAATACTCGGTGAAAATGAAATTCGTTTCAGGAGTACTGTGAAAGATTATGAATTCATTGATAAAATGGGGGGCGCTGCTGAAATATTGACATCTAGCGTGACTTTTAGGAATTGTGTGC
This sequence comes from Desulfobacterales bacterium, assembly GCA_013375395.1. GTDB lineage: Bacteria > Desulfobacterota > Desulfobacteria > Desulfobacterales. The sequence continues at coordinate 39,054 of JABXJW010000004.1, forward strand.
TTTTGTGTTTTGGAGAAGCAAAAGATGAAAGATGAAGATAGAACCAAAGAGCAGCTCATATGCGAATTGGGGGAATTGCGCCGGCGGATAGCCGAACTGGAACATTCAGAAGCTAAGCGCAAGCGGCAGGAGCAAGAAAGAAAAATGCTTCTAGGGTCTATTGAAATAGCTAAAGAGGCTGTGAATATCACGTCTGCGGCTGGAGTAGTGCTATACACAAATAATGCCATGGATGAACTGTTCGGCTACAAGAAGGGAGAATTACTCGGAAAACACGTATCGGTCTTAAACTCAGGCCCCACGCCGGCAGCGGTAGCAAAACAAATAATGGATGAAATAGAAAAGAGGGGGTATTGGGAAGGGGAAATCCGCAATAGGAGAAAAGATGGTGCAGAATTTATGAGCTATGCAGCAATAGGTGCGCTTAGAGATAGAGACGGAAAAATATCAAATTTTGTTTCGACCCAGCACGACAACACTGACCGCAAGCTGGCCGAGGATAACCTCAAAGAATCCCAGCGATATTCACGTGGGCTGATTGAAGCCAACCTGGATGCATTGGTGACGATATCAGCCGAGGGCAAGATTACCGACGTAAACCATGCCACGGAGTTGATCACAGGGGCGTCGCGCAAGGAGATTATCGGCACGGATTTCTCAGACTATTTCACCGACCCTGATGCAGCTCGTAAAGGTTACCAGCACGTTTTCCAAGAAGGCTATGTCCGTGATTATCCTCTTGAAATCAAGCACCGTGATGGAAGAGTCACCCCCGTGCTTTACAATGCCTCTGTTTACAAAGATGCACACGGGAGCATAGCCGGCGTTTTTGCAGCTGCAAGAGACATCACCAAGCGTAAGAAGATGAAAGAAGACTTGATTAAAGCGAAGGAAGCCGCTGAAGCCGCCAACATAGTCAAAAGTGAATTCTTGGCCACCATGAGTCACGAATTGAGGACCCCAATGAACCCAATTATCGGGATGACCAAACTTGTCCTTCGAACGGAGCTTACGCCCAAACAGCGAGATTATTTAAGGGTGGTCGAGTCTTCGGCAGACCAATTACTGGCATTGATTAGCGATTTACTCGATTTTTCCAAGATCGAGGCACAAAAGATGGACATCAAGACTCTAGCCTTCAACATCAGAACAACGATAAACGATGTTGAAAAGATTATGAGACTTGAGGCCCGTGAGAAGGGAATTGAACTTGCCTGTTTGATAGATAAGGATGTTCCCTCACTGGTGCGAGGTGATCCTGTTAGGGTGAAGCAGATTTTAACAAGCCTTGTTGGCAACGCTGTCAAGTTCACAGAGAAAGGCGCTGTCACCATCCGTGTATCGCTGGACCCTGAAACAGATACCCACGCAAACATCAGGTTCGCTGTCACAGACACCGGCATTGGCATCTCCAATGATCGACTTGACAGCCTATTCGAATCTTTCACCCAGGTAAATTCCGGTACGACGCGCAAGTATGGCGGAACAGGTCTTGGACTTGCCATCTCAAAAAGATTAACGGAACTGATGGGAGGGAAAATCGGTGTAGAAAGCAAAGATGGGGAAGGTTCGACATTCTGGTTTACATTGGAGTTACAAAAACAAACCGGCCGCATAGAAGTTGCTAGGAATAAACAAGGGGTTATCTCACATGAAAAAGTACCGGAAGCGCAAAAGCGCAAATTGCGAATTCTCTTGGTTGAAAACGACGTATCCAACCGGGCGGTGGCCGTCGCCATGCTCAAGCTAAGAGATCACTCGGCCATCGTGGCTAGTAACGGAAAAGAAGCTTTAGAAGTCCTAAAGAATGAAAAATTCGATCTGGTTTTGATGGATGTTCGCATGCCTGACATGAATGGTTTTGAAGCTACAAGAGTAATCCGTAACCCTGAATCCAATGTCCTGAACCACAATGTCCCCATTATCGCCATGACCGCCTACGCCTTGAAAGGTGACAGAGAGCGATGTTTGCGAGCTGGTATGGACGAATATATTTCAAAGCCGATTGATTCTCAAAGGCTTTTCAAGACTATCGATAAATTATTGGAAGATAGAGGGTCAGAGTACCAAGAAGAAGTCAAGTAAAAAGATCAGCTTTTTTTGAGACACCGGTGATCTGAAACCCCGAGTGTAACGAGGGGGCAGCGAGGAATCTCCGAGTTTGCTTCGGCTTCGCCTCGCAACCGTTGCTCTCCTCGCAATGACCAGGTTCATGACTTTTTACGAGTGCATCAACTGTGATGGTCTCGTAAAAAGTCCAAATTAGACGGCAAAGTAAAAAGCGCCAAATTCAAGGTGCGCACCTCTTTTCAAGCCACCAGGCGCAATCCTGAGGAATGAGGCGTACTTATGGTACGCCGCAGTGACGAAGGATGCAGCGCAACGCAGAAGTTGGACTTTTTACGAAGCCGTCAACTGTAGTTAGCAATGAAATATATCTTCATACAGATAAATAAGTTGCCGAAGCTGATTCGATTTCTGTTGATCAGCGTATCCGTATGCCTGCTTGTTTTTGTGGTTATGCGCGTTGTTTTTTGGAGAGTTTTCAATAATCCGGACGACGTTATTCCCTATTCTATCTTGCTGAAGTCATTTTATGTCGGGCTCAAATTCGACTTGCGGCTGGCGTTATTGATTAATCTGCCTGTTCTGATTTTGGCCTGGATCAAGCCTGTAAATATATTCAGCACAACCTTTGGCAGAAGGCTGTGGGGCGGGTATTTGATCGCCGCAAATTCGATTGTCCTGCTCTTTTATTTTGTAGATTTCGGCTATTATGCGTATTTGCAGAGTAGAATGGACGCAACTATCTTGAGATTTCTTTATAATCCCCAGGTTTCTCTTCAAATGGTATTGGAGAGCTACTCAGTTCTTTGGAGCGCGATTATCCTTGCGCTATTGATGCTTGCATATGCAATTGTCGTCAACCGGATAATATTGAGGGTCAAGCGGACCGAGGCGCCCGCTCTGGGCAAATGGAAAAAGATTGTGGCGGTATCATTGAGCGCCTTCATCTATCTGTTCGGAATTTATGGAAAGCTTTCGTATTATCCCCTGCGCTGGAGTGATGCGTTTTTTTCGAACTACTATTTTGCCTCTGCCGTTTCGCTGAATCCCGTCCTAAACTTCTTTGATACATTCAAGAATAAGAATGTGTCTTATGATGAGGCGGAGGTTAAAAAGTATTATGATACGGTTGCGACCTATTTGGGGGTGACGGATCGCGACAAGGACGGCCTCAACTTTACCAGGATCAACGGCAAAGCAGGCGGTCATCTCGATAGGCCAAACGTGGTCATGGTCTTCTTGGAGTCCTTTGCCTTTTACAAAACCGGCGTCTCAGGCAACCCGCTCGATCCGACGCCCAATTTTGATGCTATGACAAAGGATTCGCTCCTTTTTACACGCTTTTACACGCCGCATCCGGGAACGGCCAGATCGGTCTTCGCCGCCGTAACCGGAATACCGGACATAGAACTTATCAAAACGTCTTCCAGAAACCCACTTATTGTAAGACAACATACCATTATCAATGCATTTGAGGGATATGAAAAGTTCTATTTTCTCGGGGGAAGTGCGAGCTGGGGCGAGATACGCGGATTGCTTTCGCATAATATGCCGGGATTGCATATCTTTGAGGAAGGAAGTTACTCGGCTCCGCGCGTGGATGTTTGGGGGATTTCAGATCTTCATCTTTTCGAAGAAGCAAATCGAGTATTGCGGGAAACAAGAGACAATCCGTTCTTTGCTATCATACAAACCTCTGGAAATCACCGCCCTTATACAATACCGGACGACAGCAGAGGCTTTCAGCCGTTGTCGCCGGACAAGGACGATGTTACAAAGTATGGTTTCATGTCCGTCGATGAGTTCAATGCTTTCCGTTTTTTGGACCACTCTGTGGGCTTCTTTTTGGAGACCGCCAAGAGGCAAGACTATTTCAATAATACCATTTTTGTTTTCTTTGGCGATCATGGCTTGCCGAGACATGCATCGCACATGCATAAATCGGAAGATCGGCTTATGCTTGGAAAGTACCATGTCCCGCTGGCTATTTACGCACCTGGGCTGATACGGGGAGGGAAAGTCTACCACAAAATGGCGAGTGAAGTTGATCTCCTCCCCACGATAGCCGGCCTCGCATCGATTCCCTATGTGAATTCAACCTTCGGCAGGGATTTACTCGATGACCGGTTTGATGCCCGCCGGCATGCGTTTACAATTGTCACCAAAGGAGGGGTAGAGATCGGCGTAATCAGCAATAAGTTTTATTTCTTAACAAATGCAGACGGATCGAACAAAAGATTACATGAGATTTATTCCGATACCCCGCGAAAGAATCTGATTGATAAATTTCCGCAAATCGCCGCCGAACTGGAACGGATATGTCGCGGTATTTATGAAACTGCGAGATATATACGTTATCATAATTCGCCTGAAATGGTGGCCGCCAAGGCGAACTCAACGTTTACATCAGCCGGAAAACATCCCTCCGTCACTGACGAGTTGTAGATGAAAAACCGATCACTTCTGTTTGGTGCAGGTCTGTTTGAAGCGTTTCGGGTCTGTTATTGTGGTATACATGGACCTGCACCCGACGTCCTGCGTCGGCCGGCGAACTTGCTCGTTATGCGGCTTGAGATAAGGTCGTAAGATAATGAAAGAACGAAAAGCAGTATCCGCGACGTAAGAAAGGGTCTCTACCGGAGATGATAAGAACCGGAACAGTTTCATATTTTTTCAGGGACCAAAAAGGGCTCGAATGTGCCTTGGATAGTGTAGACTGGTCGGCAAATCCCAAAATCTGGAGTGCGGGCTGCTCGGCAGGACAGGAGCCGTTTACGATCGCAATTATGCTTGCCGAAAGGATTACTGTATGGAAATTCAAGAATCTCAGAATATTTGCCACGGACATAGTGGAAAAATTCGGTCAGAGAATAGCTACGGGAACATACAAGGAGACGGAAGTAAACGCTGTCAAGACCAACGAGGAAAATGAACACCTGTTCAAAAAGTATTTCGAAATCCTGGATGACGGCAGGTATGAAGTGATTCCTGAAATAAGGAGGAAAGTGGTTTTTGCGCGCAATGACGTGCTGGTCGATGAGCCAATATCCGACAATTTTGAGATGATATCATGCAAGAATGTTTTTGAATATTTCAACATAGAAGAAAAACAGAGAGTTTACAGGAAATTTTACGATGTGTTGAGACCTGAGGGAATCCTTATGATAGACCCCAAGCAGAGGAACAAAGAGTACGAGCCCCCCGGAAACCTGTTTGAAAGAATATGTAAGGACTGCGTTGAAAGGGTATACAGAAAGAGGTAAAGACTTGGGGCGATCACACCGAACGCCTGATTTATGATGTTGTAATACGAGACGTTAAATTACGTCAGGATGCATAAGGATAAAGATGGAGCGATCAAGAGCACGGCGCATCGGGCGCCTGCTAGTCGGAGTATTGCTGGTCGGAGTGCTGTGCGCTGGCGCGGGTTATGGCTATTGGGTATTTGTCAATCATCGTTTCGCGCCGGTTACAGAGGGGCAATTTTACCGATCCGGAGCGATGCCGCCCGAAACGCTGCAAGATATAGTTCGACAATACGGAATCCGAACCGTAATCGACTTTCGCGAGTCTGAGTATGAGGACAAGATAGCCGCAGAGCACTCGGCGTTGTCTCGGATCGGCGTGCAACATTTTAGCCTGCCTTCGAAACAGGTCCCGTCGGACGAGACTGTTGAAGCATTTCTCAAGATTATGGAGGATCCAAAGAACCGGCCGGTGCTCGTACACTGCAAGCACGGAGTGGGGCGGGCGGTTCTTTTCTCTGCCATCTACCGCATAGAATACGAGGGCTGGCCGAATGAGCGCGCGCGTCGCGCCTCAAGGTTAATATTGTACAAAAGTAGTTTCGATTCCAACAGAAGCAAGGGAATCTTCTTGCGAAATTACACCCCACGTTTACGGCGTGCCGGCCAGATCAAGCTGTTTTGATATCCGTCTTAAATCGCTACAACTTGTAACAAAAAGATCTGTCACTGACGAGTCATAGATGAAAAACCGAACACTTCTATTTGGTGAAGGCATGTTTGAAACGTTCCGGGTCTATGAGGGAAGAAGGCTTGCCTTTGCAGAGGACCATCTGGACCGCATGGCCGCGGGATGTCGCTTTTTCGCGATCCTCTTCTCAAGAGGCAAGGCCATCAAAGCCTTAAAACTTGCCCTGGAGGAAATTCCTCCCGACACAGAGGCCCGCCTTCGGCTCACCCTCATCTCCCACGGGGATCACTGTGTGGAAAAGACAGCCTTTCAGACAGCCTGGGAGCCTTTGCCGGAGATGAAGGACCGGCAGGCTTCAGGAGTCAGGTTGACCATGGCGCCTTTCGCCAAGTTTTCGGGCTCTCCTCTGGTCAGGTTCAAGACGACCGCCTGCCTTGAAAATATCTTTGTCTTCAACCAGGCCCACAGCCAGGGATTCTTTGATGCCCTTTTTGTAAACGAGCGTGGCGAGATCACTGAAGGCAGCATCACGAATGTATTCTTTTTAAGCAAAGGTCATATTCTTACCCCGCCCACAGATGCGGGGCTCCTTCCCGGGGTTACCCGCAAGCAGATCATGGAAATTGCCGACGTGCTCGGCCTGCCGCTGACGGAATCAACGGTTACACCTGCGGATTTGAATCGATTCGACGGTGCTTTTGTGACAAACTCGGTGATCGAGATTCTGCCGGCCTCCTGCGTGGACGACACCCATTACGCGATCCCCGAAATGATCACGGCACTGCAAGAGGGCTACCAAAGACGTTTGGAATCCTCTTTATTCTCCTTCGGACCATAGTCTCTTTCCAATTCCAAATCCGGCGGACATAGCCGCAGGCTTATTCCTCCCCATTGCTCTTATTGGCCTTAATACTTTAAATTGGCTTTCCTTTTCCCAAGGTCGAGCAGAAGAAGTTCTCATTAGCAAGTTGTTTCCCGGCCTTGTGCAACCTCCGGAATACTGTTGTTGAACTGCAATCGAACCGCTTCGCACAGATCCGAGAAATGACTCACTTGGCGCGATGATTAAAAAGGGATGCGTAGCAGGAGGGCGGCGCTCTTTTCGTCCAACCAAATCATTGGGACGAACTTGGCATCTTGGTTCGTCACCCTGTAAGTGTTCAGAAGTGATTTTGCCATGACCAGAGACAGCAGCACTTCCTTGCTGCAGCCGGTTTCTGCTCGTATGATGTTTGGATCGTACATGCCATCGGAGGGATTGGCATAATTTGCAATCAGCGTGTAAACGACAAAGTCTGCGCAACTGAAAAATATCAGGGCCTTGTTATATGTGGTTGGTTTGCGATGATAAGATTGCAGGGCGTATTCGAATGTGCAACCTGCCATCCGTTCTCCGCCGACGGCATACGGCAACTTCGATTCCTCCGGAATGTCCTTATAGGTGGATAATCCGGGGTAGAATTTGCCGTCCTTTCTTACAAAGAGATACATGTTGGAAGAATCCGCCCCCACCTCTTTAGCCACCGCTTGATGCCCCAGTTCATGGAGAGACAAGTGTGTCATATACGCAGCGCCAATGGAAGCGACATCCTTAAGGTCAAAAGCATACGTACTCTGGGCAGGAGCTATAAGAAATAGCCATCCGGTCAGGCCCGTTGCAATCAGTATCAGGTGAGTCTTGTCCATGGTCCTTATGGAAAGCCCTCTGGGATCCATTTGACCTTTGTTTCGGCAGAAACGGCTCAAGACTTGACGACGAATCTTGTTTTTTTTGCAAAAAGCTTTTCGGGAAAATCGGGTGTTTTCTCATTACTAAAGAGTGCGTTAATTACACGACACACGCAGATAGGGCGCAATGATGAGGGCTTTGGTATATTTAGTTGGATTAAGGTGTTGCCTGGGGGGAGGACCTGGATGGATACGGCGCCTATGGCCGGGGAGCCACCTCGGTGTAAGCGTAAGCGCTGTGGTTGTGGATGCTTTCAAAATTTTCCACTTCCACGCTGAACCATGTAAATCTATGATCGTTTCTCAACTTCTCGGTAACATCTCTTACCACGTCCTCTACAAACATCGGGTGATCGTAGGCCTGCTCTGTGATATATTTTTCATCTTCCCTTTTCAACAATGCATAAACATCACTGCTGGCCGAGCCTTCAACCATTTCAATAATTTCTTCGATCCAAAAAAACTCCTTAAACAGCAAGGTCACCGAAACCATGCCTCGCTGATTGTGGGCGCCCTGCCTGCTTATCTCTTTGGAGCACGGACACAGCGTGCATACGGGGACCTTGAGACAAATAAGGAGCTTGCGCTCTTTTCCGTTTATCTCCCCTATGTATTCGCAGGCGTACTCCATCATACTGGGAACACCCGAAACAGGGGCCTTTTTCTTCATAAAATATGGAAAACTTATTTCCAGATTGGCAGAGCGAGCATCAAGTGTTTCTCTTATCCTGTCAAGCATCTTGAAGAAAGTTTTCAGATTCAAGTCAGCATAATAATCATTCAGCACTTCTACGAATCTGCTCATGTGAGTCCCCTTGAACTTGTGGGGCAAGTGCACGTACATGTTGACCGTGGCTACGGTGGCCTGGGTCTTGTTGGTCCTGTCGAGGACATTCATCGGATACTTGATCCCCTTGATGCCTACCTTGCTGAGATCAACGTTGCGATGATCCGGTTGGTTTTGAACATCCTTCATCTTTGTCATTATTCGTTGTTCGATTGGCCGTTAGATTGAAGTCCTCTGCGGTCCGTTTGATGCGGACAGGGAATTTTCGACTGCAAGGAAGGTTGCCACATTAGATTCGCGAGCCAACCACATCCGGCGGACCCAGGCGGCGTAGAATGCGCTCACTTTTGCAGCTCACAATCACATGCCTGCGCAAATTTGAATTTTAAGTAAAGCCTGCGAATATGTCAATTGGAATCCCCAAAAAACAGCTTGACGGTGCAACGGATTTTATGGAAGGATTGGTGAAGCTTCGCACCCCGGTAAGCAAGAGACTTCTTTCCGTATGGCTCCCCACCCAGATACCACCTGGAAGTCGCCGGGCTGCATTCAGAAAACCGCAGGAGGAGATTATGGCAATTAATGTTGTTGAAAAAATTGATGGATTCATCAAGCTCAGGCATGTGATTGTAAGCGTGTCGAACAAAAGCGGTCTGGAGGGCTTTATACCGGCACTGCTGGAAAGCAGCCCGGATATGCGCATATTTTCCACGGGTGGAACATATAACAGGCTCAAGGAAATCCTTGGCGACAGGGCATCTTCGTGCCTGAAGCAAGTCAGCGAATACACCGGCCAGCCCGAAACCCAGGGTGGCCTGGTCAAGACGCTCGATTTTAAGATCTATTTGGGACTGCTTACAGAGACTTACAACGATGCCCATCAGCAGGACATCCAAAGAACCGGCGCCGTCCCAATAGACATGGTGGTTGTCAACCTCTATCCATTCAAAGATACTATCTCCAAGCAGGGGGTCACAGTGGAACAGGCCAGGGGCAACATCGATATCGGAGGCCCCTGCATGATCAGGGCCTCGGCAAAAAACTTCATCAGAGTCGCAGCAGTTGTGGATCCCGGCGATTACGCAAAGATCATTTCCGAGATGAAGGCAAACGAAGGAAGGCTCTCTCTTGAACTGCGATACGGGCTGGCCAGGAAGGCTTTTGACCATACGGCCGTATACGACCGCAATATTGCAGATTTTCTGGCAGGCAAATCTTTTGACGATGTGAGCACCTGTTATCAGATCATGGAGGGTTAGTACAATGGCTGAGGATCTCAAAAAAATGTACAGGACCATCATGGATGATCACTTTCCTCCAAACATGGAAATATCCTTTGTGGATGGGCAAAAGCGCCAGACGCTTTTATACGAAAAGGTGGTGTGGGTGATCGATGATGTGCAAAAGGGGCTGAGATACGGTGAAAACCCGGGGCAAGAGGCCGCCTTATATAAGCTGGCAAACGGAAACCTGGCCCTTGGAGAGGCACGAACCATTCAGCCCGGCCAATACCTGGCTTCTGATATAGAGCTGCTGCAATCGGGCAAGCACCCCGGAAAGACCAACCTCACCGATGCGGACAACTCCCTGAACATTTTGAGATACTTTACGGACAAGCCGGCCGTGGTCATAGTAAAGCACAACAATCCCTGCGGGGTTGCGCGAGCCGCGTCCTTAGAGGAAGCATACACCAAGGCGAACATGGCCGACCGTGTGGCCGCCTTTGGCGGTTGCATCGCTGTAAACCGTGCTGTGGACAAGGCAACGGCAGATGCCATTGCCAACCAATACGCCGAAGTGGTAGTGGCCCCCGAGTTCGAGGAAGGGGCCATGGATATCTTTTCCAAAAAGAAGAATCTTCGGGTAATCAGGATCGGCAATATCAGCCGATTGCAATCATTTGTGGGTGAACGGTTTGTGGAGTTCAAGAGCCTTATTGACGGCGGCCTCATCGCCCAGTGGTCTTTTGTGCCGCAGGCCAGGTCCAAAGAGGATCTCAAGCTCGCCGAGTGCGAATACAAGGGGAAAACGTATCGCATCAAGAGGGAACCGACCGAGCAGGAGTATCAGGACATGCTCTTCGGCTGGCTGGTGGAATCAGGGGTCACGTCCAACTCGGTCATATATGCTAAGGACGAGGTGACCGTGGGGATCGGAACCGGCGAGCAGGACCGTGTGGGCGTTGCGGAAATTGCCAGAGACAAGGCATACAGAAAGCTTGCGGACCGGTACTGTTTTGAAGAGCTGAATATTCCATACAACGAGCTTTCCGATGAGGAAAAGAAAAAAGAGATCGACCAAAGAGTGGCCAAAGAAAAAGGCGGCCTGATTGGCGCCGCCATGGTCAGTGATGCCTTCTTCCCCTTCAGGGACGGCGTGGATGTGGGGCTGCGGGAGGGGATTTCTGCCGTGATACAGCCCGGAGGCTCGCTCAACGACTACCAGGCCATAGAGGCCTGCAACGAGGCCGACGCCACCATGGTGTACACCGGCCAGAGGAGTTTCAAACACTGACGCTTCCGGCAGAAGGTTAAAATTCTCGCCCGCTCCCTTTGGTCGCTCGAGCTCTCAGAGAGCACAGAGAGCATTTTTTGCCTGATTTTTTGAGCAGGAAAAATCAGGCAAAGAGCGCGGTCCGCCGTCGGCGGACGTTATTTATTCTGCAACTGACTTCTTTGAATAAGGAATTGTCGGAATTCGCAGGCAAGACCGTTTGCCGATAATCATTTCCGGCGTGAGCGGAATGACAGTTTGAGCAAATTTCCCCTCTCAGGAAATCTGCTCAAGAACTCAGTGACTCTCTGGTCTCTGTGAGAGACAAAATGAGATCTAGGACCACTTACGGAGGACTAATCCCGGTTTGATGTAGCATGATTTCTTCCATCGACAACCACCTGGCCGCCCTTTATCGGCTGAGACGCTTCGGCATCAAGTTCGGGCTGGAGACGATCTCGCGCCTCGCGAAGGGGCTCGGCAACCCTCATGGGCGCTATAAGTGCATCCATGTGGCAGGCACAAACGGCAAGGGATCGATCGGGGCGTTTCTGTCTTCGGTCCTTGTACAGGCAGGCTACAAGGTGGGCCTTTATACCTCCCCCCATCTTATTCGCTTCAATGAACGCATTCAGGTCAAAGGAGTTCCAATATCGGATAAAGACGTAGTGCAAGCAGCAGAGGCGGTTCAGCGGATTTACGCACAGGGTGAGCCTCCAACCTTCTTTGAGTGCGCCACTGCAATGGCCTTCCACCACTTTGCCCGGCAAAAGGTGGACTGGGCCATCCTTGAAACCGGAATGGGCGGTCGCTACGATGCCACCAACGTGGTCAAGCCTGAAGCCGGTGTCATCTCCAACATCAGCATTGAACACACTGAATATCTCGGAAACACCCTGGCCAAGATCGCTGCCGAAAAGGCAGGCATCATAAAGGAGGGCGTGGGTGTTGTCACGGGCGTGCGGCAAAAAAGTGCGCTAAGGGTCATTGAGCAGGCAGCCGCAGAAAAAGGGGTGCCCTTGCGCAGGCTCGGGAAACAGATAAAGATCCGGAAAGACGGAGACGGCTCTTTTACTTATATGGGACCGAAGTTCCGCTGGCCGAATGTAAAGGTGGGACTTATCGGAGACCACCAGATAACAAATGCAGCCCTTGCCCTGGGAGCGCTGGAACTCCTGGCGGAAAAGGGGCTGCGTCTTGCTGATGAGGCCGTTTATGCCGGCCTTGCCGCAGCCCGCTGGCCGGGCCGTCTTGAGGTTGTGTCAGAGGACCCAATGATCATTTTGGACGGCGCCCACAACCCCTCAGCCGCAAGGACCCTCAAAAAGTTCTTGGAAAACGGTATGGCATCACGCCGCTTGACCCTGGTGCTCGGCATTCTCAATGACAAGGCGTGGAAGCAGATGTTAAGAGAGCTTCTGCCGGCAGCAGACCGCGTGATTCTGACACGACCTGAATATGAACGCGCGGCAGATCCCGATGTACTGGCATCGTTTGCCGGTTCCATTAAGGAAAGCGTGGTTGTGGCACCGCGTGTACCGGATGCCGTATCTCTTGCCATGGAAAATGCCGCTGACGGTGATGCGGTTTGCATCTCAGGGTCCCTTTATACCGTGGGCGAGGCTAAGGCATATCTTGGGGGTACCTATGCTCCTTGCTAATGCTTATCTGGACAGGATTGATTTTTTAAGATACCTTCCTCAAACCGATTGCGCTGAGTGCGGGGCCAGCACCTGTCAGGGATTCGTCGAGGGTTTGAAGCAAGGCGAGAAAAAGCCCGCAGATTGTCCCGGGATCTCCGAAAATCTTCATTACTCTTTTCAAGTTGCCCTTAATGCCGACAATATCCTGCCAAAATTTCCCTGCACAACGGTTCCGCAGCCCGGACCGGTAGGGTTGGTGGAAATCAATGTCCCTGGAGGCATTAGCCCCATCCTGGTCTCGGGCAACAATGTCCATACGCAGGATGTGCTGACATCGCTTCTGAGCACAACAAGAAGTGCATTTTTTATGTTTTTCGTTGACACAAAGGGACATACGGTCGATATGGCTCTGATTTATGAGACGCTGACGGCCGGGCAGATCAGAAGAGACATCCTGAATTCAAGAGCCCTGAAAAGGAATCCTCGCCCACAGATCATAATCCCCGGCTTGGCTGCGGCTGTTGGTAACAAGCTTAGACAATCGACAGGCTGGAATGTAATCGTCGGCCCGATCTGCGCAGCGGAATTGCCCCTGTTTTTGGCGAACCAATGGCTTCCGCCCGGCAAACGAATTTGACAACAATTCATCAACCCAAAGTGTAGATTTGCCAGTGATATCACAACAGGGTTTTGGATGCTCTCGATTGTCGATGTATAAACGAAAAAGCTCACCAGACTGCGTGGAGCGAAGCGGAATGCAGGTCTGGTGCAGTGTCGGGTTCGGCAGTTTTACGCGGTCTGGCGAGACATTTCTTGATACGAAAATTCCCACAGTCCTGCATTGGCTTTTGCGTGTTCAATTGTCATACTCACGAGATTGCCTTTTTCGTCAATGTCTACATAAATGTTTTCACTTATCTCTTTCGTCTCATAGATTTCCCTGTCTGTGAATTCAACGTGAGCAGTATCAGTGTCAGAAAAATATTTCACTTTCATAGTTTAATCCTCCTTGTAAGACCTATCGAAGAAGGTATTATGCACCGTTTCTCCATCATCGAGCAAGATAACCCTTAAATATTTGCCTACTTCTGATATTTTGGCCCATTTTCTGATCCTTCCATCCGATTGAGTCTCGGTTTTTTCGGGATTCGCAATGACAAATTTTATCCATTCTTCTTTGATTTGGGCTCGATCGGGTCTTTTCTTTGTATAATCAAAATATTGTGTTGTTTTCACTATTTCAACATCCAATTAGATCATTTTCTAACGGAAGATATGTAATTGAAATCGTAACATCTGTCAATCCGAGAGCGGGGACGTCTTGATGAACCAGTGTACTGGGTGGCTGTTATCGGAGAAAAGACTGGAAAATTCAGGCCGAAACGCCGGGGACGCGGCAAAAACATAAGTGACGTTCTCAACATTTAAAGTTATCAAGCAG
>JABXJW010000337.1 GCA_013375395.1 Desulfobacterales bacterium
GAGGATTGAGATCGACGCCGTATATGCAACGACGGGCGATCTGCCTACGCAGGAGTTGGATGTCCTCAATATCTACTCCCGTCGCTAGTGGCCCTAGCTCCTTGAGCGCCCTATTTCGGAGGCGGGTGAGCTCATCGGTAACAACAGCCAGAGGTCGCTTTGCCAAATAACTCGAAAGACGAGGCTCTATCCTATCCACAGCAGCTACTAGGAAATGCCCCGAACCCATAGCAATATCAGCTACCCGGAAGTCAAAGAACGCTTCACCTGCTTCGCGTTCAATCAAAGTATCTAGTCGAGAAAGGTGCTCATCTAGGGCAGGTTCCAAGGCATTGTCCAAGAGATGCTCCACGGCAAACGACTTGGTGAAGTAAGAGCCAGTTGCTTTGCGGATTCCGGAGCGGTTGTGCAGGTAGATTTCGCCTTTATGGACCTTGGGCTCGTGTGGCTTCGCTGGGATATATGATCCATTCCTGTCCACATCGAGGTCCGCGTCTGCCACCGAGAGTTCACTTTCGAGAAGCCCTTCGTAGATTGTGCCGAAGTCTCGTACTCCCAGAGAGCGGAAGTCTACCGGCCCTAGCCCCTCGTCGCTTTCATCTACCAATAGATCCCTCAAGACTGGGCCAAACTCTTCATTCCGCAAGGATAGACCAGATAGGGAAGCTCCAATGGTAGAAACCGCTGGCTCTTCTGAGAAGAGTCCTCCATTGTAGGCGGGCACGCCCCATTCGATAGATCCCTTGTCAACCGTGCGAAAGAGACGCCAAGTTTCCTCCCAGTGTGAGGTGGAGGAATCGAAGGGAGTAGCGTGTTCAGCCAAGACAGTTAGTTCCTTGGCCTTCTGTTTCAACGAGCGGCTTCGGTAAGACTCATTAGTTTTGTAGGGGAGCAGGTCTTTGTCCTCCGCATAAGCTACAAACAGCAGTCGAAAGAGAATGGTCAATGCCATTTGGTAGGTA
The DNA here is from genome assembly GCA_013375395.1 of Desulfobacterales bacterium. Classification (GTDB taxonomy): domain Bacteria; phylum Desulfobacterota; class Desulfobacteria; order Desulfobacterales. The sequence continues at coordinate 963 of JABXJW010000337.1, forward strand.
TCGGCAAGTTGCTGCTGGCTGGGAGATGAGAGGTTTCTAGCCCCTGCCAAAGCGGTAGCCAAGCCGGGGACGACTTTCTCGTAGACACGGCTGCGCAGGCGATCACCTAGGCTGGTGGCGTAGCGCCGAGACTCGTCGAGCAACTGATCCACACTGCCGCCTGGGCTCAGTGCCTCTGCGGAGAAAAGATACCATAGTAGGGCAGCTTGGTCGTCTCGTAGCAGTTCAAGGTGCGCTGCCACATAGGTCTCGGTGCGACCTCGGCGTCCCACACCAACCCCCGGTCTCGCAGGGTAAAGGCGAATTACAGGACCGCTGCTGACAATTACATAAGGGAGGTTTTCCTCATCTGCCTTTGCCAGCGCATATGAGACAGGAGAAAGGCCTGAAAACCGACTGTTGCTGAGTTCAGGGGCTTCACTGCGGTCGAGAAACACTGCAACAGCGGTCTTTCGTGGTCCTATGAGAAGAACTGACGCTGGGCCTGGAAGGGGCTGAATCTGAAAGCCCAGAGCACGAACAAGATCCTGCCCTCGGGCAGGCAATAGGCTCTGCCCTTTGGCAACAGCATGAGAAAGGTCGCCTCGTTCACGTATTGCTACCCGTAGTTGGTGGGAAGACAAGAGACCTTCGTTGCGTAGCCCTGCCAGAGGTGTTTCTATTTCCTCCAAGATTGGCTGAAGGAAGCGTAGGGCAGAATGCCTATCCGGCTCGGATAGAGCAGTACGGCATACCCGCTCAACCTGCCCCACATCTAGTTCTTGGAAGGTAGGAGGGTCTTCTCCTGAAGGACCACAAAGAGCGGCTTTATATCTGTCTCCGGCTCGATACAGAGCTACCAGAAGCACGGGCGCAGCTCTTCCTCCCTGTCGAGCTTTCCAAACTGCCTTAAGTGCGCCCCCCGATGGTCGCTCAGAAGCCTCAACAATCGCTACTTCCAGGGCGGAGGATCCATTGCCTAGGGCAAGCCCTCGCGCGCTGAACATAGGATCGACTTTGGTGGAGAGAGGTCGAAGATCAGTATCGGCTAGAAAGTCTTTTGAGTCCATTCCCAAATCCGCCTAGCAGGTCATCTAATGCCAAGTTCTGTTATTATGCCCTTAGCTTTCTTGATAGCCTCATAAAGTTCCTTGACTTTGTCACAGTCTACTATCTTTATCTCGGCTTCTATTTCATGGAACGAGCCTTTCAACCAATGTAGAGCCCTTTCCTTGTATTGGTCGGTGGTGACCAAGAAAGGACGGCTATTCCATTTATCCCAAGCGTGCTTCAGCTTTGCAAGTGCCTCGTAGAAGTTCCCACCTATCTGAACCTCAAAGACAGAATGAGGATTGCCCGCCTCAATCCTTTTCCAAGCGACGTCAAGCCTCTCGCCGTCGATGCGATATTCCTTTTCAGAGACCTTCCCCTCCATTTGTATGCCAACTGCGCTGGGCTTGGCCTTCCCCAGCAAAACTCGTTCCTCTTGCGATATTCTACTGCGATATGTATAGTAGCGCAAGAAGTACATATGAAGGGGTATGAAGACGACACCTTCTAGAGGAGCAATTCAATGTATGACTTCCAGTTTTCCGACCCAGCTTTTGCAACCCATACGTTGCTTCGCCAAGCGTGGATTGCGGTCAATAAAGCTGTGGAGTACAGACTCGCTAAGGTAGGCTTGACACCCGAGAAGCTTGCTGTTCTCTGGGCCTGCAGGGACTATCCAGGCACCTTGTTTCCAGCAGAGATAGCCCGCCTGCTTTTCCGGGAAGAGCAAAGCGTCACGGGATTGCTCAATCGAATGGAAAGAGACGGCCTTATAAAGAGGATACCGAGGCGGAAAAGGAAGCCATTCGTAGAAGTCAAGATAACTCCCAAGGGCGAAGAAGCCATGAGTCCAGCTTTGCCCGTACATAAGGAACTTATCGAGGAGTTAGCATCCGACTTGTCAGCGGAACAGCAGGAAAATCTTCAGGACTCGCTCCGAGCGCTGCGAGATAAGGCACTCGAAACGCTACGCCTAGAGCCAAGGCCAGCGGGTGGACGGCCAGGAAAGGCTTTTGCTCTGAAATGGTAGAGTAGTATACAGCGCCGCGTCAGTCACCTTCGAGGACAGCATGAAGCACTACAAAGGCGCCGTTGTCAGAGTTACTCCAACCTCTGGAGTCAGCGTGGCTCCCGGCCCTCCGACTTCGGATGTGACCGGG
>JABXJW010000338.1 GCA_013375395.1 Desulfobacterales bacterium
GAAGAGCGAAGAGCACGAGAAGTACGAGGGGAAGACGATAGAGGAGATCGCCGATGCCATGGGAGCTGACCCCTGGGACGCCGTCTGTGACCTACTCATCAAGAGCAACGGCATCGGAAGCTTGGTGCTTCTGCACCTCCGCTATATCGAAGGTGTATACAACGCCTATAGGCATCCGGCCATGATGGTCGGCTCCGATGGGAGGGTTGCGGCATCCTACGGAGTTCTAAACAAGAGGGGACACCCGAGGTGGTATGGAACCTATCCTCGAGTGCTCGGCAGGTACGTCCGGGAGATGAAGTTGATCACGCTCCAGGACGCCATCAGGAGGATGACGTCCTTCCCCGCCCAGAGGATGCTCATCAGGGATAGAGGCGTCCTTCGCGAGGGAATGTGGGCGGATATAGCTGTCTTCAACCCGGAGACCGTCATCGACATGGCCACATACATCAGCCCCCAGCTGTATCCCGTGGGTATAGAGTACGTGATCGTTAACGGTCAGGTGACCATAGAGGAAGGAGAGCACACTGGAGCCCTAGCAGGAAGGGTCTTGAGATATAAGAGGTAAACACTTTTCATTTGCAGAATCTCTCCGCGCGCGCGACCCATAGGTATAACCTTAGTGGTGATAACAACAATAGGATTCTTTTTAGCTGGTTTGGGGGTCTTTGGAATTCTCACCCCAATGGGATGGTGGGGGACTATCACAGTAGGCTCAGCAGCGGTTTCCATACTATTGATAATCTTCTTTTGGCATCCATGGTATGTCGGGGCAATCCTCATCGACATCTGTATCCTCGCGGCGCTATTCTGGTTTCATTGGTTACCCGCAACCCTCGTCAGCATATAGTATTTTGGCGTGTGCGCATGAGTTACTGCCGCGCGAAGGCTACAAGCCGAGGTATCTCTTGACAGTAGGGCGGTATAGTAGGTATATTGTCGCGAGCGCTATGGCGCCTATGATTCCTTGAAGTATGCTAGGACCCACCATAGGGATTTGCACGAGGACCCAGATCAACTCAATTATGGCTAAGATCAGAGCGGGTGTCCACGCCCAGCGTTTCCTCGTCCAGAAGCCGAGAGCCAGAGACGCGGGGAGCAGCCCGTAGGGTCCGACGAACCAGAGACCGAGGAGAGTAAGGTTTTGAAACGGGATCTTATCCTTGATGATGTCCAGACCCAATCCCTTTCCAGACGGATCAGCTAACAAGCTGCTGCCAGACGCTACCCCAAGTATAGCGATAATCAGCTCCAGAACGACGATTCCTATAATTGGAGACGGCTTCCTCATTGTTTAAAACACCTGCTATTAATTTAGATTAATTAAGTATATCAAATAATAGTATCCGCGCACCCATCCGAACTGTTTTACGGGAGTAGAACCCAAACCCAACAGAGCATTTCTACGGCGCGCGCGAGAGTTTCACATGCCTCTCCCCTCAAGAGCATGCGCACAGGTAAATGCCTGAAGCAGAAGCCCGCGCGATGCTCGACCCGGGCCAGATACGGCGCTTCTCCGAAAACGGATTCATGGAGACCCCCCGTTCATAGGAATTGGCAGTGGCTCTGGAACAAGCATTTCAGGGTCGAGGCTCGGGTCGGCCTTGCGCGTCCCCAATATCTTAATAATAATTGGCTTGGAGAACCGATATCTTTTTATAGAATGCTGTGTTTAGGGGAGTGGAGGTGACGGAGACGGACGAAAACAAAGGCCCTATGGAGAAGTGGTTGGAGGAATTGGGACCAGGGAGTAGACAGACCTACGAGAGCAAGTTCAAAGACTTCTTGAATTGGGCTGATAAGACGGACAGGGAGATAGTGGTGGAGTGGAAGGCTGTTGAGGACAGAGACGAATTCCGTAAAGACTGGGGTAAGGTCGTTCTGAGATACTATCAACATCTTCTTGAACAGGGGGCGAAAATCAACACTGCGAGAACTCACGTAATCGCAGCTCGTTCCTTCTTTGCGAGTCAATGCGACAAGCTGAAGATTAAAAAGGGAGCCATAGCGAAACCCAGGGCCGCAAGGGGGGAGCACGTGTTCTCTCGGGGAGACCTACAAAAAATGTACAAGTTCGCTGGTGTTCGGGAGAAGGCGATCCTCTCGACCGCCGTAAGCCTCGGCTGGAGCGCAAGCGATTTCCTGAGCCTCGAAAAGTCGTTCCTGGAGAGGTACATTAAAAGAGCTAGGAGCGAAGGCCTGGAATTTATCCGATTCGATTGGGAGCGAGAGAAGACCGGGGAGCCGATACTGGGGATATTGACGCCGGAGGCAATAGGTTCTCTGGAGGAGTGGTTCGAGAGGATACCCGGCGCAAGGTGGGCTTTTCCACGGGAGGCCGGGAACGGCGAGAGGTCGATCTCCCAGGACAGCCTGAACGATATCCTCAGGGCTTTGGTGAAAGAGGCTAACATATCCACGACCGGGAGCGTAAGATTCCACTTGCTGAGAAAATTCCTAATGAGCGAGCTAGCTAGTGCGGGGCTGAATGAATGGGAAGTTAAGATCATCCTCGGGAAGGCAATTCCGATCTCGGATTCGACCTATCTACAAAAAATCAAAAACGATGCCTTCGAGAAATACGTCCAACTTGGATACGGGCGGATAAGGCTGACGGGGTTCACTCAAAAAAACCACGACCGACTTGGGGAACTCGATGAAACGGTTAAGCTGTTTACGAAGGCCCTAGTACCGCTGTTGTTGGGCGCGCTGAAGGAGCAAGGGATCGATCTAGAAGTGCTTAAACGAGACGCCGAGATCGAGGACGACCGGGGACTCATAGAGCTGGCTACCGGAGAGTTGAAAAAAGTACTGAAGCTTTAGTCCGACTCCTCTTTTCTCTTTTTGTTTTTTGGATTTTTCCCAGTTAAATAGCCCGTTAAATAGCCCGTTAAAAGGCCCGTTAAAATGGCGGGTTAAAATGGCGGGTTAAAAGGCGAGTTAGCGTCCTTCCTACTCCTATTTTCCTTATTGGAAAAGTCCTTTATCTCCTTATTGGGAAATAGACCATAAAAAGGCTTATAAAGGCTGCGGTCCCCCTATAAGTAGGCGAACAACATGGCAAAAAAGAGGCCCAAGGCCTGGATAAAGCGGATATGCGGAGTAGACGTTTTGTTTACCAGATATCCGCCA
>JABXJW010000339.1 GCA_013375395.1 Desulfobacterales bacterium
CTGGAGGGAGAGGGTTAGGGTGAGGGGGTATAAGAAGGGTGTTTCCTTGGCGCTATTGCAAGTTCGATCAAGGAATAATGGGCAGTTCGTGCCCGGTATTCCAGTATAGCGCTAAAGGTTGCGCCTGACGGCTTGACACGAAGTGCAATGTTTTCAAGCCGTCAGGCGCAACCCTGCGCCAAGACATCACACTGCGTGCCCAATTGTGAGCGAAGCGAATTTACTTGAGCCTTCAGCTTTCGCAAAAACATTTCTGCCGGAAAAAACTCGCATTTTATACATTCCATCATTCCGTTAATCTTGGACCCAAGCCCCTTGTTTCCAGTTTTTTCTATACGATTCCATGGGGTTTTGTGTTATAGGAAGGCCCCATGTTCTCCAGAGGGCTTTTCCGGATTTTCTTTTTTGTCGTGGTACTTTGGTCATCATCGACACCACTGTTAGCTTATGGAAAGCCTGATATTGCCTATCACGTCAAGGCGGACTCTTTGGGTTATGACGATGGCGCCAAGACCTACAGGGCCAGAGGTCATGTATCCATTACTAGAGCCGACCAGTCTTTGTCGGCGGACGCTATTGACTTCAATACCGAAACCAAGGAGGCTGAAGCCCGGGGAAACGTGCGCTTTTTCTCCGGCCAGGACTGGTTGACGGGTACGCGAATCGAAATGAACCTGGATGAAGGTATCGGCACGGTCTATGACGGAACCCTCTTTATCAAGGAAAACCATTTTTACGTCCGGGGGCGCAAGATAGAAAAGACGGGCAAAGATTCCTATTACGTTAACGCCGGCCGTTTTACATCCTGCGACGGGGACCGGCCGGCCTGGGAAATCACGGGCAGGGACTTAAGTGTTAGGATAGAAGGTTACGGCACGATCAAGCATGCAGCCCTGCGAGTAAAATCAGTGCCCGTCTTGTACATCCCATACGTGGTGTTCCCGGCGAAGATAAAACGTCAAAGCGGGTTCCTGGTGCCGCTGCTTCACTTTTCCGACCGGGACGGCTTTGAATACAGCCAGCCCTTTTTCTGGGCCATCAGTGAAAGTAGTGACGCTACTTTTTATGAGCGCTACATGGAATATCGAGGTTTCAAACACGGCGTCGAATACAGGTATGTGCTCGATCCTGCGAGCAAAGGTTCCGCGATGTACGATTCACTTCTTGACAGACAAACCGGTTCAAGTGAAGAGCGGTGGTGGTTCAGAATGAAAAGCGACCAGCGCCTTCCTGCCGGATTCAAGGCCAAACTCGATGTGGACGTTGTCAGCGACGAGAACTATCTGCGCGAGTTTTACAGTGGTTATTCAGGCCTTGAAGAGAACAATGCCTACTTCCGTGAAGCATTTGGCAGAGAACTCGATGATCCCACCGATACGGTTCGTCTGAACCAATTGAACCTGAACAGAAGCTGGGATCAGTTCAGCCTGAACGCCGATTTTCGCTGGTATGATGATGTGATTAAGCGGAAAAACAGCCTACCTGACGATACCCAGCAGAACTTGCCATCGGTGAAATTTACCGGCTCCAAACAAAAAATCTCCGATACTCCTTTCTATTTTGACCTGGAAGCCTCATTTGACCGCTTCTGGCGGCGGGACCTGATTACGGCGACTCAGAGCCGGGGATATCGCTCGGATCTTTGTCCAAGGGTCTACTACCCTGTGACCCTTTTCAGATATTTTGATTTTGAGCCTTCTGTCGGCGTGCGCGAGACACTGTGGAAGGTTGAAGAGTACGGCCCAGGGAGCACAACAGACGATGATCAATTGAGATCGCGGGAAATATACGACTTGAAGGGGGACCTGTCCACGGAGCTCTCCAGGGTGTTCGACCTGAGAGTTGGAAAGATCGACAAAGTAAGACATGCGATCAGGCCTCAAGTAACGTATGAGTACGTTCCAAACCTGGAGCAGGAAGATCTCCCCGATTTTGTCGCCCCAATAGTTGAAAAAAATCTTGTAACATGTTCCCTCACGAACAATTTTACCGCCAGAACGAGCCAACGGCCAAAACCGGACGCGGAGGCAGAGCTCGAAAGTGAACAACAACAAGGATCACTTCCGCCCAAATACGGTTACCATGATTTTTGTCGCATAAAATTCACCCAAAGCTATGACATCATAGAAGCCGGCCGCGAGGAGAATGGCGAGGAGAAAAGACCCTTTTCCGATCTGAAAGGGGAACTGGAATTCAAAGTCTCCCGCTTCGTGGACATTGAAGCGGATGCCGCATGGTCGCCCTATGATGCTGAATTCCAGAGCTATAACGCAATCGCAATGCTGCGCGACAATCGGGGCGACTGGGGCTCTGTGGATTACCGGTATACCAGGGACAGCAGCAGGAGTATTCTCTCCAAGATTTTTGTAAAACTTCTTGACCCGGTCTCTGTCTACTGGGAAAATGAGCTCAACCTCAAAGATGGGCAGGAAGTAAAGTCGATCCTGGGATTTCAGTACGAATCGCAGTGTTGGTCTTTGAATGTTCGCTACACTCGTGACAGGGCGATGGACGAGGAAGAATACCTTGTTGAGATAGGCCTGCACGGCATGGGCAACGTGGGACTGTAGGGAGCAATTCAGCATGGAGCGTGTCTGGTATGTGCTTCACACCCGAAGTCGCTTCGAGCAAGTCGTCTTTGACGGCCTTGAAGGTAAATTTCTGGAGACTTTTCTTCCCAAGATAACCGTCGTGAGCAAGCGCCGTGACCGGCGAAAGAAGATTCGAATCCCACTTTTCCCCGGCTATATCTTTGTGAGAAGCGACCTCAACGCCTATGAGCGCCTTGAGATCGTAAAAACCATTGGTGTTGTCCGGATTGTGGGCAACAAGGATGGCCCCATCTCTGTTCCGGATGTGGCGATTGACTCCCTTCGGATCATGGTGACCGGGGACAACACGGTGGTGACCGGCACTCGATTGAAGAAAGGAGATCGTGTCATGGTTGTTGAGGGACCCCTTGTCGGGGTCACAGGTACCTTTGTAAGATACCGTGGTTCCGGGCGCGTGGTGGTCTCCATTGAGGCATTGGGGCAGTACGCTGCGGTCGATGTTCCTGAAGAATACGTGGAACAGCTGCCGGAGCTACCATAGCCCGGCGATTTTATAGCCGTCCTTGGTCC
>JABXJW010000051.1 GCA_013375395.1 Desulfobacterales bacterium
TTCAAGCTTTAGAGGTTCAAGGTTCAGAGGTTCAGCGTTCAAGGCTGAAAGGCTTAAGGCGTAGGGTAATGAATGAGAAGCTGTGAAGCTGAGAAACTCTGAAGTTGTGAAGCCAGGAAGCTGTGAAGCTGAGAACAGTAAAGCCCGAAGATCGGCCCTGCATCGACCTGAGAACCGTGTATATGGAGCCGGTTGATCGCGCTACACGTCTCAGCATCTTCCGGTTGATTTTTCTTACTCTCCACTTTCGGCTTCGGTCTCTGGAGGTTGCTCTGGATTGATAACGGAAAAGCCTTCTTCCTCAACGACAGCACAAAACGGGCGATCGGCACAATAAACATATGTGATTACGCGACCGCCGAATTTTTTCATTACTGCTAGTTGCATGGCATCCAGTGTCCGAAGATTCCTGGATAAGCCATATTTTATGATCAGCAGGGCTGCTTCTTTCTTTTCGCTGTCGCCAAAGAATGCCACCTGGATCGCCCTGCTCTGAATGTCTTCTGCCAACGCCTTCACAGTTTCTTGAAAATCCTCCTCAGTGATGTCTCTGGTCCGAACTTTCTTTGCAAATGCAGAGTAGAATTCGATCACGGCAATATCAGAGATCATCCTTGTCGCGTCTTTGTCGCCAAATGCGGCATCCATGACGTCAGTTCCAAGCTCCCTGTGATAGCGTTTGACCAAGGCGCTCGTATCAAAGAAGTAAACCTGGTTGTCATCCTCTCTCATCACGCAGCTCTCGCACTGTTTCAGACATCTTCCCAGGGATCTTGGCCAGTCTTCTGCGCACATTTTCCAGTCCGAGCGGAGCCCCTATTGTTTCATTTAGAAGTTGCATAAGTGGAGCCACCTTTTGTTTTCTCTCAGCTAGAAATTCAATGAAATCGACAACTTCAGTGATTTGCTGGGGTTCAAGGCGCTTCACCTTTTCGAGGATGTCCTGTTCTTTGAGTCTTTGCAGTTCCTGCTCCATGTTTACTCCTTATTTTATGATAACCGATAATACAGATATACTGGTGGGTTGTCAACCTGTCAGCTGACAGCAGGGCGCATGGTTTGAGGCGAAAGGCATGGGGCACAAAAGGTTCAGGGTTTAGAGGTTCAGGGTTCAAGGTTCAGAGGTTCAACGTTCAAGGTTCAGAGGTTCAAGGTTCAGGGTTCAAGGTTCAGGGTTCAGGCGTAAGGCATAGGACATATGGGATAAGGAGTCAGAAGTCAGGAGACAGAAGTCAGAAGGCTTAGGGCAAAGAGTAAAGAGTATAGGAGGCAGAGAGTAGAGGTAAAAAGCAGTTAGGCCCCTAAGGTTTTTGAAGCAAGTCAAAATACTCCTCACGACTCATGCCAACGGTTCTCATTATTATTCTTTATTATGTCCACGTCAATTTCATTATATTCAGGTATGACGACAGCGCGCTTAGCACCAGGGTATGTTAGCACATGATGTGAACCTTTTTTCCTCTTATAGCGGCATCCATATGATTCAAATATCTTAAGTTGAGTTTTCCAGTCAGTAGCGGAAAGTTTGGGCATCATGCAACCTCAAGAGAATACCTTTCAAAGCCTATCATCTCATTCTTGGGGAAGAGAGTATCATTCTTTAACTCAAACCCACATTCAGAAAGGTATTCGTGCAATGTTCCCATTTCTTGCATCTCATGGAATTGTATATTTATTACTTCTATAAGATTTTTCTTCGCTTCTTCACGGGTTTTGCCCTGAGATACAAAATCGAGTTCAGGAGATTTTGCTATATACCACGCACCTTTTTTCCAAAGTTCCATGGTTATGTTTAGAACCATTTTTGCCTCCTTTTAAGCATGGGTCTCTATGCTGGGCCAAGGGCCACAACTTTCAAAACGACTGGCTAAAGCAAAATTCGACAGAAGCGTATTGTCCAGCAATATCATTACGAATGGGACTCAACTTGCATAGAATGAGCCGCTTCCCACTCTGCCAGGACCTCTTCCATAGAAGTTGCGCCAAGCCTGAAACGCAATCCGCTCGAGGAGGAAGGGCAGGCATTCCACGAGACAAGATCTACCTCGGAGAAATATGCCACAGTTTCCCATAAAATATAGGTTTTACTTCTTCAAAAAATCATCGAGTACCAATACGTTGATATCAGACACTTTCTTCAGAGCGGGGTCATTAGTCACAAATTTCTCAGATCCGTATAGAACTCCCACAGCAATCTGTATTGCGTCGGGGGTTTTGATGGAATGTTTGGCCCTCAGTTTTGAAGCCATTTCTGAAACTTCATGAAGAATTTCAAACGTGGTTAGACCTTCAGAGTATAGTAATGTTTCACGATATCTTTCTGCCAGGGTTTCGTTTTTTGTCTTAAAAGGCTGAACCAGCACCTCCAACAGTGTAATGGTGGAAGTTATTGCCTCGGTGTTCCCACCCAGCATCAATTTCAACAAAAACAGGTCTTACTATGTTCAGGTATCTATGGTTCTTTTCGATGAAGTAGATAATGGGAGCAGTATCTATGAAGATCCTTGAACCTCGTAACTCGTCAACTAATCCCATGATTCTCTCTCCTCGCTCACATAATGCTGAGCGTCAATGCCTTTCCATACATCAGCTCCTAATCCTTCCAGTTCCATGACACTATGTTTTGCCTTCTTTCGCCCGAGAGTTTTCTTGAGCTTGACAGAGATGATTTCTACTAAACTCAATTGTTCCTCGGGTTGTAGCCTCTGAATCCCCCGTACATAATCAGCATACGTAAGTGATACTTTTTTTGTCGGCATTGAACCATCTCCTTAATCTTTATTTGATCTTCAGAATGCAATCATAATACACATATGCTGTTGGATTGTCAACCTATCATTGGAGGGCGACCCGAGGTCACATCTTCATATATCATGATGCTGGATACTTGATACTGCAAGAAACAGTAGGGGTCATAATCCTTCTCTACCCAGAGGGTGATTGGAATAATCGGAAATTCTCCGTCCCTTTTGGTCGCATACTTGAATTTTATATGATTATCAGTTCTTCATTCTTGACAACTTTCATGAAAAATATCGTCCTGTTACAGGCGAGGGTAGAGGGTAGCTGATAGCTGATAGCTCATGGCTGAAAGGGTTAAGGGCAGAGCGCATAGGGCATAGAGATAGAGAATAGGAGTCAGAAGTCAGAAAGAAAAGCTAAAAGCTGATGGCTGAAAGCTCATAGCGTTCAAGACGTTCGATCGCTTTGCTTCTTCGAGATGTTTCTTTCAAGGTTCAACGTTCAAGGTTCAACGTTCAACGTTCAAGGCAAAAGGCTTAAGACGTATGGCATAGGGCTAAAGGCATAGGTGAAAGCTGAAAGCGGCGTAACTGCTGGATCGCGGTGCTCGTTCAAGGTGCTGCAATAGCTCAAAACTCAAGACTCAAAGCGAGAAATTGTCGATTGGTGATTGAATATGGTCCAACCTAGACAGTTATGATACGACATTCTGTTGAAAGTTTTGATAATACTTGACAGCCTGTAAGAATTGTCATACACTATCATTCACTAGAATACAGCTTACGAGGAGGTCATATGCGCGCCGTTCAAAAAAGCTTAAGGATACCCCGAGAAGTCCTTGAAGAAATTGAAAGAATTGCCCATGAGTCCAACCGTGATTTTTCTTCCGTAGCCAAGGCCCTACTGACTGAAGCCATTAAGATGCGCCGGTGTCCCGGCATTGTCTTTGCTGATGGTGTCACTGGAAGAAGGGCCAAGGTTGCAGGAACCGGTCTGGAGGTTTGGGAAATCATTGCTACTTATAAAAGCGTTAAAGAAGATTTTAAGCGTCTTCGGAAAGCTTATCATTGGTTGACCGAACAGCAGTTAAGGGCGGCAATAGGCTATTATATTGCATACCGCGACGAGATTGAGCGCCAGATTGAGCGAAATGAATTGTGGTCCAAAGGGGCAGTTATCAAGCATCATCCTTACCTGAGCAGGGGTTGTATGTGAAATATTACTTGGATGAAGATCTAAGTCCAAACATAGCCGAATTGCTCAGGAAACAGGGTGTGGATTGTATAAGTGCTCATGAAATCGAGATGCTACAGGCATCTGATTTGGAGCAGCTTGAGCTGGCCGCCCGGAAGAAGCGATGTCTTGTTACCAAAAACAGAGATGATTTCATCCGGTTAACCGTACAGTTTTTCAATGACCATTTACCCCATTGTGGAGTGTTAATCATTCCCAGTACTATCCCTGGAGATCGGTTTTCCCTTATAGCCAAGGCTCTTGCCAACTATGCCCACAGGCATTCGAGAGGAATGCCACCTTACGCCATCGATTTTGTTTCTTCAAAACACTAAGCAGAGCACTAAGCAGAGGGTCGCGCCTACACTCTTGACAAAAAGGCAGAACGTAAACGATGCCGTATTTCTTGAGTATTCTAACCACTTTTCTTAATTCTAAATTACCTCGTTGGGTGATGGGTCGCCGTATCTTGTGGATTGACAATCTTTTCTTAGCAATTACCACCCAAATCATAATCAATTTTCACCTAACATGTAAAGGTATTGGTGACATGTGACAAAACTGCATTGTTTAAAGGCTTCTACGAACGATGACAATTTTGATGCCGCCTTGTCCAGATTGACATAGTGTCTGAACTTAAAGAATCTCGGGGCTTGATTCACTTTCGGCTGCGCGGGATCAACCTCCCATGGATGCATGTAGAAAAGATAGGCTCCGTGCTTTTTTAGAATTGATTTAACGCCCATTTCAAAAAGAGGGGAGGGCAGTAGTCGAAAATATGTACCGCCGCCCCAGGGCAGCATGTTATTGCCGAGTTTCAGGTTGCTGATGGGGAGTTCGTAGAATCGGGGTGATGAAAGGGAACTTGAGAAGTTGCGAAGCTGTGAAGACGGGAACATATTATTCATGCTGATAGCTGATGACGCCAGATTTGTTCTATCGCTTCGCTCGTTCGAGCCGTTCAAAGCGTTTGAGATTTCAAATGCGATGCCTTTTGTCCCGTTTTGAGAGAGATCAATATGGCCGTAACGGCCGTGCAGTGCAAAGGAATTGTAGCTTGAGTCGTAGAGATAGCCGCAGTCTTCGATTACTTTCAGGATATCCTCATTTATGGCAAAACTCGGGCCGCGGTAGCCGTAAACAGGCGCGCCGGTGGTGTCTTCCAGGAGTTTTTTGCTGTCACATAGATCTTTTTTCAAGGCATCAGGTGATTGCTCTGTGCAAAGCTTGTGATAGTAGCCATGTGAGGCGATCTCGTGGCCGCGGGCATGGATTTCTCGGACTAGGCCAGGGAGGCGTTCTGCGATCCAGCCGAGGATGAAGAAAGTCGCCTTTGGCGAGTTTTTTGTCAGACAGGATTTACTGGATTGATTGGATTTTTTCTGTTCATCACTTTCCGGATGAAAGTGATGAAATTCAATCCGCCTTTGGCGGAGAGATTGATCTGCCCCAGTTAAATCCGCTTTGCTCTCACTTGCGTGAATTTCACGGGGTAAAGGTTTATTGGGTTTGTTGAAATTGACCACTGACTGCTGACCTCTGACTGCTGACCTCTGATTTCTGACCGCCGACCGCTGACTATCCAGGAGGTCAAGGAGGCGGTGGGTATTTTTTTCAACGCGCAGTTCGCGGCCTGGCCAGGAGGAAAAGGGGATGCACTGCTTGAAGTTTTCTACCTGGAACCAGTCTTCGACGTCGATGGTTAGGAGAATGTGATAGCTCATAGTTGATAGCTCACAGCTCATAGCTCCTCGCTGATGGCGTAACGACGTGTCCGTGGTCCGTCGCAGGAGTCGTCAGATAGCTGATATCTGACCCCTGATCCCTCACTGCTGAACGCTGACTTTACACAGCTCCGCCCCTTCAGGTCAGGTCGATATCGGCTATAACCTGCTGAAGTTGTTGATGGTTTATTACAACAGTGTTGATTTCAGGGTCGGGGCGCGGGGGTTAGGGATCAGATTTTCTTTTCCAAGGACCTTCGCAAGCCGTTAATCATCCGTCCAACTGTGGATGTTCTGTTCATAAGTTCCTTTGACTGATCGCTATCGAGATACTTCAAACGTTCACCTATCCGAATATGTGTTTCCAGCTCTGCAATGGAACCATACGGTGATCCCTTATCTTGCTCCACTCTTCAGCAGTACGATCTTGGCCGTTTTGAATATGATCATCAGGTCCATGGCCAGGCACATGTTCTTGATATAGAACAGGTCATATTTCAGTTTTTCAAGGGCGTCCTGAACCGAGGCGCCGTAGCCATAGGAAACCTGGGCCCAGCCTGTAATTCCAGGTCTGACGGTGTGGCGCTCTGAATAGTAGGGAATCGTCTTGGCCAGTTTTTTCACGAATTCCGGGCGCTCCGGACGAGGTCCCACAAAGCTCATGTCGCCCCTGAGGACGTTCCACATCTGGGGGATCTCATCCAGACGGTATTTGCGCAATATCTTTCCCACACTGGTGACGCGGCAGTCATCCTCTGTGGCCCAACGGGGACCGGTGGCGACTTCGGCGTTGTCGATCATGGATCGGAATTTGCACAGCTTGAAGATGCGGCCATCCTCTCCACATCGGTCTTGTTCAAAAATGACAGGTCCTTTAGAGTTCAGCCTGATAGCCAGGACTATGAGGGCGATCAGAGGCGAGGTAATCAACAGGCCCGTGCTTGACACGATGAGGCCGACGGCGCGCTTCGTAAAGCGAGTTATTCGGGACTTGCGGAAACCATCCGAGAAGATGAGCCAGCTCGGGTTGAGCTTTTCTACAAAGATTTTTCCGGTCAATTCCTCGTAAAGGCTCTCACCCTCGGAGATCTCAATCCCTTTCATTTTGCAGCGAAGCAGATCCTCGGTAGGGAGCTTGCACCGCCTTTCGTCCATGGCCACGATAATCTTTTTACTGCGAAGGGACTCGGCCAATTCGCACAGTGTCTCATTCATGCTGAAAAGTGGGATATCCTGCAAGAAGTCCGAACGAGAAGTCGAATGCGCAGAAATAACGCCCGCCACCCGGTAGCCGGAATCGAGGCGGCCTTTGATCTCTTTGATGATCTCACGGCAAAGGCGCCCGGCGCCAAGGATCATAACGCTTTCCGTGAACATCTTTTTCTTCAAGACCCAGTTGTACGCGTAACGCCACGAGAAGACTAGAAGGATGAGAAACGCAAGACTAATAAAGAAGATGCCGTGCCCCATCAGCAGTGAAGGGATGCAGTAATAGATAAGGGCAAGTAAGATGGAGGCCACGCCCATGGCCTTGGTCAGCCTGAGGCCCAGCTCCAGGTAAGTGTCTGTGACCTTGAGGTTGTACAGTTCGTTGCAATAGAGGCACGCCTGGCAGACCACCATGACCAGCAGCGCCCGGCCAAGAACCTCGCCTGACAAGAAAGAGGCGTGGGTGCTGCCGAAACGGATATAGGCGGCCATGATAACTGCAGCATAGATCAGGGCGCCTTCACCGGTGACAAAGAGAAGGTTTCGCAACGGGAGATTTTTGTTGAAGATACGTAAAATCATAATAAGTATTTCTCACCACAGAGGAACAGGCACAGAGGGCACAGAGGAGCACCTTTATTGTCCAATCCCGCCTTTTGCGGGATCGGACAAAACTGCTCATCCGCCTGCGGCGTAGCAAACTCGTTTACTTGGTTGACTATGTTTACTGTGGAATATTGCATAACTGACATAATTAACTTGATTTGCCCGAAGGACAGCGAAGTTTTTGTTTGTCGCTATCTCCCGACAAACAAAAAGATCTTTTCTCTGTGCTCTCTGTGTCTCGAACGAGCGTAGCGAGTGGGCGGTGAATACATTCATTTTCGGTAGTATCGATAATAGTAGCGATAACCCCTATGGTTCTCACTGCTGGCGTTGAAAACCAGACCCAAGATCTTATTGCTGCCGATGTTTTGAACGGCTTCCATGACCAGGTCCTTTGCGGTCTTGCCCGAGCGTACCACCAGGATCACGCCGTCCATCATGGATGCCAAGAAGGTAGTCTCTGCGGCAAACTGCGTAGGGGTGGCATCAAAAATGATGTAACGGTCCTCATAGCGGGCCTTGATCTCCTCGATAAGGCGCCGCATCTTTTCCGAGCTGAGCAGCTCGGAAGGGTTCTGGGGAGGTTTTCCGGCCGGAAGCAGCGTGAGTTTTTTTACAGGCGTTTTTACAAGATATGGGGCTACCGAGGTTCCTTCTTCCAGATATTCGCGAATGCCCTTGTTGGCGTTCAGGCCGAGGAGCCCGGCCAGCGACGGTTTGCGAAGGTCGCAGTCGACAAGCATGACGTATTCGTTGATCCCCTGGGCAATGTTGATGGCAAGATTGGTCGCCGCCGTGCTTTTGCCGTCCAAGGGGAGTGGGCTCGTGATCATGATGCTCCTGGGCCGGGACCCTTCATTTCTGGTGAAGAGCTTGGCGCGCAGCATCTTGAAGGATTCCGCCGCCAGTGACCCAGGCTCCAGGAAAGATGCCAGCCGAGTATCCATGCCGCCTCTGGGAAAAGGTGGTTCTTCTGCCGGACTTTGCAGCGCTGTAGTATCCAGCCTCAACGCATCGACCGCATCAGGAGATACCTTGCCCGCCTTCATCGCATCCGGTTTGGGCGACAAGGGCTTATTGGGGGACTCTGATTTTTTTAGTGCATCAAAAAATTTTCCCATAAGTGTGATTCCTTGTTCGATCGCGAAGCAGATCTTCGCTTGTTCAAGGCAGCGGCATGAACATCATTGGGTCTGTTTTCCACAAGACAAGAAGCGCGTAAACCAGCACACAGGCCATTGAAGCCGTGGCCCCCACAGCCCCCGCCCTCTTGAGCAAATTCCGGCGGTGTTCCGTGTCCGTATTGACTACCGGAACGGAGACGAGCACCGGAAGCCCGACAATACTTTCCAGCTCCTTGCTGCTCCAGAAAGTCCGGTCCGTGTATTCCCGCAAAAACGCCAGGCCGAGTCCGCAGGCCAGGGCCAGCATGAGACCCATGGAGAGAATTTTCAGAATGTCGGGCTTGACGGGCTTCTGTGGCAAGTTGGCCGGGTTCAAGACCGTGAATTGCTCGCCCTTCTGAGTTCGCTCAAGATTCTCGGCCAGTTCGGCCTGGAGTTTTTTCTTCAGCAGGGACTGGTAGTTTTCGCTGGCCTCTTTGTAGTCCCGGCGCAAGTCCACAAACATCTGCTCGATCTTGGGTCCATTTTCAATGCGCTCGCGGTATTTTTCGATCTGGCGGCCGGTTTGCATTTTCTCCTCGGTGAGCTTCTGAATTTGCTTTTCCACCAACGCAGATTGCGCAAGCAGGTCCTCCCTTTGCGCCAGCACGAGTCGCTGGGCTTCACCGGGGCGAGACCCGGCGCCGCTCATTTGCGAATCGGTATCGCCAACCGCGGCTTCCCGTTCATCTTCGAGTTTGTCGATGGCTGCCGACAGCCTGAGCACGTCGGGATGCTTGTCGCTATACCGTGATTTGAGGCCCTGAAGTTGACGCCGAAGTTCCTCAAGGCTGAACTGCGACAGATCATCAGGGGGTGTCGCAATGTTGTCCTCGCCTTGCCAGCCGCCGGCCCGAAGTGTCTTGAGTCTGGCCGACTGGGTCTGCAAAAGCACCTTTCGGTCTTCGGTTTGCTGAAGGGTGGAGTTGAGAGAATCCAGGTGCTGCTGCAATTGGGCCAGGATGCGGTAGTTGTTTTCCATCTGCTCGGGAAGCAGCCCAATATATTTTTCCTTAAACTCGCGTACGAGATCTTCCTTCCGGCGCAGATGCTCTCTCATCCTTTCAAGCTCGCGCTTCAGGAATTTCGATGTGCCCGCTGCCTGCTGTTCCCGCAGTTTGAGGTTGTCATCAATAAAAAGGTTCGCAATGGCTGCTGTTACGTTCCTAACCTTGACGGGAGACTGCCCCTCGTAAGTGATTTCGAAGGAGGCAGGGGCTGTGTCCCTCCTTCTACGTGTCTCTTTCACCTCCACACTAATATGCTTGCGCATGGTCTCCACTGCATCATACATGGTCCCTGCGGCGCGGACTTTCGGGTAAAGACTGTGCTTTGTGATGATCTCCTCCAGCCTCGGCCGGCTCATCACTTGTTCACTCAGGGTGTTCAACCGGGATCTTGCATCCATTGTAACCGTGGGTCTCACATAGTCACGGGGGACTTCCTGGGGCTGGACCAGAATAAGGGTGTTTGACTCGTAGATCCTGGGCGCCTTGATGCAATATATGATCGTGGCCATGGAGACCACAAAAAACGTCAAAACAACGTACCAGAATCGCCGAACAAAGGCTTCCCGAAGGTATTGAAGGTCCATGCCGTCTTTTGGAATCATGATAAAATTGCCCCACTATTTTATAGTAACGATTTTAGACGAACTCGTAAAAAGTCCTATTTCCCATCCCCTGGCGGCCTCCGGCTCGGAGAGCCACGTCTCGGAGAGGAGGGAATTAAGGGGAGAGGGGGTAATTTTGGACTTTTTACGAAACCATCAATTTATACCTAAATTGAGCGGTTCTTGTAGCCGCAACCTTTAGGTTGCGTTGGTTGGGGCAACTTCAAATTCACCCAACTGGTTTTGATAAACGCAGGCTAAAGCCTGCGGCTACAACAAATTCGAAAAGAAATCGCTCAATTTAGGTTATAGTAACGATCAAATCTGAAACGGGTATGCTCCGGTGAGGCGGAGCGTAACCCGGTTGTCCTCAAACTCTGCTGCCGGCTCGTCTGAATCCCGCTCAGAGTGTGTTGCCTCAAGAGAAAGTTGCAGCCGGCGCAGGAAAGACAAGGAAAAACCCCCACTGCCGCGCCATAGCTCGTCTTTTCGATCCACCTCGATATCAGCCCCAAAGAACTCTTGCCGGCTGTAGCTCGCCGAGGCAAATATACGAAGATTCTCGGTCAAAAGATAACCGGCAGAGCCGAAGGCCCGGCGATATTTTGATGAGCCCAGATTTTCCGAAGAAAAGTAGTCCTGCTCGTAGCCGCCGCTTCCTGCAAGGCGCAGGGAGGCCCTTTGTCCGCGTGTGAGCAAGCCTATTTTAAATGTTGCACCATCCATCCGGCTGCCATTGAGATAATCCTGAAGGAAATAACCGCCCTCGACGTCAAAGTTGGTATGGTTGCCAAATGCCAGGCTGACGCCCAAAGCCCCTTGATGCACCCGATGGTCGTTTCTTTGGCCGGGATCTTCAAAATCGTGGTAAAGAAAATCGTACCTGGCATAGAAGCGCCGCGAAGGCTGCCACCGGTAGTTTGCGGTGAGCCCGGCAGCATATTGATCAAAGTCATCCCGTTGCTCAAATTGTCCCCGATTGCAGCGTGATGTCAGCCCGATCCCGTATTGTGGCGTAAACCAGGCGTCAAGGTTAAGAAACCCCTCATGTCCCTGGCTGTCTTCGTCGCTGGGAGACATGTCGTCAAAATAGCGATTGCGGTAGCCTGCCGTGAGCCGGTCTTCTTCACCGAATTCATAGGAAAAACTTACTTGCCCCGTGTTTCGACGGTAGATATTGCGTTGCCTTTGGACTATTTCAACCCGTTCGTCCGTCTCCAAAATGGGCTCCTCCGTACGGATAAATGTGTCGGTTGCCTGGAACCTGAGATGGCGAGTCAAACGCTGATCCCAATCGGCTCGGCCCTTATGGCGGGTGCTGTCTCTGGAAGAATCATCCCGATAGAACGAAAAACCAGCCTCGTAGTCGAGAGCCATCGTGGTATCCGGCGACTCCAACTCCAGAGAGATCCCCGGCGAGACCAGGGTGATCCAGTCCGAATCTTCATCTTCAGCCTCAAGGTCGATGTTGTCGTCGTACTGCTCCTGAATGGAGATTTTCGGGGTGAGGGTCTTCTTCATTGCCGCGTCCGCGGCGGCAGGGAAAATCAATCCTGTAAGCAAAAGCAATATCAGAGCCGAATGATAGAACGATTTTAACATGTTGAACGTTTCCTCATCTGTAATGATTCACCGCAAAGGCGCAGAGGGCGCCCGACCCATGCCTACGGCACAATGATTACATCGCCGGACTTGAGCAAAATGTTTTGTTTGATGTCCTTTCCTGAAACCACTCGATCGTAATCAAACTCAATCAACGTCTCCCCCTGCGGATCCTTGCGCAAAATGACAATATCATCCTTTTTGGCCCACTCATTGAACCCGCGTGCCGTGGCGATGGCCTGAAGCACGGTGGTATCACTTTCCAGCACGTATTCACCGGGCGCGTTTACCTTGCCGATGATGTGTATTTTCTTGCTGCGGTTTTCCTGGAGCATCACATAGACGGACGGCTGATCCACATAGGCGGCAAGTGCTTTCGTGATTCGTCTCTTGAGCTGGACCAGCGTGCTTTGTGAGGCTTTAATATCATCGGCCAGGGGCAACGAAATCTTGCCGTCCGGACGGACGCGCACTGTCCTTGAAATATCCGGTTCTCTCCAGACATGGATCTCAAGGACATCCCCTGCGCCGATAAGATAGTCGCCCCCCTTCGGGCTCCCTGCGGCAGCGGCAGAGGTTGTCTCTCCCGCCACGGCGGGGTGAAGTCCCGTCAAACTGAATACCCCGGCGGATAACAGACATAACCAAAAGGCAACAAGTATGACCGAATGCAATCTACACTTACACGCCGACATCGTAATCATCGGATCCGTCATCCTTTCTGTGTAATTCCCGGTACTGTTCCTCAATCTTGTAGTCCTTTATCTTGTTGAGCAGGGCCTTGTAGCTGACTTTGAGCAGTGCCGCCGCTTTTCTGCGATTCCAGTGGGTATAAACGAGGGCATCCACAATGGCCTCGGACTCGGCCTCACGGGCTGCCTTCCTGCGCGCATCTTTCAAAGAGCGCCCGGCTGCAATGCCGAATGCCGCTCCACTGCCGGGCTGCAATGCCGGCAACGCCCCAAAGCCATTTGGAAAAACGCCCGGATGACCGTGACTTTTCATCTTTTCGTAAAAGCCCTCTTCATCCCCGAGCACGGTAATGCTATGAATGGAATTTTCCAGTTCACGTACGTTTCCCGGCCAGGCGTATTGGTAAAGCTGTTGCTTGATACGTTTTTTGATAGGGGTATACTCCCTGCCGTAGCGGGCTGCATATTTTTTCAGAAAGTACGTGCAAAGCAGCGCGATGTCTTCCTTGCGCTCCCTGAGGGGGGGGATGCAAATGCACACTACGTTCAGGCGGTAATAGAGGTCCTGCCTGAAGCCGCCCCTGGAAACCATTTCACCCAGATTGGCATTTGTGGCTGCAAGGACCCGTGTGTCTGTCCTTGTATTAGTGACGCTGCCTAAAGAAGAAAATTCACTGTCCTGGAGGACTTGAAGGAGCTTGGCCTGCATGGAGATAGGAATTTCGCTGATCTCGTCCAAAAAGATGGTGCCCGAGTGGGCAAGTTCGAACTTGCCGAGCTTTTTTTGAAAAGCACCTGTGAAGGCCCCTTTTTCGAAACCGAACAGTTCACTCTCAAGGAGATTGGACGGCAAAGCAGCGCTGTTGACTTTGATGAATTGTTTGTCCGCCCTGGGCGAAAGCTTGTGAATGGCACGGGCCACCAGCTCTTTGCCTGTGCCGCTTTCACCAGTGATTAGTATTGTCACATCTGATTTGCTCAGTCGAATAATATGCCTTTTGATCTGCACGATGGCCGGGCTCAGCCCCACAATGGTATTGTCAAGTTCTTTCCAATCCGAGTGCTCGGATTCTTGCACAAGGCTGTCGATCGCCTGTTTCAAGTCAGCGGGACTGAAGTCTGTGGGAAGTGAAGAAGTATCGGCGGCCACCCGAACTTCTTCCCCCTTCGATCCGTTTGTATCGCCTTGAACGATAAGAATAGGGATTCCCCTTTTTTCACGCTCCACAACCTCGGCAAAAGCTCTTCTTTGCCATAGGTGATTGCTCGAACCCAAAAGCAGAATATCCGGGGCGTGGCGACGCAGGTCCGCAATAAACTGCGTTTTCTCCTTTACTGCATGGGCTTGATAGCCGATGGTGCGAACCAATTCAGTGAGATAATCACGCTTGGAAGCGGAGTCCTCAACAACGAGTATCTTGATCGATTCCATAGCCTTCCTGAGTTGTTTCGGTTGCGGTCTGTTGCCGGCATAAGGCCGGGGGCCTACAGCGAAACCCTTACGTGATTTTTATTAGTATTTTCAATACCCCGCTGCTTGCGGCGGGGTTGCCGCTCAGTTCCCTCTCCCCTGGAGGGAGAGGGCCTGCCCTGTTAAATAAGGTTCCCTTTGGGACACGAAGTGAAGCTTGCGCCAAATTTAACAGGGTGAAGGTGAGGGGGTATAAAAAGGGTGTTTCCTTATGATACCCCGCGCGCTTGCGGTGGGGAGCTTCATTGAAGTTTGCTCGTGCTCCTGGTACTACGCAAGCTTGATGCCACACAAAATGACAACTTCTTTTCGGAGAATTTGCAACGCGCGGAAATTCTTACAGGCAATTGGTTTTACAGAAGAATAAAAAGAAAAAGGGGAGAAACCAAGAGGCTGGCGGAGAGCCTTCCGTATTGCCCAATAAATGGGCGGAGAAGATATTTGAACGGAAGGAAGTAGATCTCGGGGTGTGTATAATTCTTTAATGATTATAGCCCATTAGAAACAGAATGGCAGCAGGATGGAAAAGTGTGTCGCCAATGATCGCACAATGAGAATAGGGACCCTGTTCCACCCGGCAATCGGTCTGCGTGAGCCAAGAATCTCTCTCCAAAAGAGCAAAATAGTACATATTATTGGAATTAAGTTTACCGCAGATGGGAAATAAAGTTCTCTTTCGATCGCAAATCAGATACTGCTAATCTTCCGGATGGAGGTTAAGCTCTTTGATTTTGTAAAGGAGGGCTTTATAGCTGATCTGAAGAATTTCTGCTGCCCGTCTTCGATTCCAGTCCGTTTCTGCGAGAACTTCGCTGATCAGCTTGCCTTCGGCTTCCATGATGGCTTTCTTTTTCACTTCTTTCAATGGAGGAAAATTCTTTTTAGACCGTGCCGCCTTACTGGGCTCACCAGGCGTTGGGGGGGGAGGTTGAGTGGTCAATTCATGACCATTGGTCTGCCTTGTTTCCCTGGCCAAGAGTTCTTCTTTTGCAGTCTCCCAATCTCCCAACAGCATCAAGCGCTCTACCATGTTCTTCAGCTCTCGCACGTTGCCGGGCCAAGAGTACTGACGAAAGAAATCCCGCACACCATCGCTGAAAATAAGGAGCGGCTTTTCGATCTTTTGGGCAAACCGCCCGGCAAAGTAATCAATGAGCATGTCGATGTCTTCCGGCCTTTCCCTGAGAGGGGGGATGAATATTCTGATAATGTTCAGCCGGTAGTAAAGGTCTTCTCGAAACAATCCCTCTCTGGCGTCCTGTTCAAGGTCGTGGTTCGTGGCAGCCAGAACCCAGCAGTCGACCTTCACGTCGTTTTTGGAGCCCAGACGCGAAAACTGAAAGTCCTGTAATACCTGAAGCATCTTCGATTGCAGGGAAAGAGGCATGTCACCGATCTCGTCCAAGAGGATGGTGCCGTTGTGGGCTATCTCGAACTTTCCCATCTTCGTCTTGTCCGCACCGGTAAAGGCCCCTCTTTCATAACCGAATAGTTCACTTTCAAGAAGCTCGCCTGGGATGGCGGCACAGTTAACCTTGACAAAAGGCTTGCCCTTGCGATCAGAGGAAAGGTGCAGGGCATGGGCCACCAGTTCTTTGCCGACACCGCTTTCACCGCAGATGATGACGTTTAAATCGCTGCTGGCAACCTGACGGATCAGCTCTTTAACTTTTAGGAGAAGAGGGCCTTTCCCGACAAGTATTTGATCACATATGTCCATGTCAATAACTCCAGCCGCCGGCCGGGAGGGACACTTTCAACCTAGTTCACTTTAGACACTTGTTTGAGCCGGATTTGACCTGATTTTACAAGGACCATCCTTGTTTAGTTCCGGCTTATCCGACCTATGCCTATTCCTTGGGCAAAATAGATTCTATGGCTTCTGACAGCTTGTTCAAACTAAAAGGTTTTTCTAAATAATAATCCGGGGATATTTCACTGGTGAGGCCCCCGACCTGTTTGCCGTAGCCGGTCATGGCAATAATAGGTAATCCGGGAAACTCTTTTCGGGCAATCTCGATGAGGCCAAGGCCGCTGATGTCGGGCAGTATGATATCCGTGAGAAGGACGTGGTAGTTTTGTGAGCGCAAAAGGAGCAGGGCATCAAGGCCCGTGGCTGCGGTTGTAACTTGATAATGACAAAGTTCCAGGTAGTCACGGATGAGCGGCAGCAGATCCTCGTCGTTGTCCACCACTAAGATCCTTTGCTGCGTCTTTGTAAGTTCTTCCATAAGTTCCCCGCCTTATTGAATGTGGCCGCGTTATAAATGCGGCTGACATCTTTACCTTACGCCACAATCAATACACCACAAAAAAAGAGCTTTCGTCAACATCTTTTTAACACACGCTTTTCCTGTTGCCAGTTGCCCTTGGCCTTACGCCCGGTTTCCGGTTTACGGCTCTATCGTCTTAAGAGACTCCACCAGCTCCCGCACCGCTTCTGCTGATTTCCGAAGCGCTGCATGTTCCTTTTCGGTCAACTTGACTTCGATGATCTCCTCGATGCCGCTGCTTCCCAGCTTTACCGGGACACCGAGAAAGAGATCGCGGATGCCGTATTCACCATCCAAATAGGCTGCACATGGAAGAATCTTCTTTTTGTCTTTAAGGACCGCTTCGGCCATTTCTACGGCGGCAGAGGCCGGTGCGTAATAAGCACTGCCTGTCTTTAACAGGCCCACGATTTCAGCCCCGGCTTTGCGTGTGCGCTCCACAATGGCATTGACTCGTTCTTTGGGCATCATTTCAGTGATTGGAATGCCTGCTACAGTGCAATAGCGAGGCAGGGGAACCATGGTCTTGCCATGGCCGCCCAGAACAAAAGCGTGTGTATTTTCCACCGAAACGCTTAGCTCCATGGCAATAAAGGCTCGAAATCGGGCCGAATCGAGGACGCCGGCCATGCCCATGACCCGGTTTTTTGGGAATCCGCTGGTCTCTAATGCCACATGACACATGGCATCCAAAGGGTTGCTCACAACGATGAGTATGGCATCCGGCGACAAGGGTGCGATCTGTTCGGTCACGCTCTTCAAAATCCCGGCATTCCTGTTCAGCAGGTCGCCCCGGCTCATGCCCGGTTTACGTGGCAAGCCTGCCGTAATAATGACAATATCGGACCCTTTTGAATCATCATATGAATTGGCTCCGGTAAGGCGGGCATCATGTTTTTCTACTGCGGCTGCCTCCTGTAAGTCCAATGCCTTTCCCTGGGGCAAACCCTGCACAACATCGATCAGCACGACGTCGGCCAACTCCTTTTCGGCCAGGCGCTGTGCTGCTGTTGCGCCAACATTTCCGGCGCCGACAACCGTGACTTTCTTGTCCATTGTCTCTCCTCCGTCATAGAGACATTTTCTGCCGGAAAAAACACTAATCCCGCAGCGAGCGAACTTACGAAACCGAGTCTTGTCAATAGCATATGGCGTGGGCTTGTCAACGATAATCAGTAAACAGCCCTCAGCTATGAGCTTTTCCCGCTGACGCTGGCCAAGGATATTTGCTTCTTGACTTTTTCTGACGGCAGGTCGTAGAATCCGGCCAACAATACAACTTTTGGACCTGTGCGGTTACTTGGAAAATCCCCCTAAACCTGCCCGCCATTGCCAACCAAGCCTGCACTCCAGCTACCCGCTGTGCCGGGCGCTGGCAGGCGGGTCCCCCTTTAACAAAGGGGGACTTCTTGGACGAACGTGGTTTCCCCCCTTTGAAAAAGGGGGGCAGGGGGGGATTTGGATGGTATTGCTAGGACCACGAATCCGCTAACCGCACAGGTACAAACTTTTGGGGGTCAAAGCTTGGAAGATACTTTATATGATACCGTTTTTCCCGATTTGAGACTCATACGGCGTGGAAAAGTGAGGGATATTTACGATCTTGGCGATTCCTTCTTGATGGTCGCCACAGACCGGATCTCAGCCTTTGATGTGGTCATGCCCAATCCGATCCCGGGAAAGGGCCGCATCTTGACACGGATGTCAATGTTCTGGTTTGGAGCGATGGAAAGCATCATAGCCAATCACATGATCACGGCGGATGCGGACGAGTTTCCGGAGTCCTGCCGCCCATATGCCGAAATCTTGAAAGAGCGCAGCATGCTTGTTCGCAAGGCAGAGCCGCTTCCGTTGGAGTGCATTGTCAGGGGGTACCTTTCCGGTTCCGGCTGGAAATCGTACCAGGAGTCGAGGAGCATCTGCGGCATAAGGCTGCCCGGGGGGTTGCAAGAATCCGAGCGGCTGCCGGAACCGGTCTTTACGCCTTCCACCAAGAAAGAGGCGGGGTCCCACGATGTGAATATTTCGTTTGGCGAGGCCGAGGATATTGTGGGCCAGGATCCGGCGGCTCGACTAAGGGATATCAGTATAGCCATCTACAAAAAAGCTGTGGGCATTGCCGATCAATGCGGCATCATCATAGCGGACACCAAGTTCGAGTTTGGTTTGGTCGGCGAAGAGCTGGTGTTGATCGATGAGATCCTCACTCCGGACTCATCCCGCTTTTGGCCGAAGGACGCCTACAGGCCGGGCAGGGCCCAGAAAAGTTTTGATAAACAGTATGTGCGAGATTATCTTCTTTCTCTTGAGTGGAACCAAATGCCGCCTGCACCCGAACTCCCGCCTGATGTGGTGGAAAATACACGGAGGAAATACGAAGAGGCCCTGCGCAGATTGACGAAGCCGTCAAATCTGATGGTTTCGTAAAATGTCCAAATTAGACGGCAAAGTAAAAAGCGCCAAATTCAAGGCGCGCACCTCTTTTCAAGCCGCCAGGCGCAATCCTG
>JABXJW010000340.1 GCA_013375395.1 Desulfobacterales bacterium
TCAGTGACGGTAAAAGGGACGGGCAGGTTGAACCTGTAGCCTTCAACGAAGTTCCATCGGTTCTTATGGCTGTCTCTTTCGGAGTAAAGAGGAAAACCGCCGGCCTGGATGGCAGCGAGATCGCGCCAGATGGTGCGGGGAGTGCAGCCTTCTTGTTGGGCAAGTTCGGCCACAGTGGCGCCGTGGGCTCGCGACTCTATAGTGCGCAAGATACGCCACTGCCTGGCTAACTGTTCCCCCCGCATAATGCACCACCCAAAGCGGTTTTTGGTTGGATTAACTTGTCGTATTTTTACGTGATTTGAATTACATGGTTATGACGAACCTGCGCCGAAGAGCCGATTAGGCCCCGGCTCATTGTTTTAATTTTTGCTCTTATAACATGACACTGTGACAGATCCGGTCACACTTGTTTTTCTTTTTCCTCTTTGCACTCTTTTCAGCAGACAGATGACAGATGACGGGCACACTATTTATTGATGAAGCGTGCGCACCACTTCTCGTGTGCCCAACCGGGACGTTCGGGCAGAAAGTACTTTGCGCTTTTCTGCATTCAACTGCAATCTTCTTTGGTTCGTTTGCCATAAGCCGCCCGACGTTGCTTCACCTCAAAACCAATTGGCTTCCTCGGATGGTCACGTGGCGGTAGAAGCAGCGGGCGTACCTTATCAAACAGTTCCTTCAGTTGCGTGTCGTGGAAAATGCTGTCCGCGCTTTAAGGTCGCACATCCTCCCACTCATCTGGGCTGACCTGTCTTTTTCCGGTTTCCATTGTCTCAAAATCTCTCCGGGTTCCTGTGGATTCTTTGCCGTCAGCGTCTTTCTTCCAACAACTTCCTCGTTTTCTTCAATTCCTCCGCAATCAGCTTCTCGTCAGGGAGCACAGTGCGGTATTCGGAGGCGAGGACCTTGTTCGGCAATCCCTGAAGGGCATATTTCGCCAGGGCCGAATTTTTCATAGCACACAAGATTAGACCAACGGGAGGATTCTCGTCAGGATGGGTCCAGTGCTCACGGGCATAGTTCAGATACATGTGCATCTGACCGGCATCGGCGTGCGTGAATTTTCCCCGTTTGAGATCGATCACCACCAGACACCGCAATCGGCGGTGAAAGAAAATCAAATCCACGCGGTACCATTCATCACCAATGCGCAAACGCTTCTGTCGGCCCACAAAGGTGAAGTCACCACCGAGTTCCAGTAGGAAGTGCTCTAGGTGAAGGATCAGGGCTTCTTCGAGGTCGCTTTCCGAGTACTCGTCTTTCAGGCTCAGGAACTCCAGAACATAGGGATCTTTGATCTGCTCTTCCGGCGTAACGGCGTCCTGCGGTTTCGGCTTCGCGCCCCTTGTCAACATAGCGGCTTTATTCTTCGAGAGAGCGGTTCGTTCGTAGAATTGGGACTCGATTTGCCGATTGAGTTGGCGCACGGACCAGCCGCCACGTAGCGCTTCTTCCTCGTAGAAAGCGCGGGCCTGCTTACTCTTTAGGGAGAGGAGTCGAACATAGGCAGACCAAGGCAGTGAGAAACGGTCTTGAAGGGCATCCAGAGTGAATTTGCCAGACGGCGTCTGGCGTTTTCCGGATTTGCCAGACACTGTCTGGCAAATCTCTGTGGGGGGATAGGCCCGATAGAACTGCCGCATTTGCTGCAGATTTTGGCGTGAGAAGCCCCGGCCAAACTTGCTTGTGAGGTCAGCGGACAGCTTTTTCAGGAGGGCCTCGCCGTAGCCTGCCCGGCGGCGGCCGAACTGCTCGTTCTCGACAATCCTCCGACCCATTTCCCAGTATGTGGCGGTAATGATCGCATTGACGGTACGGGCTGAGACCCGCCGTGCTTCTTTAATAAGAGACACCATGCCAGACAGGAGTCCATCATAGTCCTCCATGATTACAGGCTTCCGGGTCTTCTTCTGCATGCGTTTGGCAGTCACTCGGGGCCTCCGATCCATTCGCGGCTGACGCAGTCTGCCGATCTGCGCCTCTCGCGCATCTCGTCCTGCAGATCCAGAATGGCGTGACTCAACGCACCGAGCTTCGGGAATCTGACCCGCCGCTTCAACTTCCGCCAGTGGAGCCGCCGCAACGCTGTTCATCGCTGTTAAACTGATCAATGAGTTCCTGATTGCTTTCTAACATGGTCTATTTGAATCCCATCTGCATGAAGACCTTCTCCCCCTCTGGGGCAAAGCATGGGGTCTGCTCTTGACTCTTGTACGCCAACCGGGACTTTCGTGCAGAACGTGTTTTGCGCTTTTCTGCTGATAGCCACTCGAAGCTGAAGGCTGAAAGCTGAAAGTAA
The DNA here is from genome assembly GCA_013375395.1 of Desulfobacterales bacterium. Lineage (GTDB taxonomy): Bacteria > Desulfobacterota > Desulfobacteria > Desulfobacterales. Next base: position 2,303 of record JABXJW010000340.1, read on the forward strand.
GAAACATCACAAACCGGGAACCGGGATCAGCGATCATCTGCTGGTTTTCTTTTTCCTCTTTGCGCCCATGCCATAGGCAGCGCGGCGCTCCTTGATATCAAACCCAATTTTACGTGTCGGCTTCTCAGGCGGCGTCATAAGTTCACGGATGGCGTCAAAGACAATCTTGAACTGGTCGTCATATTTCCTTTCAGTGCAGCTAGCTTCCGTTCCAGATCCTTGTCTGAGGCAAGCATTTGCCGAAGACGCACAAATGCGCGCATAATTTCGATGTTAACCTGTACCGCGCGCTTGCTACGCAGCACACTGGAGAGCATGGCAACACCCTGTTCGGTGAAGGCGTACGGTCTGGCTCTACGGACGCCACCCCAACTTGAAATCACAATTTGTGATTTCAAGTTTTCAAGCTCTTTCTCTGTCAATTGAAACATGAAATCCCCCGGGAATCTTTCAATGTTTCGTTTCACCGCTTGGACCAAAACACGCGTCTCTACCTCATACAGCTCAGCTAAATGCGGGCTTGGCATAACCTTTTGCCCACGCAGGAAGAAGATGCGCTGTTCAATACCCTTAGCTGAAATCATAATATTTGTGTGTTGTGATGATTGCTTATCAGCCTCTCTTGCCTCACATCTCATTGCCCTTACCAGTGTTATCCGGTCTTTTCATCTTTCCTCTGCCTTCTGCTCTAAAGTCACCCGCTTTTCAGCGTAGTTTCCCGCCGTAGCCACAAGCTCTTGTGCTACAGCCTGCCTCAAATGCCCCGGCTCCAGCACCTATGCCTGCCTCCCAAGTGAGACCA
>JABXJW010000341.1 GCA_013375395.1 Desulfobacterales bacterium
CAAGGCGCTGCGCAAGCTCCGCCACCCCACCCGCGCCAAACGCGTCAAGGTCTTCCTCGAGCTCTAAGCCTTTAAAATATTTTGGGAAATGAAAACGCCGGCCGCAAGGCCGGCGTTCGTTTAAGTAAATCAATTGAACAACCCTTCTTCGGGTACGTCATCCGGGGTGAGTCTAAAAATTCTAACTAAGTCCTTTTCTAATCTTCCTTTATCTGCTGTGTCGAAGGTCATCCTTATAACCGGGCCAGCGAATTCTAAATTTATACCAAAGCTAGATAAACGCGACGCGAAAGCTCTAAAAAACCGCCGGAAATAACCACGCACCGTATTCTTGTAGTTGTCTGAAGGAGAAATCCATGTTCGGAATAAAGGGAAAGCGACCGTAATTAGCCCGTCGAGTTCGAACTCCACTGAACCGTCGTCTAAATGTTTACCGAATTCCGATATGATAGTCCTTTTTATTCTCTCTATTATTTCTGGCTCTTTAACGGCTTCTTCGAATTCAGTACTTGTCTTAAGCATAGGTATAAGGAAAATAGGGCGGGTAAAACGGTCGAAGTTTTTTATTAACAATTCTTCTTTTAAATTGGGAAAAACGTTTACGTCGTTTAAAACCGGGTCGCATTTAGAAATAAATAACGAATTATCTCGTAAGGTGAGCACCGAAGAGGTGATCGGGTTTACATTTCCTACAAGTTCGGAGATTTTCTCTGAAATATCAAGAAGAACCGTTGGGAAATCTTCGTGTCGATCTATTATTAAATAATAAACGATGTTCGTTACCCGGGAGCGCTTATCTATACCGACAAGACTTCTATAGTCGGCGGTATCGAGAATTAAATAAGCTCTTGTTTGCGCGGCGGTAGAGGATGTTCCGCTGAAAGAAGAAGTCTTACATTCTAATAAAAGTAAGGCAGCCTCATGTTCGTTATATAGAATTAATTCTGGTTTCGATGCTTGCCTTACAGGGAAGTTATCGCGTATTCTATCTATTTTTACTATATCTATCGGGATATTCGGTTCTATGCTTCTTAAATTATAACCAGCTTCTACGAACACGGGGCGTATGAATTCGGACGGCGTGTCGGAGGCTGCATAAAGCAATATATTTATAAAAAGGCTTTCGTTTTCTAGTTCAGCTATTTCCATTTTTATTCATAGCGTTGGTAATGATTTCTCGGTACTCCTTATTACCTATTTTTATATTTAAAGCCGGGGTTATTTTCGTTTGGGTATTAGTTATCAAGCGATGTAGGGTATTCCCGCAAGTGTCCGAATGTAATATTATTAAGAACCTTTCAAGATTTATGTCGAGGTCTATTTTCCCATATAAGTGCCGATCGACGCCATAAACAACGTAACTATTATCACCTGTTTTTATAGGATTACCCGCTATTCTAAACGGCCCTACGTTTTTAACGAACGTAGAAGAAACGAAGTTCTCGAAAGTTTCGGGGTCTAAAGGATCTATAAACTTTATTAATACCGGTTTTCCGGACATAGATAGTAAATTATCTTCGGCTTCAAATTCGAATTTTATGTTAGATTCGTCCTCTATAATTTCGGTTACAGCTTTATATATCCTTATTATGCTATTAAGGATATTCTTGTGATCTAAAAAACTGTTCGAACGGTTAGTGACCTTCCCGAAATTATATATTTCGTGCCCTCCTTTACCAGCTGCGGATGGTACCCTTAGGAAAACTTGTGAATAGAAGGGCTTGAATAAATCCCTTAGCTCTGGCAAAATTTCTCGTATTTTCCTTATTCTTTCGTTTATAACAATTTTAGAAGCTTTGTTTTCTATTATAAATTCGTCTTCGTCTAATTCGTTTTCGTCTGTTTCCCCGTGTTTTTCGAATTCGTTTATATATTCGAATTTTATTTTTAAGTATTGGTAGTCGTATCGTGCCCCGTAAACGATTTCTCTTAATTTATCGAAGAAGTCTCCCGCAAACCAGCAACTATCCAGGGAAAAGTTATCCAATATTAGCCGACGGTAAAACGGCTCTACCGTTTCTGTTTTTAATCCGGAATATAAAACGTAATAACGCCCCATGAACGGTTCGCAATAACCTATTATTTCGCCTGATAAGTTAATACCGAATAAACCATCATCTAGATCAAAAGTAGAGGTTTCTGTATTATTTAAATATCGCCTTAGGTCTACGTCCTCGTAATTCCTAGCCGTTTCGATGATATAAGATTTTATTAGCCCGGTATCCAATTTTTTCCGGTCTAGTTCGGATTTCCTCTTCGAGGCGTAAGTTTCGAGATAATCGTATAATTCGTTTTTCTTTTTGAATTTATCCATGGTTCCGAATTCTATTATAAGCGTTATTTTTTTGAAATTCAAACTATTTTTAACCGGGCTCGAGCCCGGCGTTTTATTACGCCGGAAATTACGTCATACCTTCCCCGCCGCCACCCGCCGCGTCTCCTCCCACATCCGGGCCGAGAAGTCGATGGCGCTGTCCGGGCGGCCCGCGGCGACCCAGTCCACGAAGGCCGCGGCGACGTCGGGCCACGGCTTGCGGACCATCCGCCGGGTCTCGAGCCAGAGCGCGACTTCTTCGGGAACGAGCTCCGTCGCGACCGCGCCCAGGTTCCACCTCTTCAGCGCCTCGGCGTTGCACTTCTGCTCGTACTGGCCGACCTCGGGCATGACGTACAGCGGTTTGCCGAGGTACAGGCACTCCGACAGCAGCGTGAAGCCGGCGCTCGTCACTACGGCCCGGGCCGTCCTCAGGTCCTCGACGAAGCCCGCTTTAGAGAAACCTTTCAACGTCAAGTTCTTCGCGACAACGTCGTGGCTCGAGCGCCGAGGGTACGCGACGAAGCGGTAAGGCGCGAGCGCGTCGTCGCCGAAGAGCTCGTCCAGCGTCTCGTCCGTGAAGCTGGGCAGATATACGAGGACGTGGTCGCCGTCCTCCGGTTCCGCGGCCAGAATCACGTTGCGGATTATGGGCGGGATGACGGTATCGTTGGTGCGCTGCCAGTGCGAGCCGAGCGGGATGTCCGCGGGCGCGTAGTAGTGGAAGACGACCTCGATGAGCG
>JABXJW010000052.1 GCA_013375395.1 Desulfobacterales bacterium
GTTTGCATATAAACCTCCTTAGCATGGTACATTCATTTAATATTACATAGTTCTTGACAAGTTGTCAAGAACGGCCGGTTATTTTCATTCAGCAATTCTCTGGAATCTTGGGGACGTCTTTGACTACGTTGACTTATCCTCTCTGTCAGATACTCAATAACTCTTGGCTGAAACTTGAAAGCTCATATCTCAATGCTAGGAATGCGTATTTTGGGGACGTTGTTGACTACGTTGAATTCTTTGTGCCAAGTCTGAGGCCCCAGGTCGTTTTCAAAAAACCGTGCTATGGAACGAAATATGTTTTCACACACATTATAAAAATTGTGTAACAAATATCCAATACGAAGGGATGCCTTGAACTTTCAGAGATGATTCCGACCGGGAGCATTACCGGTTTTTTAACAAAAAAGTTAGTAGTGATGGACATGAGCCCTTTTATACGTATTGAAAACTTTATCATATGTGCCATTGTAAATCGCACAATGGATTCGTAGCATTTCATTTCCTGTTTCCTTTACCCACCAAGCGCCAGAGCGTTTCATGCGGGTATGGCAAATGAATTTATTGGCTGATTCGATTCCCCCGCTCCCAATAGGATATCCTCCTGCCCGGTCTCCCCGGTAGTGAGTCTTTCCACGGTTGTTTTTGAGGTAAACAATTAGTTTGCGAATCTCTTCCTTGGCATCATCATTGTTTGGCTTCATCCGGCGAAGACCGGTTATCACATTGTCAACCTCGGAAAAAAACAGACGGGATATAGTGCCTTCTACCCATTGCAACCCCTTGATCGGCCTGTCCCCATATTGCACCTTGGCTACTTTATAGATATGCTCCGCACAATGATAATAGTCCAGGATCTCACGACCTTTAGGAAAACAAGTCCTCATATGTTTCCACAGCCAATCAGCGCCATCGCCTAAAAGGGCAATACGTACTGAGTCCTGGCGAATACGTGAAGCCGCAAGAGCCAAATCTTTTCCAAAGTCAGCCTCGTTTTGAATCTGATGCCAACTTGCTACGTGAATGATACGACTCTTGCTCAGTAAGTATATGCGGAATCCTTTGGCCTCTTGCCATTGCCCCTTGCCTCTTTTGTCGCTGCGCCCTGCTTTAGGGCGGGTAGGCAGATGAGCGCCATCTGAAGCCACCACTAAAATCGGGCGCCATTTGTTGGTCGATGCCTGTTTAATCCTTTTTGCTATCTCCTCCTCAGTCGGTATGACATCCTCCAGGTGAGCCTCGGAACCCACGGCTTCAAACGTTTCATGGATGAAGTGGTCACTTATGCTCTGGCCTGTTAGATCCTCAAATATTTCGCTTCCACGGGAAAAGGTAACGTCGGCTGATAAGTTGACCGCCTTCTTCTGAATATCAAATTGATGCTTCTTTCGACTTACCTCAATCGCATCATCAAAAGGGGAAAACCCAATGGAACAATCTGTACAAAAAAACCAAGGACGAATTACACCCACCGCCCCCTGCATGGTAACCATTTCTTTAGGACTGTCGAATCTCTTTTTACAACGCTTCGCACATTTAGGGCAGGAGGCATATTCCTGCTCCAGTAAATCAGCGTATTTCTCCTCGATCATTCTTTGCAGACAATCGCCCAGAAACTTCTGCTTCGTCCTGGTAAACAGCTCGCTCATCTCCATCAGAGTCGGTTGCCTATCTTCATCAAACACGCACAAAAGCTCATCAACCCATTCATCCACTTCATTATGGATCATCTGGCGAAATTGCTCCTTACTGTCAGGATCAGAAATTTGTGCAATGCAAGCAGGCCCCATAATATGTCCCCCTCACAACGACAACAGCTCTTGTCGAAATCGAGCCGTAAGAGGGTACATATAGATTTCTTTTGGAACCATTCCATGCCTCGCGTTTTCCCGGTCCATCCTCCCGCGGCCGCTCGTCGTACCCACATGGACCCAGTTGGCTGCTTTGTAACAAGTGCCTTTGAATCTTCTTTGATCGACCAACGTCTCCAGAAGAACCGGACGATAGCCGTAACAGCGCCGCCAATCATCTGCAACCGTCTTTGCAGCCAAGGCAAGCACAGAGCTAGCAAGATTTTTAACCTTGACCCAGGGAAAAATGAGAAACCTACTGTTGTTAATGATCTTTTGTAAATTGCGTTTGCGTTGCTCATCGTTCCACTCAATCCATTTGTCCCTTGGCGCCATCTTCCATGCAGGGCTGGAAAACTGCATGCACCCAAGAACATGATACGGCTCTTTGCCTGCTTCAATGAAATATCGTAATTGCGCCCCAAAAGGCAACTGATACCCAAGGTAATGATATCGATCTACGTACTCGTACCACAGATCCCTTTGCCGCTTGCTGGTGACTCTGCTGAGGATAAGGGGACAAAACTCCTCTACTTTCCCCGAGATAATCTCTTGAGCTTGTCCCTTATCTGTCCTTTTGACCTTGGTCTTAACACCTTTTGGTCGGCCTTTTTTGCGATCAGGTAGATCAAGGACTCCTTTGGAGTCCAAATATTCAAGAAACTGTCGGCACTCAACGGTCTTTAGTCTCCCGCTCGGCCTCTTACAGTTAAACAACTCACAAACCGTATTGGCCAGTTCAGTACGGCTTAACCCACAGCAACTTTTTATGATTTCAGCTAATTGTGTTAACTCATCAGATCTAAACCTTCGCCCGCAGAATACCTCTGAGGATATCTGTTGCATATAACCACCCTCCCTGTGTAATGATTTCTCATTTTACTATAAAGGTGGCTAAAGCAAATGTCCAGCACTTTTTCCCATTTCCCGATAATTTTTTTCATGATAAGCTCAAATTCAATTAAAAAACCGGTAATGCTCCCTTCCGACCTGTAGCTCATGGCTCATAACTGTCATAACTGATGGCTCTTTTCTCCTGGTGTGTTATTTCTCCAAAGTATCTTCTTGGATTGCCACACATCCAACAAGAACACAACGTGTTATTCTTTGTGGGATAGCCAGGCATCTTGACATGCCAACTCCCCCTTCGCACCCTCTCATATCTTTTGAGAATGATTCTTCTCCGGTGGTGACGGCGAATGGCTCTCATCTTTTTGAAGCTCCCCGCAGCTTGCTGCGGGGAATCTTCGACAGTAAGGAGGTCTGACCTTTTTTTAGATTCTCTCGTTTTTGCGGTTCAGCGAATCTGCCTTTATTTCTCGTAAGTTCTTCTCGTTAGGAAGGGAGAGAAATAAGCAAGGTTGCCCCCATTCCACTATTCGAGTAACAAAGGAATAGATCAGGCGTTGTACTGTGTTATTATGATCGACTTGAATTCCTCTATGTCTTTCAGGTCCTCTTTCATGAATTCGTAAACATAAGCATCGTCAATTTCCCCGTACAAATGTACAAGTCGATTTCTAAATTTTGCCATCTGGCGTAATCTTTGCCCAAGCTCGGGAGGAACAATACCCTCTTCTTCAACAACCGTGAACGAATCAGCGTAATCCCTTGGGGCTCGAAGATGCTCTGATGCAATGATATGGTTAGCCACATCCAGACAACATTCAATGCTAACCTGAAGATAATATTTCGCACTTCCTATCACTATTTTATCCTTTAGAAAAGCCTCGATAGACGTCTTTGAAATGCTTCTCAATAGCCCAAGATATTCGTCCAACTGGGAAAACTTCTGGGCAATCTTTTCAATTGATACCATATTGTTCTCCTATGGGTTTGCTGTCAGGAAACAATGCTCTGCATATATACACTTTGATATCTACGAAGAACCGGCACAAAATCAAAATATGCGCCTCGAAGCGACGTTTCAAAATCGACTCGTATGGCTTCGTTTCTGGAGAAAATCAGGATGCCTTCTGTAATGATCTTTCCTGTTACCACCAGTGGAAGGTTGTTGATAATCCGCACCTCAGATGATACACCACTACCAAGCTTTTCGTCGATTTCCAATGCAAGAGACAACTCAAGTTCCAAGCATTGCCTGCGGGACATTTTGTTAAGCCTCCCCGCCCTGAAGGTCGGAGCTTCCCGGTAGGGATGATAAACATTTTCAGATAGCTCCCCTTGACCCCGCCCTAAAGGACGGGGCTTGTGGGGAGCGAGCCGGTCAACATAAATGCCTATGTCCAAATCGCTGAAAGGGTGTACAAGTCCTGTGGCATAACTCCCATAAAGATACGCAAACAATACAGAGGGATTGCCAAAGATATCCGGAGCAAGCTTTAATAAGGAGCTCTTAATCTTTTCTGCACGTTTATCAAACATTCTTGAGAGTAGTATTTTTTGGATGATCTCTATGACGTATATTTAACATTGTAATCGTTGGATATTCTGAACAGTTCTTTGAAGTCTTGATTGAAGATCCCTGCAGCAAGCTGCGGGGAATCTTCGACCGTAAGGAAGTCTGACATTTTTTAGATTCGTTCGCTAACCCCGCAGCAAGCTGCTTGGAATGCGCTCGCTTTTGCGGTTCAACTACAAGATTTTTGGGGACGTCAAGAATTTTGGGGACATTGACTATGTTGAATTCTTTGTGCCAACTCTGAGGCCCCAGGTCGTTTTAAAAAAGGGTCTATCGGTCTTTTGGCCTGAACTTCATGGATAACGCCATCCGGTATTATCCACGTCTTGGCTAATGGACTTATTGTTTTCAAGAGATCAGCTTTCCCGAGCAGTATTATGGAAGAGGCATTGATAACCAGGTTTTTATTCATAACCAGCCTCTCGAAGGACTTCTTCCGCCGTGTACTGAAAAGGTGAAACTCGAAATCTTAGTAACGACATGAGAAAATCCTCACGGCACAATCCGGCTATTTCAGCAGCCTTTTCCTGGGATACAACTCCCATCTCATACCATTTGACCGCCGCAGTCAGCCGTATGTCCTTTGCAAATTCAGCCGGCGTCTTTTTAAGCGCTGAAAATGCCCCTAAAGGCAATGTTATGTTTATAGTCCTGGTATTCATCTTTCCTTATCCTTTCAGGTTTTATAAGTTCATAAGCACTAATAGCTTGTTTCTCCCCTTCATCCAAGTCGGCAGTAGCCCGTTCAGTTGCCGGCTCCAAGGGTATAAGATCTGCTATATGTATAAAATCGTTCAGAGCTCGCTCAATCTCTTCTGATTCGCTTCCAACTTTCCCAAATAGTTCTCTGTGAACCAAAGGAGGAATCAGCACTTCTTCAAACATGCTTTTGAGGAGAAAACTTCCTGCGATTTTGGCTAAACCAATGATTGGACCTGTGTTTGAAACGACCTTCATTGGCGACTCACTTTCCTTGCAGTCTCTAAGTCCTTCTTAATCTCCTGTTCAAGCTCTTCGGGTGGATAGTTAAAGATACTAACACGATACCTACCGCAAGCCTCAAAAAATTCGACCCGTGACATTCCCGCCAGTTGAGCAGCTTTACCAGATGACACTTTACCGAGTTCAAACATTTTCAAGGCAGCCATTAAGCGGATATGCTGTTCCATCTCTTCTTTTGTCATATGGACAGCGTGCTCAAATCCGCTGGGATATTTTATCGTTAGCTCTTCGATCTTCATGCGATTACCTCCTATTGCGCAACTGCGGGACGTTATTGACTACGTTGACTTATTTCCTCTCTGTCAGACACGGATCAATACGTCTTGCCTTCCACTAGCTTAATTGACCGAAGATGAGATCCAGTCTTTCGTGTTCGAGATGGGCGAGGTCTCCTGCTCTCCTTAAGATATAGAGCTCATATTCATCTGCCATGTATTCATCCAGACAATAGATTCTTTCGCCTCTGATAGCATTTGCCGCCAGAAATGGGTCTGCTTCAGCCAAGACGACAAGATCAACCCTGCTTACCCCTAACAGGTCTTCAAGTTCTATAGCGAAGCTTACTTTGTCTTTGACAGCAAAATGAAGCTCCCCGCCGCAAGCGGGCGGGGTATCATAAGGAAACACCCTTTTTATAGCCCCTCACCCTAACCCTCTCCCGCCAGGGGAGAGGGAACTGAGCGGCAACCCCGCCGCAAGCAGCGGGGTATTGAAAAACACTATTAAAAAGGAAGGCTCTAAATAGAAATTTAATCTTTCTACTCGCTGATATTCCTCCGTTTCGCTTATCTCATATAATAGTGGCACAATTCTTTTCACCCTTTTATGATATGTCTGGTTTGAATCTCTTTTTACGACAAGAAAATCTATATCACTTCCCCGATGTAAGGTTCCCCGCGTTGCAGATCCGAACAAGCACACTGATATTAGTCTATCTTCAAAGTGTTCTTTTAATATTTCAGCAACTTTTTCGGATAAATCCAAAACAATCTTTGTTATTTCTTGCATGCCTGCCTGCTATCAAAAGAAGGAAACAATTTGACATAGGGGATGTTGGCACTTTGTCACTTAGCACCCAGTAAATCCCACAACTTCTTATCGTTATCATACCAGTGAAATATGCTTTGCATTTCACGGGGCCCCATACCATCTTCCGGAGCTACGGGGCAAGCGGCACAGGCAAACTGGCGGTATCTTCGGAGGACTAGTCCAACAATTACGAACATACTGGTCATTCTGTACTCTCCAAGAACTTTGCAAATGCCAAAAGTTCGCGCTCCGTCCTCGATAACGTCTCTCTCAGCATTGCGATAAGACGTTCGAGTTTCTCCGGATTAAGTTGATATGTGTACACGTTACATACAATGTGCCGAAATCCTCGGTATTCTTCCAATCCCGTACGCAGTTCTGCGGAAATAACCGCTGGACGAACACCTGGAACTTCAATGTTCATTTGTCTGAGCAGTTCCTGATGCCAATTCGCACCGGTCGCAATGCTCTCATCCACCAATGAAGCTATTTTCTCAAACACATGTTCAAGACCAGAGTAAAAGCCATGCAGATTCAATGCAACCCCGTCTAAATAAAAGTCATCACGCTGAGTTTTCGGCCTTCTCCATCCTTGTTCAGCTCGATCCACTACCATGGCTAATTCCGATAGCTCATCCCGAATACGTCCAGATAGAACTGCTCCAATCTTACTCACAATTCAACTCCTTCCAGCAATATGCACCGTCGCAGAGACTCACGACAATCCTCGGCATCTATCAAGTCCACCTTCCAGTCCTTGCTGTACCCACTGGCAAAAGCAACGGCTCGATAGAAATCCTCCGGAGGAATACCCCAGACAGCCAGATCAATGTCAGACTTTTGACGGAAATGTCCTCGAGCTGCAGAACCAAAAAGAACGACTCTGTGCGCGCCAAAGCGCTTGACAAGGTCCCGTGCAATGCTTACAGCCACAATTCGTGCGCTGTCCTGCCGCCGACTCCGGAACAAAGAGCTGAGCCGATCAGCAGGCCCGAAGGGATGGTACTGCTTCCACTCAGAATGAGTTAAGTCCAAAGCTGTTTTTGATGCTCCTATTTTTTCTGTTTTTGCCATAATAGTAATAGAGTAGGCGAATTAGTAAATGATCCTTCCCCGGTGGTGACATCGAATCGCTCTCATCTTTTTGAAGCTCCACACAGCTTGCTGCCGGGAATCTTCGACCGTTAGGAACCCTGACATTTTTTAGATTCGCTCGCTAAGGGTTCGCAAAAAAATAAATTTACATTTTCAGGGGTCGAGGCGCCCGCATGGCAAGGCGCGAGGAGTGCGAATAGCTGGCTATTTAACCGACGAGCAACGCAGCCATGCGGGATGGATCGGCTCATCAAAATGTGAAGTTATTTTTGCGCGAGCCCTAGGCCCGCAGAAAGCTGCGTGGGTGCGCTCGCTTTTGCGGTTCAGCCAATCTGCCTTCATTTCTCGTAAGTCTTGTTAGGAACTCAACAGTCTAAAGTTTATATTTGGTTGTAATCCGCCTGGAAGGTACAAAGTCAATGAGTTCTATGTTCCGGGGCAAAAAGTCGATGTAGTCGTCTATACTTCCTTCCTGGCTTTTCAATCGCACCGCAAGGAAGACCTTCCTACGCGCAGCATCTCTTGCGTTATGACTCAAGCTTACCTCTGTGCTTTTGAATGTATTCCAGAAAAAATGCCAGAAATAGCATAGCAAACAACCCGACTACAGTCGCCAGCATCACATTAAGCTTTGTCTTTGGCTTTTCGGGATTTTGGCCGGCGGTGGGTGGCTGCAGGATCTCTATGCTCTGCACATTGCTCTTTTTGAATTCCAATCTCTTGATCTCTTCCCGCAATTGGTCTAATTGGCGACCCAACTCCTTCAACTTAAATCTTTCACCTTCTTTTCTGGTAAGGTAATTATTGAGTTCCTGCCTGTAACTATTCTCAAGCAATATGTTGTGCTGGATCGCATTCATATAAAGAACAGCGGAAAGGACATGGCCGTCATTGGCACCACCTGAGGATAGTTTGTTCCTTTCCTTAATAAGACTATTCGTATTTTTCCTGACGAGATCGATTTGTGGTGTCAGCTCGGCAATTCTTTTCCGTATATTCCTGATATGTTGTTCCAGGGCTCGCTTTTCAGCTTCATAGTCAGCCGCTTCGGCCTTTTTTCGACCAATCTCCGTTTCGTACTCATTTTGAAAATACGCTACACGTTCACTATAATGTTTTGATAAGACCTGCCCAAGCCCGGCTAATATCTGTAACCCTCGATCTACGATCGAGGTATCGTATGATACTTGCAACGTATTCGACCCCCTGGGCGTATTCACCTTGAACCTTAACGATTTTGGAGCGCCACTATTATTGCTATTAGACCCCGTAATACGATCCAATATCTCCCGGTTGAACGTTCCAGCTTCTACGGTCGCCTTGATATTGCCGGGAGAATCAACATAAGTATAATTGCCACCCGGTTCTATGCCAAGTATGCCCGGCCGAACTACCATATCAATTCGATAGACTTTCGGCATTGAAAAACTAATCACGGCTGCGGCAACGGCGCAGATCAAGGTGCCTGCTATGATTAAATATCTCCTCTTCCATATGACCCGCAGGTAGTCCATGAGTTCGATTTCGTCTTCGAAGTATTCTTCTCTGTAGCGTGTCGGCGGCCGTTGTTGTGTTTCGTTCATTTGATCTCACCTCGATGCAATAGGGGACAATCACCGCCTGTTCGATTCTGTCACTCGAGCCACCCAGTTAAATACTCTCAAATTTAATGGGGCAGGGGGAGTCCGCAGAGAGAAATATATTTTTTCATTCGCCGCTGGGAGGCCGGCAAATGAAAACTATGTCCAATTCCTTTTTAACAATGTTCTCTGCCGTCTCAACAAATTGTAAGGCCTCATCGTACCAATCGCATACTTCATTGGGGTCGAAGCGCACTAAATCTGCATAATCGCCTTTCTGCCGGTTATCAAACAGCCTATCGTACAGTTGCCCTAATTCTGTGTCAACCAAACCGGACTTTACAAAGTTTTGGTGGAAGAGGGACCGAACACCGCTATGTTTGGCTGACGAAAGGCCCCTTGTAAGCAATAGGGCAGAAACAGCATAAAAACAAGCATAATAAAGACGATTAACAAATGTATTGCCGTATCCCTGTTCTAGAAGGATCTTGCCCTCTTGAAGAGCTTCTTGAGCCCGTTCGAGACGATAAGTTATCAAGGTTCGCGTCTCTTCTTTCACAAAACAATACCGTCTCTTTCAACATTTTGATGAAATGGCATTGCACCATATAACGCTGAATTCCAGTCTTTTCTACTTACCAAGATAACCGTAAGAACAGCTCCGGTTTCTATCTCTATCGGAAACAACTGTCGCCGAAAAACATCCTCCCTTTTGAGAGTAACCTCTCCATCAGTTATGATGAGTAGGTCATAATCGGATTCTGCTTCCCCATCACCTCGCGCTCTGGAGCCGTAGAGAATTACTTCTGCCGACGCATCAATGCTTTCAATCGCAGTGCGGCATCTTGTCAATAAAATCTTCTCCTCGCCTGCTATCGTCTTATGTTCTGCCAGTTGTTTCATTTTGCTTATGAACTTTTTGTCCCATCTTGGGAGTGATGCCGAAATATCTTCATACAGGTCCAGGCGCCTTATGCGTGGATAAGTATTCAATGACCTTCTCTCTGAAAATCGTAAAATCTTCCAAATTCTCCTGAATGAATTGGTAAACCAGCTCTCCATCAATATCCCAATACAGGTGAACCAGCCTGTTTCGGAATTTGGCCATCTTCACAAGTCTGTTGCACAAGGCGCTGTCAATAATGCCAATGCTCTCCATTTCTCTGAATATATCGGCATACGTCTCCGGAGTACTCACAGGTTCTTCAAATTGATGCAGAGATATCAGCCTATTCCCAACGTTGAGGCAGCTTTCGATGGCTAATTGAAGGAAGCGTTCCGAACTCCCCTGAAGCAGTTCGTCTTTCAAAAAGATATCGCTTGACGCCTCCCGTGCCTTCAATAAAAGCAAATAATACTTGTTCAGATGTTTCAGGTGTTCCTTTATACGCTCATCCATTATACGCTCATCCATGATAACCCCTCACGTTGCATAAACAACATGAGACCTTTGCAAAACACCCCCTTTTGCCCAAATAGCGCTAAAGCTTCACTTCGTGCCTGCGTCAGGCTCTAATTTTAGGTCTCGAAATACCCAATGTATTCCCACGGTTAAAATTTTCGCCTTCCTTGAAAGGGTAACCGATGCCTCTTAAAAAGACCTTGTCAAAATTGTCTCTGAAAAATCTAAAATCCAAATAGAGCTTTATGGTTCGTGCACAAAAATCAATAAGGGGATGTCTATCCCTGCAGAACAGGAGCTTTCCTTTACTGATTATGTTGTACGAAAACCGCATTGGTGCATCGTTCATGAGAACCAGGTCAACTTCGTCTGTTCTAAATGTGTCATTGAACATGCCGATCAGTTCTAAATGTTTGTCAAATCGTTGACGCCTTTCCAATTCCATCGAAACAAGGACCCCAAAATCGAGATCACTCAGCGGCTTGAGCATACCTTTTGCAAGGCTGCCAAAAGCGTAAAGCGCTAAGACCTCCTCATCCCGGGAGACTTTCTCGACAATTGCCGGCACCCTTTTCATTACATCCTCAGACAATTTGCGTCCTTCCCGAATCATAGTCGTATTTCCATATAAATGATGTTTTCTATTTCGCCGGATCTTGTCTCATAACCTTTGCTTCTTCCAGGCTCTTCAAATCAATCCTGTGCCGCTCACGTATTTTTGATGATTGGCTCCCTATGCTATAAGAGCTATGCCTTCGGTTTTCTTCTCATATTGTTTTCCGCATAAAACACAGCCAAGATCATCGGAAAGCCTTTCGCCGCATTCGCACATCCAGCCTACATGCCGTGCCGGGTTGCCGGCCATCAGGGCATAATCGAAAACGTCTCTGGTGACCACAGCGCCCGCACCAACGAAAGCATAACGGCCTATGGTTCTTCCGCAAATGATTGTAGCATTGGCTCCGATGGTGGCGCCTTTTTTCACCAGAGTGGGCCGCAGCTGGTCCATCTTGCGAATTTCTGCGCGAGGATTGTAGACATTGGTAAAGACCATGGAGGGGCCGCAGAAGACCCCCTCCTCCAGGGTTACGCCCTTGTAAACCGAGACGTTATTTTGGATCTTGCAGCCGCTTCCGATGCTCACCTCCGGGCCGATGACAACGTTCTGGCCGATGTTGCAACGCTCGCCTATCCTGGAACCGGACAAGATATGGGAAAAATGCCAGATCTTGGCGCCGGCGCCGATCTCAACCCCGTCATCAATATATGCGGATTCGTGGGCATAGAAGTTCAAAGCTGAAGGCTCACCCCGGACATCCGGTTTTGAGCTTTGAGCCAGCCTAATGGTAGCGCCATTCCTATCCAGGGACTCCTGGGATGCTTGGAGAATTTGAAGAACTCTTAGTCCTTCATGGCCATCGGTTCTTGGGGTTTGATTATTATTGACACACTCCAGAAAATGCCGGCACTCGGCCTTGAGTGGTTCTTCCATATCGACCTGCACCACTTCCGCTTCTGCCTTGGCTGCCACAGGGACTCGTTGCAGCCACTCAATCTTATGAGGATAGAGCATGAGTTTTTCCCGGCTAACATCATCGAAAACAGCCATTTTCTTATCACCAACCACTACCAGTTTCTGTTCTTTGAATGGATGAAGCCAGGAGACAAAGATGTGCGCCTTGGCGCCACTCGCGAAATCAAGGGTGGTGAGGGTGGTATCCGGAATATGATGCTGTAGGTAGCTGCCTCCAATAGAATAAACGCTTTCAGGCATCTCACCGAGAAGCATCAGGATTATCGAGATGTCATGCGGCGCAAAACTCCACAGGATGTTTTCCTCAGCCCTGATCTTGCCGATATTGAGGCGATTGGAATACAGGTACTGGATCTTGCCGAGATCGCCCGAATCTATGAGTTCTTTGAGCTTGATAACCGCCGAATGATAATGAAGGATGTGACCCACCATGAGGGTCAGCGGCCCCTGCTCTGCCAGGCGCACCAGTTCGCGGCCCTCTTCTTCGGTCAGCGAGAGGGGTTTTTCCACAAAGACGTGCTTGCCGGCCAAAAGGGCTTCACGGCTAAAGGCAAAATGGCTCTCGGCAGGCGTAGCAATGACAACGCCCCGGATCTCCTCTTTGGTCAAAACCGTACTTAAAGCGAGGCAGGTTTCTACCTCCGGGTATTGCTCCATAAACTGGGCAAGCAACGTTTCGTTCTTGTCACATACAAGTTTCAAGGCGCCCAGTTGGTGAAAGTTTCGGACCAGGTTCTTGCCCCAGTAGCCGGAGCCAATGACGGCAACAGCAGGAGTCGAGTTAGCCATATCCCTGTTCAACCTTTACCCTAACCCGGATAAGCCGGATAAGCTCAAAGCTGAAAGCTCAAAGCGAGAATTAGACCTCAGACTCTCAACTTTTCTTGCTTTGAGCTTTCATAAAAAAGTTTTCTGCCGGAAAAAACACGAATTCTAGAAGTAAGGAACTACTGAGACCTTTGCATAACATCCATATTGTCATTGCGAGCGTAAGCGAAGCAATCCGGCGAAGCCGTTGCGAGCCCGCATCATGCGGACGAAGCAATCCCCATCAATTGGGAGATCACTTCGTTCGTGACGACCCTTCGGCCTCCGGCCCGTGGGCTTCCGGCTCGTAGAGCTTTCCGAGCCGTAGAGGCTACAAGCCGGAGGCCTACAGCTCGGAGAGGCCTACGCCCCGGAGGGATCGGATTGCCACGTCGTCCGCCCAAGGCGGACTCCTCGCAATGACGTTAAAAGCAATTATTCAAAGGTCCCGCGAGTTGGGCGTTACGGGTTGAGGATGGAGTGCACACACACAGCTCCGCTGCCTGAGTTATACCTGATAACTCATGATAACCCATTAAATTTGTTTACCAAAATGTACAAACCAACTGCCGGTCGGCCCAAGACTTACCAAAGAGGCAACAGCTTCTCGGCCGATATTCCCGTCGCCTCCTCTATCTTTCTTAACCTCGTTGAATCGCCATCAAACAGAAGAGCTATATCGAACGATTCGGGATCATAGCCCTTCAAATGTTCCCACTTGGTGCACTGGTGTACCAGAATCAGGTTCAGGGCCTTCTCCTCTATTATGGAATGAACAAATTCTTTGATAATTGCAGGGCCTACGAAAATGAAACGCACATGGCCTTTATTTTGAAGCCTCCCCGCCATGAAGGGCTGGGCTTCCCGGTAAGGAAGATAAACATTTTCGGATAGCTCCCCTTGACCCCGCCCTAAAGGACGGAGCTTGCGGGGAGCGAGCCGGTCAATTACGTGTAATCTTTCTCCCAATCTCTGTCGCAGGCTGTTGTATTCATTTAGCTTGACCGTTACAAAACTGACCGCCAATTTCGATTTGGCCTCAATTCCTTTTGGCGTTAGGAGATAAGCATAACCTATTTTGCGGGGATTTTTGCGAAAGTTGCCGATCTTGACCATGCCCTTTTCCAAAAGGCTCTTAAGGACATAGTTCACCTGTCCAAGGCTGATGCCTGCATGCTCGGCCAGTTGTCGCTGAGTGGAGATCTCTTGCCTATCCAGGGCGTCTAATACCTGGAAGGTCTTTTTGGAAAGTTTCATAAAGTTAACGATGCCCGGCAGGAACAACTCCGTCTCGTTCAAGATTGAACGATTTTTTATATCGGACATAGTCTGATGTCAAGAAAAATCAAAAAAATCAAACAGAAAAACATCCGCGTTGCCCCATTAAATGCGAAGCCTGTTTAGCAGGGGTCGGCCAGTGATTTGTCCGTGCCAGTCTATATGTGAGTCTATGTGAGTCTGTGGCCAACTCTCTTTGTTTGGGTGCATTACGCGTTTGTTAAGTCACTTCGGGGTGGCGTTTTCTACGCACCGAGCCGATAAAATCCCCCTAAATCCCCCTTTAAAAAAGGGGGACTCTCCAATATCCCCCCTTTGTAAAGGGGCAAGGGGGGATTTATTTTAGCTTTCATCTGTCATTAACAAACAGGTAATGCTCCCCTTTGTTTCTTCATGATTGGACTTGCCTGACACCTCTAAAGGATTGCAAAGCTTCAGCCCATAGCCACGGTCTCATGTATGGGTAAAAGTCAGCCCCTGGAGGGAGGGGATTATTGAGAGGGAGTCTTTTGATTTTTTACGAGATCATAAAAGCTTGGATGGTATGATGCCGCTATCGGTCAAATAGGCCAGGATTCGCTCTGCAGCCTCAACCGTGGTTTCTTTCTGCGACTTTATCACCAGTTCAGGATGTAGAGGGGGTTCGTAAGGCGCGGAGATGCCGGTAAAATCTTTGATAATGCCGGCCTTTGCCCGCTCATAGATCCCTTTTTGGTCGCGTTGGGCGCAAACCTCAACCGGGCAGTCAACATGAACCTCTATGAATTGGCCTTCGGACAGGAGTGAACGGACCCTTTCGCGATCCTTTCTGTAAGGCGAGATAAAGGCTGTGAGGACAATGATGCCTGCGTCCACGAAAAGTTTAACCATCTCGGAAATACGACGAATATTCTCCGAGCGGTCGTTCGGAGAGAATTCCAAATCAGAACAGAGTCCGTGCCGCACATTGTCCCCATCCAAGACATAGGTGGAACAATTTCTCTCCCAAAGCAGCTTTTCCGTTGTGCGAGCAATAGTCGATTTTCCGGATGCGGAAAAACCCGTAAACCAGATCAGGGCCCCACGATGCTTGTGGAGTATTTCCCGATCCTCACGGGTTACGTATCCATTGAACCAGACGACATTGTTGTTATTCTTTGTCATCGCCACCACGACACCGTCCTGATATTATCCAAATGCAGTGCTTCGTCGCCAAAAGCGGCACGCAAGAACAACTCCACTTCATCGATTACACCAATTGCGGGATTCCGCCCACGGTACCGCACAAAAAGACCGCCCATGTGGCGGTCTAAAGCAATTTATTATTTGAAAAAGGGGGGCTTCATAGAAAATTATTCAATGGTAATTTTGTCTTTATTAGCTTCCCAGGTCTTGAGACCAATGCCCTGGACATTAATGATGTCTTCCGGGTTCTTAAAGGGACCTTGTTCTTCCCGGTACCGGACAATACGCTCGGCGTATTTCGGGCCTATATGTATAAGTTGTGTGAGTTCCTCCACAGAAGCCTGATTGATATTTATCTTTCCCACTTCTACCTTTTCTGCTTCCTCCCCCCATAATGCAGGAACAAATGCAATGACCAGCGCCACAACCAGGCTCAACATCAACAATCTTTTACAACCTTTCATCTTACACCTCCAATAGTCAAAGCCCCCCTTTTTGTATGCGCTAACCTATGACACAGAATCGTATTTTGGTCAATGTATTTCAATCAGAAATCCCCCCTAACCCCCCTTTTTTCAAAGAAGAATAAATGTGACCTTAAGTCAGCGCCTATGCCCGCAAGGGGAGGGGGGGACCTATTTATGGATGGATTCCGACCTAACCGCTGTAGCCGTTGGGATGCCTTTTATGCCAGTTCCATGCGCTTTCTACGATTGTCTCAAGCTCGGGAAACTGCGGCCTCCAGCCGAGCTCGCTGCTTGCCTTTCTATTTGAACCGACAAGGACGGCGGGATCCCCCCTGCGTCTTTCCACCACCCTGGCCGGGATCGGCCTTCCCGTTACATTCCTCGCAATCTCTATCACTTCTTTGACTGAATACCCATCACCATTGCCGAGGTTGTACTCTCCTCCCGGCAGCCCGTTGAGCAACCTTTCCAGGGCCAGGAGATGGGCCCTGGCCAAATCTTCCACATGAATATAGTCTCTGATACACGTGCCGTCCCTGGTCGGATAGTCATCCCCGAAGATATCGATATGGGGCCTTTTGCCAAGGGCAGCCTGAAGGACCAGGGGAATCAGGTGTGTCTCCGGATTATGATCTTCTCCCAACTCGCCGTCAGAGTCCGCCCCGGCTGCATTAAAATACCGCAGGCTTACCGATTCCAACCCATAGGCCTCTCCGAAATCTTGCAAGATCTGCTCGACCATGAGTTTGGTTCTCCCGTACGGGCTGATCGGCTTCTGGGGTTGATCTTCCGGAATGGGGATTTCTACAGGCTCGCCGTAGGTGGCACAGGAAGATGAGAATATGAAATTGGGGACTTTCTTTTCAACCATAACCTCAAGCAGGGCAATGGTGTTGGCCACATTATTCTGATAGTACATGGCCGGCTCTCTCGCGGATTCTCCCACGTAGCAAAAAGCAGCAAAATGCATGACCGCTGCAATTTGGTGATCTGAAAATATCTTGCGGAGCAGATCCGTATCGCTCATGGAGCCCTTGAAAAACGCCCCCCACTTTACTGCCTGGCGGTGGCCGCAAACAAGGTTGTCCAGCAGGATGGGATGGTAGCCATGCTTAAAGAGGTGCTTGCACATGTGTGAGCCGATATAGCCGGCACCGCCAACAACCAGGATGTTTTTCATGAGGAACTCATTTTGCGTCCTGTTTTGCTCGCTCAACATAAGTGCCGGTGCGGGTGTCCACCTTTACCCGATCCCCCACGTTTAGAAAGATGGGTACTGGTATGACCGCCCCTGTCTCAAGAGTGGCGGGCTTGGTCGCCTTGCTGGCCGTGTCGCCTTTCACTCCGGGCTCGGTCTCTGTCACGGTGAGTTCGACAAAGATGGGAAGATCGATGCCGATAGGCTCCTCGTTGAAAAAGAGCGCTTTAACCGTTATGTTCTCGTGAAGAAACAAGCGGCTTTCGCCGATCTGCTCATCTGATATAAAGATCTGTTCATAGGTTTCATTGTCCATAAGGCAATAACTGTCGCCATCCCTGTACAGATACTGCATCTGTTTTTCCTGAAGGTCCGGCCTGCCGACCTTCTCCCCTGAACGGAAGGTCTGATCCACCACTCGTCCGGTGAGCATGTTCTTGAGCTTGGTGCGAACGAAAGCCCCCCCTTTTCCGGGCTTTACATGCAAAAAATCCACGATCTCAAAGGGCTTGCCGTCTACCTCTATTTTCAGGCCTTTCTTGAAATTCGATGTGTCGTACATGGAACCTCCGTTAGAAGATATTCACCGCCCGTTCGATTCTCTCACTAGAGCCACGGAGCTCGCAGAGAAATGTGTTTTTCCCTGATCGTCATCTCCCGATCAGGGAAAATAAATCTCTCTCTGTGTTCTGCGCCTCGAACGAGCCTAGCGAGTGGGCGGTTAATAGACGAATAACGGATAACAAATAACGACTATCCCCTTATCCCATGCCCTATGCCCCGTACCCCACGCCTGAGTCGCTGCAAAACATATCCGCGGCGGCGCGGACTGCCAAGATGTAGCCCTCTTTTCCGAAACCAGCCAGATGGGCCGTTGCCACATCTGCAATCGGCGACTCTTGCAAGATGGGCTCCTGCCGATAAATATTTGAAAGATGCACCTCAATAATCGGAATGTCCAGTGTCAGGAGGGCCTCTCTTATTGCAGCACCGGTGCAAGTGTCTCCGGCCGGGTTGATGATCAGAGCATCATAACCACTCGTCGCTTCACTGATCTTCTTGGCCAACTTCACTTCATCGTCCGTTTGAAATGTATCTGCGGTCATGCCGTACTCTTGCGCGGTCTTTGTGATCTCTCTGTCGATCTGCTCCACAGTCAGACCACCTGACAAATCGAGGTCCGAGCCGTGTATAACTAGGACTTTCCCTCCCCCTTCATACCGTTGATCGAGCATCCTCTTCCTGGCATAAATTGCACTTTGCCACTTTCTCAGGCGGTCCAGGATCGTTGTTGCGTCATCCTCCCGCAACTGTTCACTTTGGTTTTCAAGCCTTCTTTCAATATCCTTTAGCGCTTCGCGCAAGTCTGTCCGACTTGGCTCTAAGGCAATCAGCCTTTTGTATACGGCCGCTGCATTGTCCAAAAAACCCTGTTTTTTGTAAAGCCTTGCAAGCGTTACCGTCGGCGTGACATCCACGGCATCTTCTGTTTCTATATCCATTCTACCTATTTCGGATTCTAGATTGCGGATTGGGGATTCAACGGACACCGGTTATCTTTTCTTCCTAAGAAGCACCACCTCATCCTTTCCTATCATCCCAAGCTCTGATCTTGCAATACTTTCCACAAAGTCAGGGTCATCTTTCAGGCGCTGGATGGTGCGATAGAGCGCGTGGCTTTTTCTTCGAAGGTCAAGGTTGACCCTGTGCAAGCGATATCTTTCCAGCTTGAGCTTATATAGGTCAACCGCGCCACGCTCACCCAATCCAATGACAAAAAGGAAGCCGAAGAGGATCAGGATGCACAGTGTCATGATGATCTTGCCTTTTGTACCCATACTAA
>JABXJW010000342.1 GCA_013375395.1 Desulfobacterales bacterium
CAAGGCGAAGAGCTGGTTCTCTGGGTTTTGGAAGACAAGTCCAACATGCTGTGCAAGCTCGTGGATTGGGTGCTCTGCGACCCGAAGCCCAGCGACCGTGATCTTGCCTTCAAGCGCGCCGAGGTAGAAATGTGGAATTAGCCCGTTGAGACACCTGCACAGCGTGGTCTTTCCGCATCCGCTCGGCCCAGTCAGAAGTACGAACTCGCCCTTCTCGATCTCGATCGTCACGTCTTCGAATGCGGGTTTCGTCCCGATCGGGTAAGTATATGCTAGACTCTCAGCCTCGATTACCGGCAATCTTTAGTCGCCCAGTTGGAGCAGACGGTCCTCGATTTTTCGGGTAGATACTTGAGAAAGAGATACTTAAATTGATTGTTCCCATAGTCTAAATCTGTACTGATCAGTTTGAATGGGGGACTCTTCATCACTTTCGCTTCCTGAATATCTTCTTGCCTTCCATTTCTGTGACGTATTCAAAGCCTTCTTCGATAAGGTGTCTGATTTCCTCAACAGTCTGGGCAGTTTTCACAACGTATTCTTTCCGGCATTCCTGTCGATTTTCGCTCATTCATTTTCGCTTCCTGAACATCTCGGCTCCATGTATCTTTCCGACGTACTCAAAGCCTGCTTCCATGAAGCTCGTTGCTTCCCCCTTTGTTTCCGCGACTCTGACGCAGAATTCATCGGAGGTCTCCTTGAACAACGCTGATTCCAAGTTGATGTAGATCATAGTGTTCTGGATGTTTTTGTGTCCGAGCAGCCGTTTGACATAGATGATGTCCTTTGTCTCGTGGTATTTCGTTGTACCGAACCAATGCCGGAAGGTCGTGAATTTGATCTTCTTCAGACGGGGATTTCCAAGCTTCCTGGAAACCCTTTCCCTTTGAATGTGATAGTTGACGACCATCGATCTATAGCTTGAGAAAAGCCTGCCAGACGGTCTCTTGGGCATGGCACTAAGCATCCGCAGCCATTCGACAGAGACATCCAGTATTCGAGGGCTATGTCGTTTGACAGGATGATTGATCGCTACGGTTCGAGGCTTCCAGTTTATGTCGTGCCATTCTAGCCGCAGTAGCTCTCCTGGATCTGCCCCGGTCTCCTTCAAGCCTTGCAGAAAGCAGCTCATTATCTTCCCCGAGGCTTGCACAAGTGCATCTATCTCTTCCTCCAGCGGAATGAAAGGAAATGATTGATCCGGTTTGTATCTGGGTTTCGTCCAGGTCTGGCCGATGGATGCCAAGAAGCATGAGTAGGCGGCAGCAATAATGCTCTTGTACGAGTTTTTCCAGTCGTCTCGCTGAGCCAAGATGTCCTTTACGGACTCAGGATCGTAGAGATCGGCTCCCAGGAAGAATAGCCTCCTGATCTGACCGACCCTGTCTGGTATCGTTGAATCTTTGGCGTAGCCCTGTTTTTTTATCCACCAATGAAGCTGAAGAGTATGCTCTTGATGTCTGTTGTGGCTCCCGCAGCCCGTTCTTGTCGGTTCTCCACTGTGACCAAGTTTTTCGCGTCCGCGCATACTTGGTAGAGTAGACTATCGATGTCTCCACTTATTGTCTTTATGGTTTCTCCAGCGAATCTGTAGCCGCAGTCTCGACAAAGACGCCTCTGGGTGATTCTGCTTCTGGTCTACCGGAGACCGTTTCTCCAGACTCGAGTTGAGTTGCATTCGGGACATCTAGGTGGCTGTGCGGGCCCACTCTCACCGGACTTCCCGCTATTTACCCGCTTTGATACCAAGGATGCGCGAGCTTGAGTTTCCTTCGCTCCGTGGAAGTCAGCCACTCCCTAGTCCCAGAAACCGGGTTACACCAATTCCTCGCGAGCTAAGCGGACAAGATAAGCAACGTAGTCCTCGACGGCCAAACCCTTGGCCTTAGCCCGCTCCTCTAGGATCTCGTCGATCGATCGATCGAAAAGGGTTTTTCAGGTTCTTTCGTGAAACGGATTATTTTATATACTGCGCTACATAATCTGAGAGGTATCTAATGCTCATTCGAAGAAGCAACCGCTGTTCTTCCAAATCTTTTAGGCAACTTGCGCGTATGTTATGTGTGAACATGCGATGACTAAGAGTTTTGAAAAACGGGAAGCGCTGAGAGACGCCGTCTTCAACATTAAGCATCCTAATCCGTGGACGGTGCGCTACAAGCGATTCATGGCTTCCAAGCTTCATCAGCCACCTAAGAGTAAATGTATGGGGATTCCTGAAGGGCTGAAAAGATTCAACAAAAAGAAACTCCGCGACTTGGCGAGAAAAAGGGCTCAGACAGTTCGCACCCAAGTCAAGCACAGCCAGCTAGTCAACTATGTTCGGCGGTATCCGTGTAGCGAGAAGACTGACCCCTATTATGATAGGCTGTTGCCTTGGACCGACGACATGCGAACTAACTTTCAGCTCTCCGCTTACTGGAGGAACCATAACGCCTTGGTAAAGGCGAGAATGATAGAACGGGCTGCGATGCTACACCATCTCGCCAGACCCAAACCGAAGTTCACCGGAAGAAGCCTGTTGCCGCAGGAAAAAATTCGAGAATATATGCGGCGTAGACAGGTCAAGATGAATCAGATTGACAAGGCTACGTATGGCAGAGGATTAACTCGAAGTGGCTAGGTCCGACCCTTATGGGAGCCGCTGTCGTTCTACACGTTCAGGCAGATTCGTGAAATGTTCTGATCGATCGGAAACATCTATTCCTGCAGAATGATCGATCGAGTCTATCCTCTAAGCTGAGACTATCAGTTGCCACTCTGGTCCTGTATTGCAGGAAGCACACGGAGGAAAGGTCTCTCCCTTAGCTATGGGAATTATCTGGTTCTTGCAGCTTGTGCAGAGGAGGAGTCCTGACACAGGGCTGTCCGCTCCAGTTGTGTACTTGTCCCCTCCTGCTACAACGGTTAGAGGGAGTCTCTTCAACCCTTAGTGAGACGGAAGACGGCCTGATAGTATAGCCCGCGAGGAGCGGATGTCTCTGTCGGGGGTAGATTCAGATTGACTCGTTCCGCCCCTA
>JABXJW010000343.1 GCA_013375395.1 Desulfobacterales bacterium
GCTCACTCCGACTTCACCCCTTCTTTTTTCCATATTTACACTCTTCACAACATTCTTTAGTGACAACTTGACCGAAATAGCTACAGTTGATGTCTCCATTTGGTAATTGGTGACAATGCAAACAGACGACTCTTCCGTTTGGTTTTCTAAATTTGATACTTATTCTAACGCCTCCAAAAACTTCTTAGCAAGCTCTACGCCGTCAATGACGTTGTGCGTTTCCAAAAGTTCTCGGAGTTGCTTCCTCGTGTCCACACGCCACTCTATGAACTCTTCAGCGTCGTGCAAATTTACAAACCGTTGATGCCATGCCAAATCTTTGTCTGACCACTTTCTACATTCTTCAACTAATTCGCGCCTAGTCTTAATTTTGTCTTTTTCGATTTTAGGAAACGGCGGGAAGGCTTCTTGTTTGCTCACTCCAACTCACCTGTGTATTCGCACCCAGACCATTTTGCAACATTTTGGGCTAGAAGCGTTCGATGGCAATGTTCACTATCTTTCTCGTAACAAATCAAAACAACATTGTGAGCTCGCGCTTTCTTGCCTACTTTTTTCATCCACCATACGCCATGTCCGAAGCCACTGTAAATTTGACCTATGTATCTTTGGCGATATTCATTCCAAGTTATCTCGCCTTTCTTCCACAAGTCTAACATAAAACTTGAGGGTGCAACTTCATCATTCCCTCGCCCAAGCATCACAAAAAATGGTTCATAAGCGACATCCACTCTATGTCCATCTAAATCTTTCTCGAAATGGAGATAACGCAAGCCTTCTGGACTATCCCATCTAACGTAACCGCAGTCCTTTCGATTGAAGAAGCCAAGATAAGATGTAAACAAAGGCATTTCTAGTGTGCCTCCAACAGTGGCTCCACGTCTCCGAGCAAAGTTTTCAACTTGACGAGCCAAGTTCGCCCCTTCGCCGTCAACTTCGTTAGGTGCGCGTGTTCGCCCCTAGCAATCTTGTCGCCCTCATGGACTTCAAGAAAGCCCTTGTGGTTGAGATAGACCACGAGTTTTTTGCCGACAGAAGGGTTCAAGCCAGCGTACGCGCTCACTCGGCTCATACTAACATTCGGGTTCCTGTCAACGGTTTCCAGCAACGCAACTATCAAGTCAAGCCTCGTACGCCTCACCCGCATTCAATGCACCTCCACAGGAACTAGCGGAACCCAACCCATCTCCCTAAAATTCCTCTCCAATTCGTCAACCGTCTCATCCGTAGCCTCGTCGCTGTCGCGTTCAAATTTGACTTCGACAACTCGCACCCCCAAAGTACGCCATGCCTCACGCACCGCACGGTCACGGTCTTCTCTGCCTTTGTGAACGGGTCCATCGAAATACGCGACCAAGCAGCCTTTCGGCAAGTACCAAATTCTGTCGGGCTTGTGGAACGGTACGGTGACTTCTTTGTTGGGTTGCCCCATCGGTAGCCCACGCCTTTGCAGTTTCACTCCGACATGATTCTCGAACTTGCTGACTCCGACTTGCATGGTGGCTTTGCGGTGCTCCCACTTTTCTTTCGGCTTGAAAATCTTGGTTTCGATTTTCTGCGGTGAAGAAGCTTTCTGTTTCAACAACTTTTCGATTGCACCAGGATCTTCATTGAATAGTTTACGGTGACTAATGCAAAGGCGAACGCCATCGTAGCGTTCAGGGTTGTATGTGCCTTCCTTGCAACCGGGGATGCCACAACTGTAAACTGTGGGTCTGCCCATGCTAGTCAAGATTTCATGTTTCTTTTCGGGAATTTCTTCTATGGCTTCGACAACGGCTATGGTGTCCTTAACGGACAGTCCTTCGCGGTCAACTTTCTCGGCGATTGGTTCTCGGTCTTCCTCCTTAGCCGTCACGATTTTGCGTGCGTGTCCCAAATTTACACGTGTAAATTTTTCTTTGTCGGCAACCTTCAATAATGCGCGTCGGTTACTCACCCAAGCTGGGCTTCGGTTAAGCCTCTTCGCAATTTGTTCCTGCGAGACTCCTTCACATTCGTTGAGCATCCTTTCGATTTGACGCGCTTCTTGGAGAGGCGTAACTGGCAAGCCGTGTCTTAAGTTCCAATCCAAAGCAAACAGCAAAGCATCTAAATGACTCAGACCTTTCGGAACAACCTCAATTTCGTCTAAGCCAAACTTTTCGCACGCCATGCAAGTGTGTTCGCCGTCCACAACCTCGTAGAGTGGAACCTTCGCCACGTTGTTGCGCTCGAACGGACGAACCTTGGGCATGGGCAACTTCTCGCCTGCCTTAAGCGCGTCCACTAGCCTGTCAACATGCTCCTCGTTCACCTTCGGCTTCCTGAGTCCCTTAGCTACCTTGTAGCGTGGACTATACTTGCCGTAAATTAATTGGTTAAGCTTCACGGTGATTGTTTGGGCGGGTTGAGGCTCCGTTTCGCTGGTTTCGTGGGAACGTAACTTTGTAGGTGTGTCGCTTGGAACCTCAACCCTCTGCCCCCTCGGAATAAAGTACGTCGCCGGACGCGGTTGATACGCTCCCCCCGTCTGCTTGACGAGTTTCTGCATCGCCTCGACCCCCCGAACGCCCATCGCCCGGCGAACAACGAGAATCCACTCCTTGTCGTTCTCGGTCAACGCAAAAAACTGTGGAATCTTAGCTTCGCTGAAGCCTACATCGCACAAGAGGTTGCACAAGTCTTTCGGGAAAACGTTGGACTCAACCATGTTTTGGACACCCCTCGCACAAACGGTAGCCGTGCGCCTCCCTATGACAAGGCTTAGACTTGTTGCGCTCGAAACAATCCGCAAGGTACTCGGCGAACGTTGCTTTTCCTCGGCGAACATCGCCCAAGGTCACAGCGCGTTCCATTCAATCGCCTTCCAAAAACGTGTCAGAAAACCACTGTTTCAGCGCATTCAAGTCCGCTTCGCCAACAACCGTAATCGTGTAGGTCGTACGCGGTTTCCTATCAACGAAGCATTTGGAAGAAACCACAAATTTCAGCTTCTCCAGAACCCTCAAATGCACCCCAAGGTTCCCGTC
>JABXJW010000344.1 GCA_013375395.1 Desulfobacterales bacterium
ATTGAACCAAGTCCATAAGAAGAATCTGGTAGAAGCTCCAAATCATATCTGCGATTATCGCTGATGTTCCCCACCCAGTACCCTGCGACCGAGTGGAAGACGCCGCTAAGGCGTTGACTGAAATCCGTTGCACTGCTACACTAAGCCGTACCAGAGAGTAAGTCAGTTTTGCCACTAGTGCTAGTTCACCGCTGTACAGCTTTTCAAGAGCCGAGGTGGCGGAATCGGCAGACGCGACGGACTTAAAATCCGTTGGACTTCGGTCCTTGCGGGTTCAAATCCCGCCCTCGGCACCATGTTTTGCTAACAAAATAGTTGAAACATGGTAAGCAACATGATTTTTAGTGTATTGACATTCCTATGTCAGTAGTGTAGTTTTGAATAGACATTAAATTTACCTCCAAAAAGGAGGGGTTATGGCAGATAATACCGAAAAGTGTCCTGCGTTTGATGTATTTGTTGACCAGTTTACCATAACAATAACGCCGTTTGGTGCAAATATATCATTTGGGGTAAGAGAACCTCATCCCACACCATCAAAGGCCCCACAGTCTGAACATTTGGGCACCGTAAGAATGAGTGTTGAACACCTGAAAACAATGATACTGATCATGAGGCGACAAGTTATGAAGGTTGAAGAAGATGCGGGGGTTAAGGCAGAGGTATCTCGCGATATACTAAGGCAGTTACAAATTGCGCCTGAGGATTGGGATGCGTTCTGGAAATATTAAATTAGACTGAGCGTATTAGTTATATAATTTGAGGTGTAACGAATGACGACTTACACAAACGATTTAACAGCATCTGCATTTCTCTCAGGACCAGATATTCATTTAATATCATCAGCAAGCCCTAATATATCATTGAGGCTAGTGACTGAGCACCCAATAGAATTTCAATCATCAAAGCCAGTTACTACACCTAAGGCTATTAGATTTGGTTCTATAACTGTTCTGGCAATTCCTATTGGCAGTGTTATTGCTAGTTGGCAACTGAAATCAATCTTACTTGTTCAGATCCGTTATGCTAAGAAGGAATTGTTAGCTACCACATGGCTACAAGGCATCTCGGAGTATGGTGTAGGGCAAAATCAGAGCGATGCAATTACAGACCTTATAGTTTCACTGGGTGAATACTTTAAATCTCTAAAGAAACGTAAGAGAAAATTAGGTAATTCAGCGCTAAACGAACTTGCCGCTTTAGAGAGGCTTATAGAACCCCTCTAAACTTATCAATCCCTCTAAACAGACAATAGCAAATAGTGGATTATCAAGACCTTCGTGCTGCATTACTTTCTAAAGGTGAGACTGTAGAAGACCGCAGTCGACATCATATTTTTTTCTTTTTTGAAATAGAAGGCAAAACATATCGCGCTACCAAAATTTCACATAGCGCACAGGGACAGATAGATAACAACATATTGAGTGCCGTTGCACATCAGATGCGTTTGACAACCAAAGAATTGAGACAATTCGTCAAGTGTCCACTCAGCCGCGAAGGCTGGCTAGACCTCTGGCAAACGCGTGGATATGGTTGGATGTTGTAGTAATAAGAATTATCGTGTGGTGGTATGAAGCCCCTCCTCAAACCTCAGTGCCGCTGCTTCTTGCATCCCCGGCAACACGTGGCTATAGGTATCCAATGTGACAGCAATAGTAGCATGGCCCAGGCGTTCCTGAACGATCTTGGGGTGTATTCCCTGCTGCAGCATCAGTGTGGCATGGGTGTGGCGCACATCGTGGAACCTGACTCCTTGAAGTCCCGCTTTACGCGCAATTCTCACACCGGCAACCGCCTACCAAGCGGCGAAAGTCTATATCCGTGCTCCATGCAGAGTTTTTGTAATCGTAATGATGCATTACTTTATACATTCCCGAGCTCTCCATAATCTGGTGCAGTGTGCGTCCCACGGCAAGAAAGTAATCCGCGGAGGGAGGAACCCGATTGCTCCAGGGAGAGCCAACCTCTGTCTGCCATTGGCTCGTGATGGGTATGATGTCTCTCTCAAGAAGCCACTCAAAGCATCTCGCCCATGAGGCTATCCCATCCTCATCTCTTTTAAACCCGCTGGAGGCTACCATCTCGGGGCCTACAACAAATACACTACCCACATTACCCTTTCCAAAGACCTCCAGGCATTTTGTAAGGGACTCGATCCAGTAGTCCCTGCCAACATATTTGTGCTTCCCTGGCACGATCTCGGGCCATAGTGACTCTTCCCAGCAATCCATGTTTGGGGCAATGCTATCCATGCCAGCCTTCCGCAGCTCTTGTAGTAGGGGTATGTTTGGCGGAGCAGTCACGCACGCATCAAACCACGAAGGCGTGCCCATCTCTTTGCGTACCTTGTCAAGGGCGCCAAAGATGGTGATATATTTCTCCATCTCCTTGGTCGTGTTGTGCAGGCTCCCGCCCGTCATCGAAACTTCCTTGATAAAGCCCACCTCCTCTTGGGCAGCCCTGTAGGTTTCGGCGGCATCCTCGGGTTTGATGTACATTGAGTACTGGAACCCGCGATCCTTAAACTGCTCAACCTCTGAATCGAGGCAGCAGTAGACGCACTGATCGCCGGTTTTGGTGTACTCACAGTAGCGCAGTGCACAGCCGAGTAGCCCCTGTCGGGACCACGACATGAAAATAGAGGTCATGAGTGTGCCGCTAGACGTAGTCTTGTAAAGCCATTCTGTTGCCTGTTCAAAACTCACCTCCTCAATTGCCTCACCATCCCTTTGGAGGAACAGACGTCCGTCTTCCTGCCGTGTGATCTCATAGGGGCTATCTTGATCGAAACGGATGACAACGGGGGTTCCATCTAGCAGGTCGAACTTCCAGGGCGTAGCAATAATCTGTCCCTTCTCTATGCCTTTGAGGTCTGGGTTCCACAGGTGGTCTGGGTTCCAGATCAGGAAATGCGGGAAACTCTGCTGACCAAGTTCATGTAACAGCGGGGTAAAGCGAGTGCCGTTGCGGAGGACATCTGTCTTGATAACGATGCTGCGGGGAAT
>JABXJW010000053.1 GCA_013375395.1 Desulfobacterales bacterium
TTTTCCAAGGCTTAAACCAATCCTTGTTTGGTTCCGGCTTGTCCGGGTTAGGGGTTAGCGTTTTTTCCTTTTGTTTTGTGTGCAAGGGTTGCAGCTGCAATATAGACCATTGCAAGTACTGCAAAGATGTATGCCTGGATCAAGCCGATCAACAGCCCCAGCGCCTGCATGAGGAGGGGAAAGACAAGGGGTGCAATGGCCACTATGATAGCACCGATCATGGTTCCGCTCATCACATTGCCAAAGAGCCGAAGCGCCAGTGCCAATGTTCGCGACAGCTCGCCCATTATGTTGAACGGCAGCATCAATACCGAAGGCTCGACATACTGTCTCAGGTAAGCTCTGGCCCCCTGTTGCAAAATGCCGTAAACAGGAACGGCCACCAGCACGCAAATGCCCAGTGCTGCCGTGGTTGACAGCGAACCCGTGGGCGGCACATAGCCGGGCAGGACGATCAAGATATTTGAAACGGCTATAAACAGGAATAGCGTACCAACAAAAGGGAGATATCGCCTCGGGTCCTGTTGGCCGATTTCACGAATCTGATCGCCAATGCCGGCCACCACAACCTCGAGCAGGTTCTGCCAGCGAGAAAAGCGGACTTCTGCTGAAAGCCTTCGAGTCACCAGCCACGATGCCAGGACCAACAATGCCATCACGCCCCAAGTGAAGACGATAGTGGCGTTAAGCTGAACAGGTCCCCACTGCCATAGCACAACCATATCAGGGGTTATATGCACGTGCCAACACCTCAATTCACCGAAGATTTGAAATCCTGTATCATCTTAGCCTTAATGAAACAGGCTGAAATGGCGGTTAAATTCTAATACGAAATGCTCATCCCCCGGGCCCCCAGCGACGCACCAAAATGCTCCTTGTCGCCAAGAATCCCAGTAGACAAGCCAGGAGCCGCTCCCAGTGACCGCCCATGACGAAATAGAAACCTACTAGAACGACACCAAAGCGTCCAAAGAAACTGGCCAGACTTAAAAGGGCCGGTCGCCTCGCCGTGGGAAGTTTTCCAACCGTCAACCAAAGACCGCCAAAGTAAAAGATGCCGAGTCCGAAACCCGAAATCAGAGCAATTAAGATGTGGAAACTATAGGCTTTCATGAACGTTCATCAGAAAGCAAAGACCAAACGCTGTTTAAACTCTTCAGGCTGTTGCCCAAATCACGATAGTTTGAACCCGAATTTCGCAAGTATCGCAGTCCCTTTGTCCCGGATTTCGCAAGGTTCACAGGACGTCATTGCGAGGAGCGAAGCGACGAAGCAATCCCCTCACCAAGAGATTGCTTCGCTATCGCTCGCAATGACAGGACTGGTAACGACTTCCAAATACCCTTGCGAAACTCGCGTTGTCCGGCCCACTCTTGATGTTTGCAAGCGGTTCTGCGATTGTCACTCATGTCCACCCTGCCGTTTGACCCAAAACCAGGCATTCAGACAGCCAAGGATAATGCCGACAAACAGAAGAGTGAGTGTCCATGAGATGCGACTCGGCCACCTTGAATCTATCCAGATGCCCAGTACTGCCCCAACGACTGTGGGCATGGCTACCGACCAACCAACGAGGCCAAACATGCCCAGCCCGAACCAGACTGTGCGCTGCGTTTCACGTCGGGCCTTTATCTTGCGCTTTTCTTTGGCGCCTACTTGCTTGCCCAGTTCTTCCAAAGCCTCCCAGCGTTCAGCCTTTGGAGACTTATTATCGGCCATATTTTTCCAGCTCCAAAAATCGCCGTACAAAATTGGCCTCGAGCTTGGCCAGTGCAGAGTGCGACATCTTTTCTCGATCTTTCAAGGCGATGAATCTTTTTTGGACCGCCTCCTTCAGGTGACCGAGGTCGGGGCCGTACACCGCATTTTTCGTCGAAATCAAGACCTCGGAAGCGCATTTGACCAGGATTCCTTCGTCAACAGCGACAAACTCTTCGCCTCCTTGCCGGGTTTCAAAAGAAAGCAATCCAGGGACCAATGCTGCCACAAAGTCGATGTGACGGGGTAAAAGGCAGAAGGAGCCGTTCCAGGCCTCAGCAATGACCTTCGTTACATCCTTTTCAATAAGGAGCTCACTTGGGAGCACGATCTTGAGTTTCACGATATTTTGTATCATTTTAGCCTTATGAAAGAAATAGCGGAAACCTTTTCAAAAGGCTAAATTCTTACGATATTTTAGCTTCGTTGATGTTGCCGATCATGTAAAGCGATTTCTCCGGATACCGGGAAAATTCATCATTGAGAATGCGTTCACACCCCTCTAATGCATCTTCCAGGTGGACCATTTTTCCCCCCAGACCGGTAAATTGTTGTGTGGTGAAGAAAGGCTGGGTCAAAAATCGCTCAAGACGCCGGGCTCTGAATACTATTCGCCTGTCGTCCCGGGAGATTTCTTCCAGGCCAAGCATCGCAATGAGGTCTTTCATCTCCTCGTATGTTGCCAGTGTCTTGCGGACTTCTTGAGCCACACGGTAGTGCCGCCTTCCAGCAATATGGGGAGTCAACATCTTGGAGCTTGACTGAAGCGGATCGATTGCAGGATATAGCCCCTGGCTGGCCCGCTTTCGGGAGAGCACGATCGATGCAGACAGGTGTGCAAAGGTATGAACGGCCGCGGGATCCGTAAAGTCGTCTGCCGGGACATAGACGGCCTGAATGGAGGTGATTGCGCCGGTCGGAGTATTGCAAATTCGTTCCTCCAGCTCGGCCAGCTCTGTTCCCAGGGTCGGCTGATACCCAAGGCGTGAAGGCAGTTGCCCCATAAGCCCGGAGACCTCCGCTCCGGCTTGTATAAAACGAAAGATATTATCGATCAGGAGCAACACATCCTTCTTGGCATCATCGCGGAAGTATTCGGCCATGGTCAGTGCCGCGTGTCCCGCCCGAAACCTCGCACCCGGCGGTTCATGCATTTGGCCAAAGACCATCACTGTGTGGTCCAAGACCCCGGCCTCCTTCATGGCTCGGTAAAGCTCCTCGCCTTCCCGGCAGCGCTCTCCGATGCCGCAGAAGATGCTCACACCCCCGTGGCGGCCGACAATGTTATGGATCATTTCCGTGATGATGACCGTCTTGCCGACGCCTGCGCCACCAAAGAGCCCGGCTTTTCCTCCTCGCTCCAAAGGGGCCAGCACGTCAATCGCCTTGATATCGGTTGCGAAAATCTCGGATGTCGTTGCACGTTGTCTTATGGGTACGGGCTCACGGTGAATGGAGCGCCAATCACCGCCGCTTATTTCCTCCCGTCTGTCGATCGTGTGTCCGAACACATCGAATACCCTGCCCAGCAATCGCTCCCCAACCGGCACCTTCAAGGGACGGTCTGTGTCGATGACGATGGCGCCGAGAGCCAATCCCCGCGTTGGTGTCAGGGCGACCCCGCGAACTACCTCGGAACTAAGATGGGCTTCCACCTCGATGGCCACCTTGCCGTCTTGACCGGCTCTCAACAGGTTGAAAACGGAAGGAAGTTCTCTGGGAAAATAGGCATCGACCACACTTCCACGGACTGAGACCACCGTGCCCTGGTTGGCCGGCTGCATGCCTGGCATGAATCGCTGATCGGAACCCGGGAGGCCATTTGCGAACCTTTCCAAATTCTGTCCCTCCTTCACGCGTTCGTCTGCCTTCGCTTCTCTTTAACTTGATTGTATAAGAATTTCCGTAACAATTTAGGTCATTGGAAATACGGTCGCTGCAATGACAATCAAATTTTGAACCGTGTAAAACTCGGGCCTAAGTGAGCCTAAAGAACGAACTGCATTCACTTGTTAAATCGAACCAGGAAAGTTCGCTCTTTTTGAGCATTTAAGTGCGGTCCGTCCAGTTACCCGTTCTTTCTCAAGGCTCACTAAGCCCCTCAAACAGTTACCCGGTTCAAAATTTGATTGTCATTGCAGCTCCCTCGAATCCGATTGTTTCATAAGGCTAAAATGATACCAAAAAAGCAATTTTTCTCTCCTATGCCTCCTTCAAAGCATTGACATAAAACTTATGGATATATTCCTTAACCATCCGCCGGGCGGAAAACCTCGGTGCGTTACTCTTTATGGATTCCTTCATGACTCTAACCCAATCGTGAGGAACGCCATTTTCCGAAACCTTGTAATAAAGGGGAATGAGCTCCTCTTCTATTATACGATAGATTGCACTCGCATCTGCCTGATCCCGGTTCTCACCCTCCTCCTCCTCTTCTTCACCAAAGGCCCAACCATTCTTTCCGTTGAATCCCTCCACCCACCAGCCATCCATGATACTCAGGTGAGGCACCCCGTTCAAGGCCGCCTTCATTCCACTGGTTCCGCTGGCCTCCATGGGTGGCAGGGGATTGTTTAGCCAGACATCGACACCGTGGACCATGTATTGTGCAAATTGTTCCCCATAGTCTTCCACAAAGGCGATCCGTCCCCCCAGTTCGGGATCAAGTGCCGCATTAAATATCCTTTGAATGATCCGTTTGCCCGGGTCATCTGCCGGATGGGCTTTTCCGGCAAATATAATCTGTATCGGCCTCCATCGATCATAGACGAGTTTTTTCAAACGTTGCATATCGTGGAAGATCAGGTCCGCCCTTTTGTAGGTCGCAAACCGGCGGGCAAAACCGATGGTCAATATTGACGGATCGAGCAATGTCCCTCCGGCTAAGACGATAGAAGCGCTTACACGGTCTTTTGCCCAGCGCCGGCGTGATCGCTCTCGTATAGCATCTATCAATTTGATTTTTACCCAGTAGTGGGTCCTCCATAACTCATCGTCCGGGATTTCCTCGATGAGCTCCCAAACGACCGGGTTGTCATGGTCCTCCAGCCACTTGGGGCCGAGATATCTGTTGAAGAGGAGTTCCATTTTCGGCTCAATCCATGTGGGAACGTGAACGCCGTTGGTTACATGATCGATTGGAACCTCTTCTTCAGGTAAATCAGGCCAAAGATCCTGCCACATCCGGCGCGCTACCTGAGCATGTTGTTTGCTGACACCATTACGATATCCAGATATCCTGAGAGCAAAAGCGGTCATGTTAAAGCCTGCATTTGGCTCATTGGGGTGGATTCCCAACTGCAGGAAGGCATCACGATTCAACCCAAGGGCCGGCCAGTAGGAATGAAAGTATTTTTCCATCAATTGGAATGGGAATACATCGTGGCCGGCCGGCACCGGGGTGTGGGTAGTAAAAAGGCTGGTACTGCCAACCTGATGAACGGCTTCCTCGTAGCTTATCCCTTCCCGGACCCTGTCCCTGATCCGTTCAAGCAGGGCAAAAGCAGCATGCCCTTCATTCAGATGCAGCACGGAGTGTCTGATCCCCAGTGTCTCCAAGACCTCTGAGCCGCCAATCCCGAGGATGATCTCCTGACGCAGGCGCTGCTCGATATCGCCGGTGTAAAGGTTGGCCGATATCCCTCGGTTCCAGGGATCGTTGAGCTCAATATCCGTATCCATCAGGTAAAGGGACACCCGGCCGACCGCTATTTTCCACACGGCCACATATATTGGCGGCTCGATCAAAGGTACTTTGACCACAACCTGTTCTCCATGGTCGTTTAAAACTCTGGAGATCGATGCAGCCTCTCGGTCAAGGATTTCATCTACGTTTTCCTGCCAGCCGTCCTCGCGAATGCACTGGCGCATGTATCCTCCCGGATACATAAAACCCACTGACACCAAAGGCACCCTGAGATCGCTGCATTCCTTAATGTAATCACCTGCCAAAAACCCCAGTCCACCGGCGTAAAAGGGCAGAGAACGGTGCAGTCCATATTCAGCGGAAAAATAGGCGATCGCGTGGATGTTCGGCCCAGGGATATCATCCAATAAGCAGCATTTTCTTCCAATATCTTTTCGAAATTGAGAGAGCACCACATCATAGTGACGCAAGTAATCGGGGTCACTGGCAGCCGATTCCAAAAACTCTGTCGGAAGTTCCTTGAGCATCTTATCCGGATTATAGCCGCTCTCCTTCCATGCTTGACGGTCCAGCCTCTTAAAAAGCATTCTCGCTGCCGGATGCCAGCTCCACCAGAGGCTTTCAGCCAAATCACGAAGCCCGATTATACGTTGCGGCAGGTTTGGAAATGGGTCGGTTTTAAGTTCCATCGCTTTCCTTCCTTATTCGGCAAAAGGGTTTTTCAGCTACCATCTCGTCCCTGCCCCCGCATCACTCTACGCCAACTGCCCGCTTTTGCCGCACAAAATCCGAATCGCCGGCAACAGTAACGTGAAGGGGCCGGCGCTCGTCTTGAGCGAGGCAGGTGGTCGTTGTTGGAAAGGCAAACTCTATGCCTTCCGCCTCAAAGGCCCGCATAATCTCAAGGTTAACCCGTTCTGTGAAGGCCAAATAATCCCGGTAGTTCGCAGTGAAATCCTAGTATACCACCAGTATGTTCAATGAGGTATCGTTAAATTCGTTAAAATAGACTGTGGAGGGAACTCCGGGTCCATGCCTTCGTGGTTTTCAAGGATCTGCCGGATGATGGTTACAGCCTTTTCGACCTTTTCAGTCGGGGTGTCGTAAGTAATAGTGATGTTGGTGAGCCGTCGAATGGAGGCGCGGCGCCCGATATTTTCCACAGGGCTCACGGCCATCTTTTCATTGGGGATTGTCACCAGGTTACCGGTGATGGTACGTACCCTTGTGGAGCGAAAGCCAATCTCTTCAACGACACCATCATATCCCTCGGTCACGACGCGGTCGCCGATCTTGAAGGGCTTGTCCATCATGATCATGAGGCTGCCAAAAAAGTCTTTAAGGGTGTCCTGGGATGCGAGTGCGATGGCCAGACCGCCAATGCCAAGACCTGCCAGCAGGCTGCTCATTGGTTTGCCGGAGACAGCTCGCAATAGATAGATAGAACCAACAACCAGCCTACGTACACCATAACCACCACCACGACCAACAGATAACGCCACCACGCGTATTTCCAGGCCCACTCAGAAAAAAACCTTTTGTGTATAGATAACAACAGTGGCCACACCGACCAGGATGGTTATCCTCAGGAAGCCTTTTAACTTCCTCAAAGCTTGTTCGGAAATCGTATCCTGAACTCTAGGGGACAATGCAAGGCGCAGCGTGTCCAATATTCGCACCAGCTGAAAGAGTAACAAAATGACTGCCAAGGATAGGAAAAACGCCTCGACGCCATGGAGTAGCTGGCGTAGCTCAACTGGTATGACAAGTAAGGCTTCTGCCGCCCTTATGAGCAAGGCGGCGGAAGCCAGCCTAAACGGTGGCAGGAAAGCCGGCATATCCAAGGTCTCACGGGGTCCCCCTCTTTTCAAGGTGAGCTTCTTTTCAAGGTGAGCTTCGAGCCTACGATTTGCAGATCGCCAGGCAATCTCCAGCAACACGAATCCCACCAACAGGATGGCTGCCGAGGCAATCAATTGCCACAGCCCATTGCCCACCCAAACTTTCCTTACCAGTGGGCTAAACTGCTGAGTAATGTTCTTCCAATTGTTCGTGGCTGAACTCCTTACATGAATATAATACAGGAGTTTAAACAAAAGTGATACAACGACGCAAACTTCAAGAAAGCCGGACTTTTGCTGGCTTATAGGTCACATTAGCCCTGTTGTCTCGTCAAAATTCATATTCATAGGCTAGGCCGAATATATAGACGACATCGAACTTTTCCTTCCCCGGCGCTGGTTCGCTGTTGTAGCTATAGTCTACCTGAAAATTAGCAAAAAAATTACGAACCAAGGGGAGACGGAAGCCCTGCTCGGATCGAACGTAGTATGCCCCTGACTCCTCTAGGCTATAATAGCCTTCGTGGAGGTGGAAAAACTTGACTCGCTCAGGCACGACCTCGTAGCCAAGGCCCACCGACCACCGCGCAGCAGTGTATTGTTCGTCTTTGGATTCCGCGTAATCCTCATTAAAATAAGAGACACCGGTTTCGGCAAACAGGCTGGCCCGCTTTGAGTCAAGGATCTGATAGCCCAGACCTAGGCCCAGAGTACTGCGCAGGGTGAGGTCCTGCATGTCATCTCGCTCAAAAAGCGACTGCGCATAGCTGAAAAGCTTTTTGGTAAGGAAAAAATCATACTTGAAGCTGCCGGTGGCATTCCGCGCGGTGATTTCACCCTCGGTTTCCCCATAATTGTACTTTAGTCCGATAGTAAAGCGGTGCCGCTCAGATCCGGCTTCAAAATTGGCCGAAGCGTTAGTGGCCTTTGTCTCCGTGTTGCCATCCGTTAGGCTGCCTCCCGCAGTGATGGATCCCTTAAAAGTGACGGCAGGCGCTGGATTAATGGCCTCTAGATCATGCAATGACAAGAGTGCCGCAAGTTGGCTTTCCTTATGCTCGGAAACATACCCCCCGGCTGCTATTGCCAAAGGAATGGAGGTAACGCCGGCGATAACCACCAAAAGTGCAGATCCTACAATCGCGTTTGCTATTCCTCCTCCTTTTTCGCCCACGGCTTTCGGAATTTCTATCAAAAAGTGCCAATTCAAAGACGACGATCCGCTCTTCACGATATAGAAAAGAATGAGAACAAGGGGCAACATTGATAGAAGGGCAACGAGTATCACAGTGGCTTTGAAACTCCTGTCTCTTATTGTCCTGAACCTTACCCGATGTGGATTCATTTACGCCCCAAAGCTTATCTTCTTGATAATATATTGCCCGATGATATTTATTATCATAGTCACCAAGAAAAGAAGTAAGCCGACCTCTATGAGGGAAGATACATACAGCCTGGCTATAGCTTCTGTGAACTCGTTAGCAATGACACTAGCCATGGTGTTGCCGGGGCCAAAGAGACTGTCGGGCAAAAGGTTTGAGTTGCCGATGACCATTGTGACAGCCATGGTTTCGCCCAGCGCTCTTCCCAAAGCCAAGAGAATGCCCGCCACGATCCCTGAGCGGGCATAGGCCAAGATCACCTTCTGCCTGGTCGCACCGAGCGAGTATGCTGCTTCTTTAGTATCGGAAGGGGCAAGCGAGATCACCTCTCTGCTGATGGAGGCAGCATATGGGATAATCATTACTGACAGGATCAAGGAGGCAGTAAAGATTCCCACTCCGTAGGGGAAAATGCCGAACTTCATCTGTATACTCCTCACAATGGGCACTAAGACAAACAACGCCTAGAATCCCTGGATGATTGAAGGGATGCCGGCGAGCAGTTCCGTCACATTTTTGAGAAAGGAAGAAACTAGGCCTTTTTTGAAGTATTCGAAGATAAGGATAGAAATCGCCAGTGAAAAAGGCAAACAGATGAGCAGGGCGAGAAATGAGGTGAGAAGTGTTCCCACGAGAAAGGGTAGCGCTCCAAACGTACCTGAAACAGAATCCTCACGAGCATCCGACAACACCCCCTCGTCCAGTAAACACTCGCCTCCCCAAGCCTCTCCGCACCGGACGAGAGTCTTTTTCTAATTTTCCTGCCAGCTTCTTCACTTCGCTGGCGGATGCCCACCAAGGTTTTTTTCAAAATCAGCGGAAACTGGCCTTCTACCCCCCGAAAAGGCAGGGCTGACCAAACGTGCTAAGCATGATCACCACGCCCAGTCCCCCTATATCAGGAATAGTAGAAAAGTATATGGGGTAAGCCGCATATTTTATTTCAATAACTACTGTATTGATTAGGTGGGCTCTATCCCGGGGAGAGCTAAAGTGTGTTCATTCAGTCTTGATCTCGATTTGCTTTTTCTTGGCTTCCTCAGCTTTGGGAAGCGTGATCGTCAATACGCCGTTCTTGAAAGTAGCGTCGATTTTATCGCTTTTCACTCCAATAGGAAGCTGGAATGAACGTTGGAAAGAGCCGGCATATCTTTCACAGCAATAGAAATGTTCATCTTTTTTCTCTTCTTCCTTTTTCTTCTCACCTCTCATGGTCAGTATGTCCCCGGAGATACTCACGTTGATGTCTTTGGCTTCCAAGCCAGGCAATTCGGCC
The DNA here is from genome assembly GCA_013375395.1 of Desulfobacterales bacterium. Taxonomy (GTDB): domain Bacteria; phylum Desulfobacterota; class Desulfobacteria; order Desulfobacterales. Next base: position 9,904 of record JABXJW010000053.1, read on the forward strand.
TTAACAACCACATTATCCTTTGTTTCGGAAATATCCGCCGATGGCGCCCACTCTTGTGCAAAGATTCTCGGAAGACGCGTTTCTCCGAAAAACCGACTCCAAAGATCATCCATCTCTCTGCGAAGCCGGCCGAACTCTCCAAGGGGTCTCCAAGGCACGATCTCCATAGACAACACCTCCTTTTTGTCCGCTCTCCCCGGGATGGGACTAAAAGCGATTATTTCTCTGGACCAATTGGAATCGTGACTACCGGGACGGGGGAGTTTTTCACGACCTTTTCAGCCACGCTGCCGAAATGAAAATGGCCTTTCCGCCCGTAGCTGGCCATAACCACCTTGCCACTATTTTTGGGTTCCAGAAGACGCGTAGGGCAATCATTCTTTAATTTAGTAAGACTATGGACCGAGTAAATAGGGCAAACTATGTATTTTGGCAGCACAAATAGCGTATTTGCAGACTGTGATGCAGGTAGGCTCTGTTACGAAAAGCAGAACAAGTTGTCCTCATTCAAAAAATACATTAGGGGATTCAGGTAGGTCAACCACTGAACCACTACAGGCATGTTGGCTATGGGAAATACGAAGCCGTTGAGCATAAAAAACGGCAGTAGAAAGAAAAAGGCCGTCATCATGGCCTGTTGTTGAGTGGCGGATATCCAATGGAAATCACAGTCAAAATTGATAAACTTCACAATGCCGGCACGCAGTATTTTTCCCTTGACAAATCTTACATAAGAAATTATATACAAAATATTGTTAACTTGATTAAATGTATAGATAAGTGATATTTAATTATGCTTAAAAAACATAAAAAGAGACGTAAGCGTTCAGGAAGGTCAACGCAAGAAAGCTAACCCTGAACGGTGAACCCTGAACCTGTGAACGCCTACGAAGAGACTTGATCAGAGTAACGTAAAGGAGTAAGCATGAAAGACTACGTTGTTTGCGAGAACAAAGGAAATCGCCCAAGAATTCATGTGAAGATCTGCTGGCACAGGTGTAAAAAATCCGAGGGCTGCAAAGTGTTTCAGGAGTATATGAAGGCTCGGGCCGCCGATGAAATGGTCATATCATCCAGTGCCGAGGTCTTGCCTCCGGAAAAAAATATCCTATGGACAGCCACTTAACACCTCCCAGAACCGGCCCTCAAGATCGTCTTTGATCCTTTTTAATCCTTGACTAACATGTGGAAATTTTCTACAGTCCTGCGTGCTTATTTTTGCACTTTTTCCTGACAACATAGCCAACTTTGCCTCTCGCAGCATTAATTTTCCGAGGAATTGCCGGCCGGTGTCTTCCTTCTGATTCTGAGGACAAACAAGGAGTAAGCAATATCTTTGATGAGCGAACCTGTAAGACATATTGAAGTCAACATTGAAGACGAGATGAAGCGGTCCTACCTGGATTATGCCATGAGCGTAATCATCGGCCGCGCCCTGCCTGACGTTCGTGACGGTCTGAAGCCGGTCCACCGGCGAATCCTGTATGCCATGCACGAACTCAAAAATGACTGGAACAAACCTTACAAAAAGTCCGCACGCATTGTGGGTGATGTCATCGGTAAATACCACCCCCACGGCGACACAGCGGTTTACGACACAATCGTGCGCATGGCTCAGGACTTTTCTTTGCGATATCCCCTGGTTGACGGCCAGGGAAACTTCGGATCAGTAGACGGGGATGCGGCGGCGGCAATGCGATACACAGAGGTCAGGCTCACACGTGCGGCCCACGAGATGCTCGAAGACCTTGACAAAGAGACGGTCGATTTTGCTCCCAACTATGACGAATCCCTTGCGGAACCTTCTCTCCTGCCGGCAAAGATTCCGAATTTGCTCGTAAACGGCTCATCCGGGATCGCAGTCGGCATGGCAACAAATATTCCACCGCACAATCTGCTTGAAGTAATTGATGCAACCATAGCCATGATCGACAACCCGGATATTTCCTGCGGGGGCCTGATGGCATACCTGCCGGGCCCTGATTTTCCCACATCAGGTATCATTTACGGACGCGAAGGCATTAAAAACGCCTATAAGACCGGCAGGGGCATCATCCGACTCCGGGCCAGGATAATGATAGAAAAAGACCGCAGAACAGGACGCGAAAGCATCATAGCCACCGAGATTCCCTACCAGGTCAACAAGGCCCGTTTGATCGAAAAGATCTCGGAACTGGTGAGAGACAAACGGATCGAAGGCGTGCAATATGTGCGGGATGAATCAGACCGGGAAGGAATGCGGATCGTCATTGCCCTGAAAAAAGACGAAATCGCCGGAGTTATTATCAATCAGCTTTACTCCTTTACCCAGATGCAGTCCACATTTGGGATCATCCTGCTTGCCATCGTGGACAAGCAGCCTCGGCTCCTGAACCTGAAAGAACTCCTCGGCCACTTTGTAGGCCATCGCAAAGAGATTGTCACCCGACGCACACGCTTTGAACTGGACAAGGCCGAGGCCCGCGCCCATATCTTGGAAGGCCTCAAGCTTGCCCTTGATCACATCGATGCCGTGATCAGCGTGATCCGATCATCAAAGACGCCTGTTGAGGCCAAGGAGCGTCTCACCTCAGACTTTGAACTGACAGAGGTCCAGGCCCAGGCCATCCTGGACATGCGCCTCCAGCGTCTGACAGGCCTTGAGCGAGAAAAAATCGCCGCCGAATACAAAGAGACCATCCAGGCAATCGCCCGATATCGCGAAATCCTGGCCAGCGAGCAACTGGTCCTGAACATCATCAAGGAGGAACTCTTAGAGATTCGAAAGCATTATGGAGACGAACGCCGCAGCGAGATCGTAGAAGAGACCGAAAAACTCACCGTGGAAGACATGATTGTCGAAGAGGACATGGTGGTCACCATTTCTCATACGGGCTACATCAAGCGAAACCCCATCACCCTGTACAACAGCCAGCGGCGCGGGGGCAAGGGGAAAACCGGCATGGCCATCAAAGAAGAAGACTTTGTAGACCGTCTATTTATCGCCTCCACCCATGAAATATTCCTGTTCTTCACAAACCTGGGGCGAGTTTACTGGCGCAAGGTTCACGAGCTGCCACAGGCAGGCCGGCTGGCGCGTGGCAAGGCGATCGTCAACCTGCTGTCCCTTACAGATGAGGAAAAGGTGGCCACCGTGCTTCCGGTCCGATCCTTTGAACCGGGATTGACCGTTCTCATGGCAACAAAGCATGGCCTGGTAAAAAAGACGGACCTGATGGCTTACAGCCGCCAAAGATCAGGCGGTATTATCGCGCTTAATCTTGTCCAGGGCGATGAACTCATTGCCGTGCGCATAACCGACGGCACACAAAATGTCTTCCTGGGCTCAATGCACGGCAAGTCAATCAGGTTTCATGAATCGAACGTGAGGCCTACGGCTCGGGCCAGCCAAGGGGTGCACGGCATGCGTCTTTCCGATGAGGACTATCTTGTGGGGATGGAAGTGCTCACGAACGGCAAAACCCTGATGACCATCACCGAAAACGGCTATGGCAAACGAACCTCCATAGACGAGTACCCTGTACAGAATCGAGGCGGCAAGGGCGTGATCACCATCAAGACCACGGACCGAAACGGTATGGTTGTTGCCATACTCCTGGTCACTGATGAGGATGATCTTATGCTGGTGACAGATCGCGGCAAGATCATTCGAATGCCCGTAAAAGACGTTTCAGTCATTGGCAGAAACACCCAGGGAGTGCGTTTGATCGCCATGGAGCCCGGCGAACGTGTGGCAAGTGCCGCCCGGCTGGCGGAAAAGGATATTTGTGATTAGGCACTGCATTACTGACTAATGAGCAGTGACAAGCGACTGCACAGGAGAGCGGACATGAAAATTGGTGTGATCGGAGCAGGGGCATGGGGAACCGCACTTGCCAACCTGCTGGCCGACAAAGGCTTCGAGGTGGATCTTTGGGTCTTTGAAGAGGAAGTCTGTGCAGACATCCTTAAGGAAAAAGAAAACAAGGTATTTCTTCCCGGCATTCATCTTTCGCCAAACCTCAGGCCGTCAACCGATCTGGATAAAGTTGCCGCCGGCAAAGACATGTTGCTCCTTGTAGTGCCTTCGCACGTGTTTCGCTCTGTTGCCGTCAGACTGATCCATCACCCAACTGAAACGACCGTCATCGTAAGCGCCTCAAAGGGCATAGAAAACAAGACCCACCTGACCATGTCGGGAATCCTCGGGCAGCTGCTCCCTCCCAGGCTCCGCGGCAGACTTGCGGTGCTCTCCGGACCGAGCTTTGCCAAGGAAGTGGCAAGAAAGATCCCTACGGCCGTCACGGTTGCCGCCCGCGACCCGGAAGTGGCCCGACGTGTACAGGATGCCTTTGCTGTTGATTATTTTAGAGTTTATACAAGTCAAGATATGATCGGCTTGGAACTGGGCGGTGCAGTGAAAAATGTGATGGCCATTGCAGCAGGCATCTCAGACGGCCTTGGTCTGGGATACAACACCAGGGCGGCCCTGATTACCAGAGGAGCGACCGAGATCCAGCGCCTTGGCAAAAGACTGGGTGCCGACCCAAAGACCTTTATGGGACTGTCCGGTATTGGCGACCTGGTCCTGACTTGTACCGGAAGACTTAGCCGAAACTGGACCGTCGGACACAAGCTGGGACAAGGGATGAAGCTTGAAGCCATTCTGGCAGATATGGTTACGGTAGCAGAAGGCGTCAAGACCACAAGATCCGTTTACAGTATGTCGCAGATGATGGCAGTTGAAATGCCCATTGTAGAACAGGTCTATCGGATATTGTACGAAGATCTTGACCCAAAAGAGGCACTTCGACTCCTCATGAGCAGGGGCCTCAAGCAAGAGCTTGATCACGACTGATGCACTTTTTGGATTTCGGATTGAAGCACAGCCGGGATATTTCTGAGTGGGAAATGCGGACTACCACAGACCAGTGACCAATGACGGCTTCGTAAAAAGTCCAACTTCTGCGTTGCGCTGCATCCCCTGCCTCGTTAAATTCTCGCTACGCGAGACGGCGGAGCCGATTTAACAGGGTAAATCACTGTGGCGTACCATAAGTACGCCCCATTCCTCATGATTTGCGCCTGGCGGCTTGAAAAGAGGTGCGCGCCTTGAATTTAGTCCGCCTTCGGCGGATTATTTTGCCGTCTAATTTGGACTTTTTACGAGACCATCACCAATGACATCTGCAAGATAAATGGCTGAGGAAAAGACAGGCCACAAGGGCGAAGGCCATCGGGGGCGACTGAGGGAAAGATTTCTTGCTTCCGGCCTCGAGGGGTTCCACGATTATGAAGTTATAGAGCTTCTTCTCACCCTGGGAACCCCCAGAAAAGACTGTAAGGAGCAGGCCAAGGCTGCCTTGAAACGCTTTAAGACCCTTCAGGGCGTCATTGAAGCACCGGCAGAACAACTACAAAAGATAAAAGGGATCGGCCAAAAAAATCTATTCAGCATTCAGTTCGTCCATGCTGTTGCCGAGCGCTACCTCAAAAAAAGACTCATCAAGAAAGACCCGATCCGATCCTCAAAAGAGCTTTTCGACTATCTCTATCACAGCCTTCGCGACAAGAAGCGTGAAATCTTCAAGGTCGTCTTCCTTGACGCCCAAAACAGGATTCTTACAATAGAAACCCTTTTTGAGGGCACCCTGACGGCCAGCAGCGTCTATCCCAGAGAAGTGGTCCAGGCAGCACTCAAGCACCATGCCGCGGCCCTGTTCTTGGTGCACAACCATCCATCGGGCGAGCCAAGGCCGTCGCGCGAAGACACGCTTCTCACACGGCAGCTCATCCATGCCTGCCGCGTAATGGGGATCACCGTTCACGAGCATCTGATCATCGGAGACAACACCTACTTCAGTTTTGCAGATCAAGGCTACATCGCCGAGATGAATCGTGAGTACGAGACCCAGCAAACGGCCTGATCCAACTGGATTGTGTTTGGGTTTTTAGGGACTTTGTAAATTGGACTCTGGCGCTTTACAGCGCCGGTCAACCCCGCTAAAACATACCGTGGCTTGAAATAAAGAGCAGGCAGGCGCTCCAAGATGGCTTTGCAACGTTGGGCAGGCAAGACAGGAGGGTACATATGGGTTCACAGCAAGCAGATGTCGGTTTGAAAAAAACGATGTATGAGGAAATGGTGCTGATACGAAAATTTGAAGAAAAGCTGATCGAACTTTCTCAGCAAAAAGGCAAATTGGTCGGCATGCAAATCCTTGCCAACGGTCAAGAAGCCGTGGCCGTCGGAATTGTCAAGGCTCTTCAACCGGATGATGTCATTGTGAGTAATCACAGGAGTCATGGCCACTTGCTGGCCAAAGGGGCGGATCCTAAATATCTTATGGCCGAGATTATGGGTAAGGCAACCGGAGTGAATAAGGGCAAGTCCGGAACCCTTCATATGGCTGTGCCTGAGGTGAATGCTTTGATGACAACAACGATCGTGGGAGGCGGTCCGCCTTTGGCCGTGGGGGCAGGCTTTGCCCAACAGTACCGGGGCACGTCAAATATTACTGTGGTTTTCTTCGGCGATGGCGCTGCTGCAGAAGGCAGTGTTCATGAGGCCATGAACCTGGCTGCGCTCTGGAAGCTCCCTATTGTCTTTGTTTGCGAAAATAACTGTTGGGCAGGCGCTCAGAGCCTCTCCGAGCATTCTTGTTTGAGGGATATTGCCCAGCGTGCCGTGGGATATGGGATGCCGGGCGAGTCGGTGGATGGCAATGACGTGGAAAAAATATACGCGCTTGCAAAAAAAATGGTATTGCGTTGCCGCAACGGAAAAGGACCGGGCATGATTGAAGCCAAGACATACAGAATGCGCGGCCATGGTGAACACGACCACCAGCACTATGTAGATAAGAAAGAACTGGAAGAATGGTCCCGATTGTGTCCTGTCAAGCGCCTGAGTGAGAGTATGCTGGCAGACGGTCTGGTCACGGAAGCTCAACTTCAGACCATTGACAGGCAGATAGATGCAAAGGTTGACGAGGCGGTCGGATTTGCAACTGAAAGCTCCTACCCGTTGCCCGAAGAGGCTTTGCAAGATGTTTGGGTTGAAGAATAAAATCGCTCCGCGATTTTATGTAGCGCGGCCTACGCCCCGGAGGGCTGCGCCGCTCCAGAAAAGGAAATTCCCATACTATCAAGTTGCGCGGTAAAGGAGGTCATTCATGGCGGTTTTGTCATTTGGACAGGCACTGAAAGATGCGCTCGATGTGGCCATGAGCAAAGATGACGGCGTTTTCATTGCCGGTGAGGGCGTTGGGGTATCCATCCATTATAATCCCAACTTGCCGACACACGGTCTCCTGGAAAAATACGGCCCAAAACGGGTAAAGGACACCCCGGTGAGCGAGGCTGCCATAGCTGGCCTGGCAGTCGGCGCCTCAGCGCTCGGCCTTCGACCTGTGGTTGAAATCATGTTTTTTCCCTTTATCACACTGGCTACGGACATGCTGGTAAATCATGCTGCCAAGTTAAGGTATTTGAGCGGGGGAAAGTCTTCCTTTCCGCTTACGGTGAGAATCAAGGCCGGTGTGAATTTTGCTGCAGGTTGCCAGCATTCGCACAATCTGGAGGCATGGCTTGCGCACAGTCCGGGATTGAAAGTTGTTTTCCCCTCCACACCTGCGGATGCAAAAGGCTTATTGTTGAGCGCAACATTCGACCCGAACCCGGTGATTGTCATTGAAGAAATGCTGCTTTACTGGATGAAGGGGGAAGTCCCGGATGGGGACTACAGGATACCCATCGGGGAGGCCAGGATTGTCATCCCAGGAAACGATTGCACGGTCGTCAGCTACGGAGGATCTGTCTATACGGCCCTGGAAGCGGCCAAGGCCCTGTTAGACGAAGGGATTTCCGCGGAAGTGATAGACTTAAGAAGCCTGGTTCCCCTTGATAAGGTTTGCTTACTGGATTCAGTCAGAAGAACCGGCAGGCTTGTTGTCTTACATGATGCCGCCAAGTTTGGTGGATTCGGAGCCGAGATATCGGCGATCGTTGCTGAGGAGGCATTTGACGCGCTCAAGGCGCCAATCAAGCGAGTTGCGGCCCGGGATATTCCTGTACCTGTTTCACCACCCCAGGAAATGTTCAATAAACCGAGCTCTGAAATGGTCATAGCGGCTGTCCGGTCAACGGTTGGAAAAAGGTAAGCCTTTGACTGATAGTTTACCAAGAATAGACCTGCTTTTTTCTCCGCGTTGCGGCGTTACAAAAAGCACCTCGATAATGGTCAGAGACGTGTTGAGTGAACTTGGCCTGGAGGCCGGTGTTTCGGAAGTCGTGGTGAATACGCACCAGAAGGCGATGGATTTGAGGTTTCTCGGCTCGCCATCGATTCGCGTTAATGGAAGTGATATTGAACCCGGAGCGGAGGAACAGCAAAACTACGGCCTGCAATGAAAGCTCTACATTCAAGAAGATGGTACATCTTCGAACATCCCCCCAAAAAATCTCTTGCTCGATGCACTGCAAATGAAATGAAACAACTATGACGGCTTCGTAAAAAGTCCAACTTCTGCGTTGCGCTGCATCCTTCGTCACTGCGGCGTACCATAAGTACGCCTC